>JALTZZ010000082.1 GCA_027051165.1 archaeon | reverse complement strand
TTCAAGGTAGGGATAATGAATATGCTTATGATGGGCGGGCTGGCATGAACATGGGCCTGGAGGCACATGTGAAAGAGGAAGATGCGAAGAACAGGAGGAATCTAAAGCTATTTTTGGACAGAGCAGGTTCTTGTAATACTCATATAATATACAGGTTGTTCCTGTCAAACAAGAACTTACAATATTAAGAGGGAGGTAATCATGAGCAGGAAGAAATCTATACACATTGTACCCAGCTCGGGTAAATGGGCTGTTAAGGAAGCAGGTAAAGCCAATCCTTTAAGGGTTGCCAAAACCCAGAAAGAGGCTATAAGCTACGGACGGGAAGTAGCAAAGCAAAAGAAAACCGAACTTGTCATACATGGCAGGGACGGAAAGATAAGAGATAAAGACAGCTACGGCAACGATCCCTTTCCTCCAAGAGATAAGAAGCATTGATGGAACCCGGAGGAATACTAAAAGCATATATGGAAATGACAGATTAGTCCTCGTTCTTAAAAGCATCGGTCTTATATGGGAAGACATGTTTTATAATTATTCTAATATGCAAGACGTCGAACTTACCCTTTTTGCTGAACCCTCTGAGAAGCACGCGGTAGAATTCCTGCGCAAAAAGGCAAAAGAAGTAATAGAGCAATATCCTGATGTTTATGTAGATGGCATTATCATAGAGATAAAAGCCACTTCTAAACAAAAAAGGAAACTGTTGGCTTTCCGCTGGTATGGGGGAAAACTAAGTCATGTGGACTGGATTGTCCCCCTGCTACCTGAATCTAAGCATTATTGTGAGCCATTCGGAGGTTCTGCGGCTGTCTTACTTAACAAAGAACCTTCTGAAGTAGAAACCTATAACGACATAGATGGGGAGGTTGTTAATTTTTTCAGAGTGCTGAGGGATAGAACGGAAGAATTAATAAGAAAGTTGTATTTAACTCCTTTTTCAAGAGAAGAATTCAGGAAAGCCATTAACCTTCCTGAGAATGTAGATGATGTGACAAGAGCTTTGTATTTCTTTGTGCGAGCAGAACAGGTCCGCATAGGTTTAGCTCAAAAGGCAACCGAAGGAAGATGGGCACATTGTAAACTAACGAGCAGGCGTGGCAAAGCTGGAGCTATATCAAGATGGCAAAACAGGATAAATGCCCTGTGGTTAGTCGCCAAGCGACTCAGAGATGTGCAAATAGAAAATGATGATGCTTTGAACATTATAGAAAGATATGACAGCCCGGAGACGCTGTTCTACTGCGATCCTCCTTACGTGCATTCGTCGAGGAAAGATACGAATGCTTATGGATATGAGATGACCGATAATGACCACATAAAATTAGCGGAAGTCCTGAATGAAGTTCAGGGTAAAGTAGCTCTTTCCGGATACGAGGATCCGCTGATGCGGAAGTTATATAAAAACTGGATAATGATACAAACTCCTCCTGTGACAATACACTCTTCTAAAGCAAAGAGAAGAGAATGTTTGTGGATCAATTATGAGCCAAACAGAGAAGTGGTGGAAAACCTGAAAAGGGAAGGGTTTGAAATCTATGAGCCGTAAAGATGCACATAAGATAATAGAGGAACTTAAAAGATACTTACACGAGAAAGTAGAAGAAGCTGAAAACTTGCCTGAGCTTGACACGGAAGAGTTAGAAGGAGTTAATATATACATAGACAGCATTCTTAGAAACTTGAAACAGGGCAAATCTTTTATATCCGCAACCGTAACGTTGTTGCTTATAAAATCCAGGTTCCCTGATCAGGATTTAGATAGACACACCGCAAAATTGGGAGGAATAAGCTTTAGAAGAATAGACGAAAAGGTGACAATACCTATCTTGAGGAAGTATTTTCCTGGCTATGTTAACACAGCTACCGCATGGCTAACTCCAACGTTTAGAGGACAGGAGCCTCTTTCTGAGGCTATAAGTAAAAAAGCGAGAGTGAAAGAAATAAAAGAGAGCTTCCCGCTTTTTATGGAGAAAGTTAATGTAAATGCCAGGTTAGCGGATAGAGTTCTATTGTATTTGTTGTATAGATTGTTCAGAATGTACGAACGGGAAAAAAGTGAGATTGAAGTGGTAATCAATGAGAGTACGTCTGTCTGCAAACCTCAGCTTACAATTAACAAGACGGTTGAGATTTTAAAAAAACTCCTGTATTTTTCTGAGGAAAAGAAGTTATACACCGCCAGATTACCTGTGCTAATGCTCTATAGCATCTATAAACTACTGGTATCACAGGGAATTGGTGTGTATTCTGGAAAGTACCTTGCTCCACTCAAGCATCATAATGTATCCGATACAAGGGAAGGATACGGCGATATAGAGGTATATGATGAAGAAGGGCAAATATTTGAAGCAGTAGAAGCCAAACATGACATTCCTATAAGCCCCGCTATAGTGGAACCCAAGATAAATCAAGTTATGGGCACATCTATCAAGCGTTATTTGTTTTTGACGACCGCGGAACCTTATATAAAAGTAGGATATGAAGAGGAAATACAAAAGTTAATAGAACAAACAAAACGACGAATGGGTATTGAAATTGTGTGTAACGGTGTTCTACATACAATTAAGTACTACCTAAGAATAGTAGAAAACACTATGAGTTTCATGGAAAATTTAATAGATATAATGCGTGAAGACCATAGTAAAGATGCATCTATGGTTACTGTGGAGCATATCAAAATATTAAAAATGCTATTAAAGGAAGCTACTGAGGGTGAAAAGGTTGATTAAATCAAGAAGGCGTCAACTTTTTAAAGAGAGAATCCCCCCTTTGAAGGTAAAATGGAAACATAGATGCTCTATCGCTTGTAAGATATATACTTGTTAAGGTTTACTACTGGCACAGAGTTCCTTAAATTATCAAGGTAAGAGTAGTCTTGCTTTATTTCATAGGCATGTGAGGCGTTCAGAAATACCCCTCGGACGAAGCCTACAGTATAAACATAGAGGCAATCAGAAAATAGTCCTCAAAACACAGACGAAGGGGTTTTAACAAGAAGTCCCGCGATATGTCAAGTATGAAACGAGGTTGTCAACTTTTTAAAGCAAAAGCCCCCTCCAAGTGGAGGGGTAGAATGGAAGTATGAGTGCTCTAAGGCTTGTAAGAGAACTACTTTATAAAGTTTACCACTGGCATAGGGTCCCTTCAAGTGTCAAAGCAAAAGCAGTCTTGCTCTATTTCAAGGGCATGTCTCTTAGAGACGTTCAGAAATACCTCTCAGACGAAGGCT
>JALTZZ010000081.1 GCA_027051165.1 archaeon | reverse complement strand
AATCAAGGCTGCAGATTTTTTGCATGTTTTTTAACAATATGAAAAAATCCAATATATTAAGGATAAGGAAAAATGTATATGCTTAGCCGATACCTTTTGCAGAAAAGTTATCAAATTATTATTCTTTTATCTCGTATAAATTGCCAAGTTGCTCCAACAAAAAAGAATTACTGAAAAATAATTAATTTATGTTATATTTAATTTCCTTTATAACACTGTTAATATTGTTCTTCCAAGCTTCAGCGGTAAGAAATCTGTTGGCACCCGCGAATATATAGACTGTTTGACCGCTTCTGAATACGGACTTTTTCTTGATAAATACTTTTCCTTTACTTATGTTAGCTCTTTCTTCAGATGTTGTTATCTCTGCAACAATATCACCAATACCTTCGTAGGCTTCATGTCCGCCAAGAACGATTATGTAGAGTTTCGTCTTATACTCGCTGAAGTTGCTTGCATTTGCTATGTAGACCTTTATTCTGTTTTTCTTAAGCTTCTCAACGAGCTCTTTAGCTAAGCTTAAATCTATGCTGTTTGCAAGAATCACGACTTCTGGCGAGTATTCTCCACCGGCAGAAGGTGTTGGCACTACGGCAACTTGTTTTACTTCACCACCTATCGCAAAAACGCTTGTATGGTTAACTACAGCATATACATAACCCTTTCCCGTGGTTTGATCGTAATGCTTACCAGCATGATATACATAGAGCCCGCCTGAGGTATCTGGTATTGTCTTGTTTATGCTATCTATCGTGCTTACCCATGCAGTATTGTTCCAGTAGAAAAGCGCTAATGTATCTGTATCAAAGCTTGTTACTTCGTTTCTTACAAAGTATAGAGTTACATTTATTCTGCTTATGTTTTGCTGAGGAGTAAAGCTATCTATTTTTACATATTTAACTGCATTTTCAGCCTTTCCATAGCTTGTTGTTCTGTTAAGTTCCTTAGTTAAAGGTCTATACGAAAGCACCACTGAAATGTTTAGCGTAGTATTGGTAGTTGCAGTCGCTTCTATAGTCACATGACTCGTATTTAAGATAACCTTAGATTCATTTGAGGTGATTGTCGTTGAAATGTTTCTATACATTGATACTATTGTAAATTTATAAACATCGCTTATACCTGTATTGTTTTCGTAATCTGTTCCCCACACTCTTACAAAATATTCTCCCTCGCTTAACGAAAGGTTTCCATACCACTTCGTTCCGTTACCCTTCAAAGTTATATTTTTTGTCTCGTGTCCCCATACTTCTGCTACAGCTTCTCTTAGAGGTTTATCTGATACAACATATAACTGAAGAAATTCCATATAGCTGTTGTTAGCTGGAACTATTATCTTTATAGCGGGTGCTCCCATTTTTTCTGCGGTAAAGCAGTAGATTTCTGTAGAATTCACGTTTCCAGCGGTATCGTTTACATATATTCTCCAGCATATATCTCCTTCTTTATTTACTTTAATCTCAAAAATACTCCATTCTTCAGAGCTCAAAAGCTTAGCATAGCTTATATTTTCCCATTTTCCACTTTCATTAATTTCCAACCAAGCCCAGTTTAGTTGCGTTCCGTCCTTCCAATAAGCTTTCAATGTTATAAAATCGCCAACATTTACACGATCCTTGTTTTGGGATACGTTGTAGTATCTTGGAGCGTTTATATCCACAACGGACACTATACTGTTCGTTCTTGTCTCCTCCGGCACAGATGGGAAATATACAATAGCATAATTTATTATTTCTGTTCCCTCTTCAGCATCCTCTCGAACTCTCACGCTGATGTTTGCATACCCACCCTCCTTTGGTCCTACTTTACCAACGAACCACGTTATTGTTCTTGTATTCTTATCATATATTCCTTTTGGTGCGATTATACTTCCATTTTTATCATAGACCGGGCTTATTTCAAGAGTGCTCTCGTTTAAATCTTCATCGAGGAAATCAACAAAGTAAACTCCAAAAGCACTACCATTTCCTTCATTTTCAAATTCTACCGTATAATTCAGCAACTGCCCGGGTTTAACGAATCCTTCTGGACCATACTTTATATTAGGATCGTGAGCAACAATAATTCTTGATACGTGAGCTCCTCTTATTTTATCTTTTGTCACACACGCACCATCTGTGCACTTTGTTCCAGAGCCGTATCCTCCGAACTCTGGAGGTGCATCACATATTATATAATCGGACTTCTTCCAAAAGCCAAAGGATGAGCATTTAAATATAATAAGCTTATTTGGAAAGTCAAAGAGCCTGTAATACAATCCCAAGTCCTTTGCACAAGCAGTCTTTGTAGAACCCGGTGTGCACGCATATTTCTCTGGATCTCCTATACAGTCCGCAACAATTCCAGCTGCACCAACAGCTTCACCAATAAAGGGTATGCTTTGCACGCCGTTTGAGAGGCAATTTGCACATGAGGTATCTATGGGTAATTTTTTATCAAAGATCGTTGAAATACAACCTCCACAATCAGGAAGTGCAAGAGCAACTTTTACTGCTATCTTTGCCCCACCAGTTAGGAGATCTGCAGCTCTGGATAGTGCCCAAGACGGAACGCTCTGAATAATGCCGTTCACTATGCACTGCCATACGCTTGGGCTTCTCGTTATGTTCCATGTTCCCCAACCGCTATACGAGTTGTTTAAGAAGTAGTATACCATACCTCCGCTTCTGTTAAATATTCTTATGCTGTCGTTCAAATACTGTTCTATGAAATAAACGCTGTTGTTGTAGTTTGTGATTAGCAACGGATAGTTGGATTCATTAAGCATTAATATCCTAACAATTGTTACATTGTTGCTGAACCTCATTCTTATTATTGTCTTTGTATAGTTATATCCAAGCTCTTTTGAATAGTTGTATAGTTCATATACTTGCTCGTTGGACAGCTCAATTCTCAGCTCATCGCTCAAATTTTCTGTCGGAACAACTTCAGCATATGTTACCTTGGTTGGCTTATATTTTAGATATTTATCAATGTTGCAGATCGTTGTATATGATGCTGGACTCGTTGTTCCGAATAGAGGATATATTTCGTATACTTCGCCGGCACGTAGCCCCCAGTGGTATCTAACTCTAAAGCTTAGAATTCCCCTTTCTCCGCTCTTGATAGTGCCGAGCTTCCAAAACACTTGATGAAGACTTGCATGATAAACTCCGCCGTTTGTGCTTGAAACGTATTCTACCGGATATGGAAGCTGTGCAGCGATAACAACGTTTTCCGCATCCTTTAATCCATCGTTTCTATATTCTATGTTGTAATCAACGGTTTCTCCGGGGCTTACTCTTATTGGACCCCAGAGAATTAAATTTATCTCTGCTAGTGGTGGTCTTCCCAAGTCTATTCTCTTCAGAAATATTGAAATCTTTTTCTTGACACCAGTTTCGTCTAAGGTGCCGGATATTATGCCTTCCAAGGGCTTTTTAAAGAAGCCGATAAGATTTGTAATGTTTTTAGACATCTCACAATACGCCCAGCCACTGCCTGTGCCGTAAGCAGAGGAGTAGGAAATTATTGTCATGCCTCTGCCGTGATATTGGCTCGTTGAATTATCAATCCTTACGTGGGTAATAAAGACGTTTATCGAACCGTTGTATTGTCCAGATAAGCTTCCCTTAAGCAGAACCTGCAGCGTATAGAGCTTAGATGTGAAATTTTCTTCAGAAATTTGCTCCACGCTTCCGTTTAAGTAAACGCTGGCATACACCGTATTGTTTCCAACATTGCTTAAAATAGCTTCAGCATAAAACTTGCTCGAATTTTTTATAACATAGCCGTTAATTATACCCTCAGCTTCTCCACCGAGCACTCCTTTTATATATATTCTTCCTTCTTCAAACTTTTCAACCAAAATTCCATGCAAAGTTCCCGTATATTCTCTGCCATCAAGAACGGAGGACCAGTTTCCTATGAGAAATCCTTTGCCTTTAAATTCTCCTGAAGCTATATATATCATCCTTATCTGGGTAAAATTCATCTCTCCAGAATAATTTCCAGACAGTTTTGTTTCAATGTTTGCTGTATAGACCGTAATATTCTCAAGCATTTCAGTCTTGTTTGACACAACCTCTTCAGCTTTAGATGTTGTAGATATGGGAATTTCTAAGTAGCTTTCAAAGGGCTTCATAAGAGGATAGTAGTCTTCCTCACTGTAGTCTTGTGTAAACAACGTTCTGATAACATATGGTGTATCGCCAACCCCGTTTCCATCGCTATCTACTCCTCTATAGTCTCCCCAGTAGTTGCCGAGGTATCCGAGAAATTCCGAGCCGTTATATACATATTTCAGAATGGTTGGAGAGTGCCAAGTGTTCACAGATCCTACGGAGTAACCATTTCCTCTGCAGTATGCACCGCAGAATGAGCATGTTGTGTTAAAGATGTTGTTTAGATATATTAAGTTTGCATTTGAGGAGCTTACGTATAAGCCCGTGCATCCAGACTCAGCAATCGTATTTTTGGTTATGGTGTTGTAGTTTGATTTAATTATTACAGAACCTCCGCAGATAACACATATAAAGTTGTTTTTAAGAAGGGTGTTGTTCTCTATTCTATTATAATTGGAATAATACATGTAGATTCCATAGAAACTATTCTCTGCTATGTAGTTGTTTAAAATTTTGTTATTTGAAGACATCAATATTTTTAAACCAATACTGTTGTTTATAAGCGTTATATTTGAGATTTCTGTTTCGTTTGTAGAAACTAAGAGTATGCCTATTCCACTATTCGAAATTTTTACATCCCTAACGGTTATGTTTTTAGAGTTTATAAGTATAACACATCCAGCATCCTTGGGAACTTCAACGTTGCTTCTGTTTATCAAATAGTATATAGGATTTCCATAAATTTTATTGCTTTCATCTACATCGTTAATATAATTTGATACCTTTTCTCCACCTTCAACGTAGAAGCTGTAGTTGTCAGCCATTAAATTGCTTCTTAAAACGTTGGTGCTTGAGCGGTAAATATAAATTCCGTAGTTGTTTTTTGTTAGAGTGTTGTTGACCAACATGTTATCATTAGAAAAATGAATATAAATTCCATAACCGTTAGATTCAAGAGTGTTGTTTGCTATCACGTTCCCCTTCGAAGTGCTTAAATAAATTCCATATGTGTTAAATGCAAGAGCGTTTCCGATTAAAGCGTTGTAGTTGCTTCTGATAATGCGAATTCCGCTTTTAATATAAGTTCCGCCTTTAAAGGAAATTATCCTGTTGTTTATAAGAGTGTTGTTGTTTGAATACGTGAGAGAAGCTCCATAATCGCTTGATTCCATGAAGTTGTTGGAAATTCTGTTTTTATTTGAATAATATAGGGATATGCAAGCACGATTGCTGCTCATACTGTTTTCTGCTACCGTGTTGTTGTCTGAATATCTAAACAAGATTCCGCTACCGCTTGAGCTTATATTGCTGTATATTATAGATATATTTTTGGATTTTTCAGCATATATTCCGAACTTTTTGTTGCTGTATATGTGCGAATTGCTAACAATATTGTTGTATGATCTGTATAAATAGATGCCTATATCATTAGAGAACAGCGTGACATTTATTATTTTAGATGCATTCGTTTCATATAAATAAATACCAGCTTCAGCATATGAATCAGAGTATTGCTCCGTAGTATTTGCTACAGTTATATTTTCTAAGACAACATTTGTTGAGTTTACTATGGTTATCTTTCCAGCGTTGCTAACTTTATCTGCCGACTCTAAAACAATATTTCTTAAAACAGTTCCGTTTTCGTTAAATAAGTGATAGTAGATATCTCCGTCAACAATATTATTTTGCATGATGTTGTATAGGGATGTGGGATTCATAGGCAAACCGTAGAAGTAAAAACCAAGACCGTTTCCGTAGAGCTTGTTGTATGATATGTTATTCATGCTTCCGGAAATCTCTATTCCATGCACGTTGCTGAAGTTTATAGTGTTGCTGTAGATTTTATTTTCGCTTTGAGTATAAACACCTCTTTTATTGTAAATAATCTCGTTCTCATATACTGAGTTATTGTATGAATGATCAAAATATATACCGTAGTAGGAGCTGTTGCATATCCTGCTGTGCCTTATCGTGATGTTGAATGATTCTATAAAATAGAAACGGTGATGTCTGCGGATCTTAATACCGTATGGATTTCCGCATATGTAGCTGTCTTCAACAGTAACGTTTTCCGAACCTTCAATATCTATTCCGGAATAGACTCCTTTTCTTGAATTCCATAATACGGCAGCGTTCCTTATTATGTTGTCTCCTTGAAATGTGAAACGTATTCCATTTTTTCCGTTCCCTTTGACAACAACATTATCTATAACGTTGCCTCTGCTTGCATAATCAAAGAAGTTGCCCGTATATTTCCTTTCCCCGCCAAACAAGATTCCATTTTCATCGTTAAATGAAAAGTTTGAATTCTTTATTGTATTGTTGAACGAGTAATCAATAAACAGTCCGTATACATTTTCAGCAGCAGTAACATTATTTATTATAGAATTTGTCGTATTTATAAGAACCAAGCCATAGTAGTTGTTTTTCAAATAAACATCCTTTATAGTTACGTTGTTGCAGCTTATGCAGTAAACAACACCAGCATCTCTTGGCACGGAATAGTTTTCTACTCCTATTAAATAATAGATGGGCTTTCCATCCACACTGTTACTTGTATCTACATCATTTCTACATTTTATTATAGGATCAGAAAAGCCGCCATAATAGTAGCACGTTGCATAAAAATTATACTTATTCTTAAAGATTTTGTTCCCTTTAAGAGTGTTTTTTGATCCAGAGAGAATAATTCCGTAACCTTTGTTGTAGCTTATTGTGCTGTTTATAATCTTATTGCTATCTCCAATTTTTACACCATCTCCACCGTTGTAGCTGATATTGCAACTTTCTATCGTTGAATTTTCTGCAGCAAGAGATATTCCAGAGCCAGAGTTGTTTGTTATACTGCAGTTCTTTATTGTCGTGTTCGAGCCTCTTATTTCCATTGCATATGTATAATATGTTCCCGCAAAATTCTTTATGGTTATGTTACTAAAAACAGTATTTTTACTATAAGATAGAACTCTTGTATTCACAAATACAGAATTTCTTATTATGTTGTTTGCATCATAGTTTGATCCTATATATACAGTTCTGCCATCTACTGCATTTATTCCGTAGAGAACATTTCCAGAACCGTAAAGATATACAGCATAGTAGCTTATTTTTGCTATTCCAACATTATAAACACTGCAGTTATCAGCGTTTTTAAGCTCTATACCTTTACCCCAACCTTCTATGCTAACGTTCCTTATCGTCACGTTTGAGAGCCTGATACTGCCGTTGTATATCTGTATAGCTATTCTTCCTGTCCCGTTTATCTTATAACCTCTTCCATCAAGCGTAACATTGCTTGCAGAGATTTTTATACAGACATCCGCACCGCTTCCTACAATGTCCTGAGTTAGGTGGTATACACCGGGGGTATCTATAACAGAACAGTTACTTATTTGTGTTGCTCCAAAACCAACATTAAGCACTGCGATTAAAAACGCTAAAGCAATTATCAAAATCCTCATCTCCCACCACCCCTCAACGCTTTATAAAGTTTTATTCCATCCTCAACGGCACGAGAGCCGAAGTAAAATGCAATCACAACGAGAAATACGAGCGAAACGTTTGATACAACGGTATCAGGGACGTTTCCAAAAATAGCTAAAGAAATTACGGTAAAATAGAACATTGTTATGGAAAAGGCTAAAGCCCTTCTTATCTCCCTCTTGCTGAAGGTATCTAAGGAATCCTCCAAGTAGAGGAGAATTAAATTAAGTCTTCTTATAGTATCTTCATCCACCTTTTTATCAAGCTTTTCGGAAATGCTCTTAAGCTCCTCTACAATATTCTTATTTTTAATAAAATCTTCTCTCGCTTTTTTTGTCATGGCATCCATTATGTATAGGACTAAAAGAAATATTGCTGAGAAAAAGAGAGCCATGGATAACGCATGTTTATTAAATATCATAAGAACCGCTGAAGCTATTGAGAGCACTATCAGCAATATTATTATTTTCATTATTTTTGCGTTTTTATTATCTTTTTTATTTTCATTATCTTTATTATTTTTATTTTTATTCCCTTCTCCACTCCCTGATTCAGATCCCACAGCCAAACCTCCAAAACCTGCAGAAGAAGGAGCAAGCAGCAGGCAAAGCTGCTCACATCCTTCTTCTGCAGTCTTTGAGGTTCAGCCTTATACCATGATATAATTAAATTTTGATAATTTGATATATAAAAGTGTTTTGGTGATTAACAATAAAACTATTCATATTTTAAAATTTAAAAATCATTAAAAAATAATAAAAGTCACCCCCACATATCTCTGACAAATCCAGCTGGATTCTCTTCGAGAGGTCTCCATCCCTCGGCTAAGAGATCGCTCTCAGAAACATCCCAGTCCGTGCCGAGAATATGCCCTTCGTCGTTTATCCAGTATCTCTGGGCAAAGCTCTCAACCTCGTAAATCTCATTTGTTTCTGGATCCCTCAGAGCGGTGTAGTCGCTCAGTATCCTCGTCACGGATTCTGCCATTCTTTCCTGAAACTCTCTCTCCTTCTCCCAAGAATCCCAGTGCATAGCAGATATTTCTCTCATAGTCTCAGTTATCATGTTTGTTATCTCTCTGCTGTGCTGTATCTCCCTCCTTGCCTCTCTCATATAGTATTCGTAGCATTCTCTTGCAGCTTTCATGTTTCTCTCGAGCCATTCGTCTTTAAGCTTAATGGTGTCCTTTACGTTCATAAATACGGAAAATTCTTCCGGTGATTTCGCATCTATTGTATTTATCAGCACGTTGCCGCCGATCATTTTCATTCCAAGCGATCCATATGGTGTGGGCATGCTGCTTTCCATCTCAAGACCCTGAACAACGACGTAAGCTATAAACATAGGATTTGTATCCGATGTGAGAATATAAAGCTTGGAATTCAGATTCTCTGGAACGTTGACATTTTTGAAAACGATATCAAGACTTTTTACATGTATATCCGGATACTTCTCCTTAAAGAGGGATATTAAGCTTTCTGTATATTCTTCTATGCTCTTATAGCACATATCAATGTTTCCTTTTCCAACAACGGTCTGGAAGGATTCTAAATCTATGTATTCGTAGAGACACCCTCTTTGCTGCTTGAAATATTCCTCAAGCCATGGATATCCAAGATCAAGGCTCGTATAAAATGCATAGCTGTATTCAGCATATATAATCTCGTAGCTTCCACCACGCTCTCCTTTTATTTTCCCATAAATTCCAGAATAGTAGCCGGGACAGCTGCGTGATTGAACACTCCTTCCTTCAGCTGTATATCCCTTTGGAAGCTTTGCAGTGGCAAAGTTTCCAACATCTACTTCTGAAAGCTCCTCCCTCTCCTTAATAAACCTCAAACTCTTTGCAATAGTTTTGAGCTCCTCTGGAATTTTGCTCCCATCGAAAAAGAATACGTATGCAACACCAGCTTTTTTATCCTTGAAGGCAGATAAAACTACCCTAACCTCTTTGGGACTTCTGAGCTCAATAAGTTCACCAGCTCTACCCGGCATTGTAAGGGAAACCACTGAAGAAAGATCAGCCTCAAATGATACAGAGATGCTCTTTTTATCACCCTTTACATAGGCTGTTTTTTTATTAAAATGTTTTAATATTTCTTCAACACCTTTGGTGGCATCTGATAAAGGTATAATTATAATACCTTTAGAATATGAAGGTTCATAGAACGATGCAACACCTTCGTCTACTCTGTATATCCATCCCTCTGGTAGATAGAATTTTATACCATGAACTTTATCAACTATTTCATAGTATCCCTCAGGTTTTTGTAGAGAATAATCTTTTGACCCGATTTTTGGTGTAGAAAACTCCTTTGCACCTTTTTCACCCACTTCTTTCTCTCCTTGGGAGCAACCCATCAGCAATGATATTAATAAGAACAGAGCCGCAATTCTCAACAGACACGCCATAGTTTAAACCTCCATTCCATTATTATCTGTAGTTCAGGATATATAAAAGCGTTTCGGTGTTCAACAATAAAACTATAATAAAATTAGAAAATTTTAAAGTTTAGCTTACATTATTTTTTCATAGTATTAATTCCAAATTTTCTAAGCTTATTTGCACATAGACCCCTTGAGAGCGTAGAATTGTTTGTTAAAAACATAACACTTTTTTTACAAAATGTCGCTAAGCAATCTCCGTTTTTCAAAGTGGGGATGAATTAGTGGAGGTGGGTGGAGTAGTGGCAAGTGAAACATTTATATAGCGGTTGTTTGGTAGTTATAAATAGATAACCCTCTTCTCCTTGCAGAGAACGAGGGTTTAAGGGGGTCTTTGCCAAGCTGTGCTTCTAAGGGCTGAGGTAGAGAGCCGATGTAGTCAGGAAAGTCCTTAGAAGCACAAACCTTCCCATAAGCCCTTTAGGGCGGGGAGGAGGTCAAATAATCTATAACTTCAAATTATTTTTTCGACATCATCTATCAGTTGACTCCCTAACCATACAACACAGTGAGGTCTACTACTTTTGAGTAGTATTTCATACATCATCCTTTTATTTTTAATGATTTAAAAATTTCTTTAATTAAATCAATTTTACAGTTTTTAACACATTCTCTTATAAAAGTCGCTGGACTTGCACGAAAATCCATTATAACCATCACAAGGTCGAGTAAAGATTTACTACTATCAATTTTCCTGCAATTTTTCTCCAAAGAAGATTTTGCAATTTTTAAGCAATTTATAAGATCATTTTTATTTTTAATTTTAGATTTAGAAAGTTTTTTAATTATATCATCGTCTTCAAAAAGAATTTTCAGAACATAATCCTCTAAGGAATGCTTTTCTATTCCAAACTTTTTAAGCATGCTGTAGTTCTTTAAGCCTAATGGAATCACATAAATTTTAGATTTCTTACAAACTATCTTATTTCCTTCAATCTTTATATTTGCTCTTGTTGTTCTTTTTATAGAATTTTTGATGCTATTAATGACATCCTTTGGTTCTCTCTTGTCAATATCTGTTGCAACAAAAAGTTTTCTCCTTTCTATAGCTATTAATGTAGAAATATGCTTACCAAAATTTGGTTTTCCACCAACAGATTTTATCTCAAAAGACTCTTTAATCTCAAGCTTTCTAAAAAGTTCATTAAAAAAAGCATCATCAGTATCCCCTTCAACGAGGAATATTATCCTCTCAGGCATAGTTATCAAGCATCCTTATATCTATCCCTAAGTCCCTTAGAACCTCAACATCAGGCTTTTTCATTTTTCTTACTTGAAGAATACCATCTTTGTTAAGACTGAGGTGATAGATGTTCATGCTAACTTTTCTAACTTTTTTATTTTTTACAGCTTCTACAAAGGCATCTATAAGCTCTATACTGTGGGTAGTAATAAATATTTGGATATCTTTCTCTTTTACAACATCTACAAGATTCTTTGCAAGATCGTTGAATACTCCTGGGTGTTGGTGGTTTTCTGGTTCTTCTAAAAGCACAATTGGAATATCTTCTGAAAGTATAAGTCCAAGAAGAACTAACGCATATTTGATTCCATCTCCCATTTCATCTACTCTTATTGATTTGTCTTCATAAAGAAAAACTAACGCATTTTCTCCATCAAAAGGTGCATACGTAAATCCTTCAATGTTGTCGTCGTATATACTGTTTAAAATATCTTTCAGCTTTTTATCTATTCTTTTTGGGAGCATTCTTCCCCAAAGATTTTTTTCTATTGAATGAAAATTTCTTATAGCATCGTCATCAATATAGATGCTTTGTAATTGTTCTAAAACTTCTTCGAGATCACCGTCCAAAATAAACACTCTATCTTTTGTAAGATCATTTAAAAATTTTGTTAAAAACGATTTAATATCATACTTATGCTCTTTTAATTTATTTATATCATAAAAAACTTCGTATAAATAATTTTCTCTTTTACTTAAATTTATGGATACTATATGATCGTAATTATCCATATCTGTAAAGATAAGTCTTAATATATCTGGATATTCGAGTTTAAAGCTAATATAATCATTTATCGTAAAAGTAATTTGCGAATTTATATCATATCTATACCAGAGTGAAGGGTAGTATTCTCCACCTCTTTTCGTTCTCCTTGTTAGAATGTATCTAAAAATATCCCTACCAAAAACATCTTTTTCATGAAGAAAAGCAGAACATAAATGAATAGCCTCAAGAACTGTAGATTTCCCAGAATTGTTTTTTCCTACAAGGATATTTATCTTCTTTAGATCCTTTAGCTCCCCCTTTTTTATCCCTCTAAAATTTTCAATTCTAAACCTTTTTAGCATAGTTAATAATATTAGAAAAACATAAATAAAAAAATTATTCACCAAAGGGTTTGTTGAGAAATCATGGTTGTGTCATAACCAAACATATAAAATAAGGGAATGTTTTCCTTCTTTTTGTTTTTCCCTAATCTCTACTATTAATGAAAAGTTAAAGAGTAGCTTTATAGTTATTTGAAAATTAAGATTGTTAATTGTCATGTCATAATCATGATTTCTCAACAAACCCTTCACCAAAAATCTCTTTCCACCTTCTGTCAATGTTTTCCTGAATTCTGTCAATGATTTCCTTTGAGAGATGTTTAAACCTCTTCTGTTCCTTTAAGTATTCCTTGACCGGCTTTTTAACCGTCGGTTTATATGTTATTTTCTCCTTTCCGTTTTCTATTTCATATAACCCCCTTAAAGGCGGCAATAATTTATCAAGAGTGTTTTTCCTTTATTTTAGTTTTTATTTTGATAATTAGTTTTTCCAATAAAAGGACATTAGATTTTTGTATATACTGATAAATAACAGATGTTTTCAAATTATATTGTTAAAAATGTGAAAAAAATTCTACAGCTTTGCTGAAAAATTGAAAAGAACAACTTAAGCTTAAAATTTTAAAAAAGGATAAAGCGGCTCAGCTAATTTTAGCTACTGTTTAAGAAAGATTTGCTGTTTTTCTAATAATTTAAAGAAAAATCTTAGTTATTTTTTAGTAATTAAAAATTTCATGTTCATTTATTGGAAAAGATTGTATATAGCTCAGCTCGCAAATATATGAGCAAATTTCATTGTTTATATGCTGTATTCTACAAGGAGGTTAAATTTAACTTTAATATGAACTCTGAAAGCTCCTTCAGAGCCTTTGTTACTTTATGATCTTTGTTTAGCTCAACAAAAAACGGATAATCCATGTTAACATCGCAGCTACACGGTATTTTTGCAACAACAGGCAAATTTATGCTGATATCTTTAGCAACCCTATTTAAAACTATATACTTGGGTTTTTCGACATTTTCAGATATCTCAAGAAGAAGCTCAAGCCCCTTGATCTCTGCCTTCTCTGGTCTTGAAACAAGGATAATAACATCGCTTACTATCATCGAATTTATGCTCGTATAGCTCAGTCCCGGAGGGTTATCTATGAATACATAATCGAAGCCGAGGGATTTAATCTCCGAAACGATATCCACAAGTCTCTTCAGTATTCTTATACTTTCGGAATCCCTTCTTATAATATCTCCTCTTATATCCCTTAACATTGGAGAAGCAGGAATTATGAACAGATTTCTTTTAACCTCCACCAAGTATTTTCTGACATCATCTTTTTTTCTGAGGAGATCGTTTATGTATCTTTTGCACTTAAAAAACGTATGGAAGCTTGGTGCTCTGAGATCCATCTCGATTAAGCAAACCTTCTTCTTGCTTGAAATTAGATGACCAAGGTTTAATGCTATAAACGTTTTGCCACTACCGCCCTTAAACGAGTGCAAGCCTACTATCATTTGAACACCTCATCTTCTGCTTATCCATCTTATATAATCCTTAGGTGATATTAAAGGTTCTTTTGTTGTTCCTATTAAAAATGCAGAAATTATTAAAAGAGAAACGGCAAGTATGGTATTTATTTGAAAAGTAAAGAACTGCGTAATTGTAAAGCCCAAGAATATAGGTAGGGTTATAAAGAGCATTCCAATGCCGTATTGTCTTGCCTCGCTTCCAAAGTTGCTTATGTCAGCCCATATCAACATTGCAAATACATCTATAAATGCATAGGAGAGCTGAATTAGGTATGCAGAGAGGGAGAGATTCTCTGGAAACATAAGAAAAGAGAGCGATAGAGTCAGCAAGCCGAAAATAGAAACTATTCTTCTTCCTATAGCATCGTATAAATATCCGGCAAGAACAATAGCAGCGGCATAGAATAGGACGTGAACGCTTATACCTTCTCTCCTAAAAACAGGTTCCATGGCACCATACATAATTCCTCCAAGCAGATAGAAGACAAAAACTGGAATTGAAAAATAAGCGAAATTTCTATTTATCCGGGAAGCCTTTATCTCAAAGCTTACATTTGATAAAAGGAATATAAGAAAAAAGGGTGCCAGCGACAGTGAAATTAGGAGCTTAATGCTTTCGAAAGATCCACGGATAAAGAAGCAGTAGAGATATATATTTGCCAAAGAAGCTGCGAGGGCGAAAATCTTTCCTCTCTTCCAAGGCTCTACGAACCTTGCTAAAAAACTTCCCATGCTCACAACGACTACGCCCATAAGGAACCCTATTAGGGAGATTATATAGTAAACTTTTAAAATGAGGAAAGATGATAAGATAAGAAGCATAACGATAATTTTTATTAATTTTATTCTTTCTTTTATTCCATCAAGCAATACAGCAGAGAATATTATTCCGGCTATATGAAAAATGTAGAACAGCGAAAAAAAAGCATAAGGATTTATTTCATTTGCTTCAATAATTTTGAGAGAAATCGGACCAAAATTTGGAAAGGATAGCAAAAAACAACCATACGAGAATAGGAGAATGAATGCTGTGACATCACTTCTCAAGAACTTCATATATTACCCTCCTTCCCTCCCTCCTCTTCCTCACATACCCCATCTTTACGAGAGTGTTTAGGTAGTGACTTTCGATAGCCCTACCCCTCCCGGTAATTTTTGCCACATCACTTGCGGTCGCTTTTTTGAGCTTTATAAGAGCCATAATAGTTTCTCTAAGGTTATCTGGAAGCTCCAATAAAATAAGAGGATTTATACTTATCTCTTCCTTTTTATCATTTTTACTGATCTTCTTTTCAATTCTTTCGAGCACATCAAGGATTTTTCTTAAGAGCAATACTATTTCTTTTAAATCGTTCACAAAATAAATCTTTTTGTTAACATTCAAAAAGCTTTATGAGAAAATTTATCACTATACAAAGCTTATTCATGATTTGGTTAGGAAGTAGGTTAAGGAGCAAGGTGTATCTTTACGAAGTTAGGCATGAAAACGGTAAACATGTTTGGAAGTATATCGGCAAGGTTACCAACGAGTTACCAACGACTTCTGAAAAAGGCAAAATTTCAGAAAAAATAGCGGGCTCGCCGGGATTTGAACCCGCGACCTGCAGCTTAGGAGGCTTTCTGCATCGGGACAGAGTTATCAACGAGTTCATACACTAGTATAGGAGTGACTTTATAAGCTTGAAGTATCTGTTGATGGATGTAGAGCCAATCAACTACGACATGCACAGGGAAGGCTTTATAGTGTGGATGAAAAGTAGAAGCTGCAAGAGACATGCAAGGTGCATGATAAACTATCTTGATAAATACTTAAAAGGAGAGCTTTAAAGATACTCGATGAAATTTCAGTTGCTATATACAGGGAAGTTCTAAAAATACCAAAAACTGGTATAGATATGTATGTTCCGAGCTTGGATGAAATTTTGAAGAACTATAAGAGGATTTCCGAGGAGAAATACAGAGTCCTTTACAAACTGCTCTTCTTCTCTGGAATAAGGGTTGTAGAGGGTATAAGAATGCTCTCCTCGTATGATCCAAAAAATCTTGAGATAAAGGGAAATAACCCCCTGCAGAGTCATGACTCAGCAAGGGCTTGGAGCTTCTCTTTTTTATTAAATCCCATAGATATGAGCATTTCTAATAAAAGCTTAGCATAGCTGTGAACTTTGTAACAGAACGTTTAGAATATCTGTGCAGACTCTTTAAGGACTTTGAGAACCTTGAATAAATCTTCGACAACGCTTCTGACAGCTTTAAATTCTCCCAAGAGCACAAAAAGCTCTTGAAAGAGGAAAAGAGTCTATCATAAAATCTCTTTACCTCTTTATCCTTAAGGGCTTTAAAGGGATAAGTAAATCTTTCCTTAATCCTTTTAACGTTAAGATTTCTCTTAGGAAAGGCAAGACTTTATAGTGTATAATGCTTTTCCAGTAGTTTTTCTGAGCACAGAAATCTATATCTATTTTATCACTTTTTCTCAAAACTCTCCTTCTCTTAAGGTCTTCAATGATTTTAAGGAAGAGTTTTGAGTCGTTCGGTGAGCCTTCGTGCAAATAAATCCCTATGGGCTTTAAAGGAGAATATTCTACGACTAAAGCGAGCTTGTAGCCCCTATAGAACCCCTTGCCTAAAGCATAGCCCCATTTATATTTTTGCTCTCTGAACAGATTTATATCGGTAGTATCGAGGAGCTTTATCGAGTTCCTCTTAATAAACCTGTTTATAACTGATAAAAGCTTTATGAACTGATCTCCGCTAAATTTGCTGAGGAAGCTGTATATTTCGTCTGCAGAAGGGACTTCTGCAACTCTAACGACTCCTCTAAGCTCTTCATTCCTTTTAAGCTCCTCTACTACTTCCGTTATATCTTTTTCGAAAAATATGACTGTATTAGTAATAGGGTTCAATGGGGCCACCCGGATTTGAACCGGGGTCTCGGGCTCCCAAAGCCCGAAGGATCACCAAGCTACCCTATGGCCCCAAATTCCCCAAGAAAAGCTTATACATGACATCATTAACTATTTTTGCATGAAGAGTGCTGTATAAAGCATTGCAGGAATCGCACCTATAGCCGTGCATGTTTCGAGAGAGATTCTCTTTGACGTTATATCGAGATGATAGTCTGCTATCTGCTTTACATTGCTTGGCAAACCTTTCCTCCCAAGTCCTATAATAAGTGCAATGCTTTTTCCGCCAAGACAAATATCTACAAGCTCTGAAAATTTTATAGATTTCTTTTCATCTGGTTTTGATGTTGTTGCAACAATAATTCCAAGCTGAGGCGGAAATCCCCTTTCTACG
Source organism: archaeon (assembly GCA_027051165.1). Taxonomy (GTDB): domain Archaea; phylum Hydrothermarchaeota; class Hydrothermarchaeia; order JALTZZ01; family JALTZZ01; genus JALTZZ01. The sequence goes on along the minus strand of JALTZZ010000081.1, from coordinate 32,871 downwards.
AAATCAAAAAATAGCAACCTTCCTTCATCGTAAAGCTTTTTTATATAAACTCCATCAGAAATCGTTGTTGAGCTTGACAGCTCCTCTACAATGCTACTCTGCTTATCCTTAAATGGAAATCCGAAGAGTGCCAAGTTCATATCAAATGCATAGCATATTGGAGAAGCTCTTGCAATTGTTCTTATATGTATATCGTGAATCCTGCTCCTATCGTAAGTGTTGTAAAGCCCTATCGTAACTCTACCAATTTTTCTCTTAGCTTTCATTTATACAACCTTCCTTTAGTATTCTCTCAATTATAACATTAATTAGCTCTGTAAAAGCCCTTATTGAACTTTCTTTAAGTTTTTCTTTTATTAAGTTTTTTTCCAGCACATCTACGCATTCATGTATAGAGATGAATTTTTTGTGCCATGCATAAAATATAAATGATTCTACAAAATCTGCTATTTTGTGCTTGCCTCTTATTTTTAACTCCTTTAAAGGAGTAGTGTTGAAGGCTTGATAGAGGGTCTCGTTGCTTACCCTCTTGCTCACGGGCTTTTCTATAACCTTTGATAGAGCTAAGGAATATATAAAGTTTACAAAGCTGTCCCCAAGTGGAGAAAAATAAAGAATACTTTCAATGTTTAACTTGCTTTTTAAATTCATTTTTTATCTCTTCAAATATCTTCTGAAAATCTTTAAGAGACTCTCTTATTACCTTCCTCACCTCACTTTCATACTTCTTTGCCTTCTTTATATATTCTCCTATTTTCTCGATATCGGTGATATCATCCGGATTTGCATTTGCAAGTTCATAGACACTTTCTATCCCATATTCCTTTAGTTTCTCCAAATCATCCTTATTCTTAACTATGCTGCTGAGCTTTGGCTCCTTCTTCCTTGTCTTTATTTTAACATAGAAGACTGGACTGCTTAGCAGAGGATGCTCTATTCTATAAGTTGCGAACTCAACTTTTTCGTTTTTGTCCAAAACCTTTCTTAGAGGATTGCAGAGGGTATGGTCTTCCCCCTTTATTTCAAATTCTATTTCATCGATTCTCTCCCTTAATACTTTTATCTCCATATCACCACCATCTACCAGTTTATTCCTTTCCCATAATTCTTGGATATCTTTCTAACCTCCACCCTTCCGCATCTCTCGCACTTAAGCTTGTTTTCGTTGAGAGTTAAAGGTGTGTTGCATGCATAGCAAAAAGCCTTTATAACACCAAAATCATCCTCCATCGTAGAGAGGAGCACCGGTGTTCTCTTAGAATTAACAACCTTAGCCAAAATTATATCTCCCAAGTTGAATTCCATTGCAATGTCGCTTACGAAACCATTTTTTATTTTTGATATGTGTAGCAATCCGGTAATCTTTTTTGGAAAACTTCTTTTTGCTCCCTTCTTCTTCAGTATATTTACTATTATAAACTTTTCCTTAACCTCCTCAACAACGCCAATCACAATGTCGTTTTCCTTAATTTCGGGTATATCGTTCTTGGGAATAACATTTATCTTTCTTTCTTTCATATCAATTGAAATTGTCCCTATAGTGCTTGCATAAATTTTTCCGTTGTCTTCATACGTGTTTTTGCCCGGTAAAAATTCTTCAAGATTTGCTATTTCTTCCCCTATAAAAACAACTTTTTTCATTGTTATCACCTCTTTTCTATCCTTAGAATGATGATCCTGACATTTTTTCTCTCTTTTCTGTGAAATTTATACATTCTTGGCAGTGCTATTGTCCTCTCCATATAGTCTGTTATATATCCCAATTTATTTTTATTAACATATCTAAAAATATATTCTTTTGTTTCAAGTTTGTGAATTGAATATACAACATCAGCCACTTCCAAGGCTCTTTTAAGAAAAACAATATCCAAACCTCTGTTGTGAACGCCAAAGGGCGGATTCTGAACAACGGTATCTACTTTTTTTATACACGGCTTCCTAACATCTGATAAAAGGAAGTATATTTCGCTCATCTCATGTTCTCTCTTAAACATTGAGTAGTTCTCTTTTGCAACGCTGAGTGCATGCTTATCAATTTCTAATCCTACAACAAGCTCTGGATTAAAAAATGCAATGCCAATGCTCAGCTTCGCTGTTCCGCATCCAAAATCCGCTACTTTGAGACCTTCTATATCACCCTTCATATAGGCTAAGTAGATAACTTCAGCAGCTATATTGCTCGGTGTTACATACTGCTCAAGCTCCACCTTAGGTTCAATATATCCTCTGCATTTCTCCAGTATCATCTCAAGCTCCTTTTTTTTCATAGCTCATAACCCTCTCTAAACATCTACTTCAAATAAATTTTAAATAGTTATCTTGTTTATGAAAGAGTTTGTGGTTTTGTAATTATTAATTGTCAAGAAATTAAAAATGGGGTGAGTAGATGGTAGAAGAGGAGCATGCGATTGAACATAAGGGATTGCTTGCACACAAAAAGTTATGGACAGCTCTTGGTTTTTTGCTTTTTATTGCAATTGTTGCTGCTCCAACGCCTCAGAGCTTGTATAATGTTGTGAAGGATAACGGCTATGCGGAAAAGATGTTTGTAGAGAAGAATATCGTCGGCAAGCCGGAGGATTTTCTATACTTATATCAGGCAGGGAAAATAAAGCTATCAGAGGAAGATCAAAAGAAGCTCGATGAACTATTATCCAAGGCAAACAACAAAGAAGAGAAAATAAAAATAATAGAGGAAAAGATATTCTCAAAGAAGGAGTGGAGAGAGAAGATAGCACAGAGTGAAGAGTGGATAAAAGTAATATCTAAAGAGGCAGCGTTCAAAGCCAAGGTGGTAGTTGCACTCGTAGTAATGGCGATACTCTTCTTTGCAACGGAGGCTGTGCCCATAGGAGCAGCTGCAATGCTTATACCGCTTATAGGATATATATTCAGGCTCGACGGACCAAGTGCAAGCGATATAGCAAAGAACTTCATGGGAGATGCAGTATTCTTCATACTCGGTGTCTTGGCTCTTGGATACATCGTTACGGAGGTTGGCTTGCACAGCAGGATAGCGGCTTCTATATTGGGATGGGCACACGGATTTAGAGGTCCAATATTTGCAATTGCAATAATAATGCCCATCGTAGGAGCTTTCATATCTGCACACGCGTTGGCAGCGTTCTTAGCCCCAGTTATGGCAAGCATTTACTACGGTGCGGTAAAAGCTGCAAGCAGAGGAGGTAAGGTTCAGCACGATCCAGTTCTGGCTAAGATGCTCCTTTTAACGCTCACATGGGCAATGAACGTTGGTGGACCCGGTTCTCCAGCCGCTGGTGCAAGAAACGCTATAATGCTTCAGTATTTCGAAGAGTATGGTGTTCCGATGAGCTTTGGACAATGGATGGTTTATGGCTTACCCATGGTTCCAGTCTTGGGATTGGCAGTAGCACTCTATGCGATGACGATATTCAAGCCAAGAGTTAAAGATTTGACTCCCGGTATAGAAGCTATAAAAGAGGAAATAAAGAAGAGAGGACCAATGACAAGGGAGGAAAAGCTTGTCGCAGCCATACTTACAATAACGCTTGCCCTTTGGATATTCGGTGAGCACTTTGAATTAGGTGGTTTAGGAGCTGCTTCGCTCTTCGCAATGCTTGCACCAGTTTTCCTACGAATAGTCAACTGGGAGAAAATGCTCAAGGGAATTGCATGGGATGCATGGTTCGTCTACGTAGGAGCACTCGGCTTGGGTGCTTTCATGAAAGAGACCGGTGCTGCCCTCTGGATCGCACAGGGGTTCATGAACTTCATATCAACGTTCGTTGAGCCAAAGGGCTTGGCATTATGGGTATTTGCAAGCCTTTTAAGTGCAACAATAACAAACTTCATGAGTGATGCGGCAACAACAGCACTTCTCGGTCCAATAACACTCCCAATGGGAATACTAAGCGGAAATCCAGCAGAACCTTGGGCTGTAGGATTGGCAACAGCATTTGCAACAAGCTTTGCTCACGTGCTTGTAATAGGAACACCAAACAACGTCATTGTTTACGCACTGGGTAGATATCCAGATACGGGAGAGAGAATACTCAGCTCCACAGATTTCATAAAATACGGAATAGGGATCTTCATACTGAGCTTAGCAATAATGTGGATTGTTACATTTGTCATAGTATTCAGTGTAGTAGGATTCCCAGAGGAACTCTTAGCCACAGCATCAGAGGCTATGAAAGCGATGGAATAATATGAGGTGGTAGAAAAATGAAAACAAAATTCCTTCTTGGGGTATTTCCTGCTGAACACCTTGATAATCTTCTCGTAGTCTCAAGACAAGTTATAAAGGCGTTGAACGGTGAAGTGACAGCGATGTATGTTGCGCCGGAAGTTCCAAAGAGATACTATTCACTTCTCAACATTCCAGCTGGTCCAAGTGGGGAAACGATTGCCAAGATGTTCGGTGTAGAATGGGTTGCTGAAAAGGTCTTTGAAAAGGTAAAAAAGGCGTTAGAAGGTATAAAAGTAGAAACGAAGTCCGTTGTTGGGGATCCTGCAAGGGAGATATTAAATGAGATAGATGAAGGAAATTACGACTTCGCAGTAGTAGGAACCTCGGGTGCTACTGGAATACAGCGTGCAATATTGGGAAGCGTCTCCGGTAAGGTTGCAGAATATTCCAAAATTCCAGTTCTTATAGTCAAGAAGAAAACAGATATAAAGAACATTCTCGTATGCACAGACGGATCAAAGCTTGCAGAGTGTGCTGTTAAAATAGGTGCGTATGTAGCAAAGAATTTAAACGCAAAGCTTACAGTAATGTCTGTTGCAAGAGAAGAAGAGCTTAAAGAAATAGCTGAGAAAAACGTTGAAAATGGTGTAAAAATTGCAGAAGAATATGGAATTTCTGCTGAAAAGCTTATAAAAGTGGGAAGCGTGAGAGATACTATAATAGAAGAATCCAAGAACTACGACTTAGTGCTCTTAGGTTCCCGTGGTTTAAGCAAGCTTCAGAGGCTGCTAATGGGGCATGTATCCTTAGCCGTGGTAGCACACGCAGAGACAAACGTATTTATAGTTAGGAGCTGTCCGGCATTTGAATAACTTCTTTTATTTTTTTATATTTAGTATATGGACCGTTTTTAAAAGGTGAAAGTTATGAAGGTTATTGAATTAAAAGAAGATTATATAGAACTTATTGATCAAACTAAGCTTCCTGAGGCTCTTGAATATTTAAGGTGCTATGATATAGAATGCTTAGCTAAAGCAATAAAAAATTTGAGCATAAGAGGCGCACCAGCCTTAGGTGTGGCAGCTGCATTCGGCTTAGCCCTTGTGGCAAAAAAGAATATTGAAAAAGACAGCAGTGAAGTATTGAAGGAGCTTGAAAAAGCAGGAAACATTCTCAAGTCAACAAGACCCACTGCAGTTAATCTTTTTTGGGCAATAGATAGAGTCTTGGAGAGGGCTAAAAAATCGAGAAATCCGGCAAAAGCTGCAATTGAAGAAGCAAGCAAGGTTTATGAGGAGAATAGGGAAGTTGACAAAAAAATTGCCTTAGAAGGTGCTAAGCTTATAGAAGATGGTGATGTCATAATTACGCACTGCAACACTGGTGTTTTAGCTACCGCTGGCTACTACGGCACCGCTTTGGGTGTAATAATTCAGGCATTTAAAGAGGGAAAGAGTATAAAAGTTTTCGCTGACGAGACAAGACCTCTTCTTCAAGGAGCAAGGCTTACTTCTTTTGAGCTCGTTTATCACAAAATCCCGGTTTATGTAATACCCGACGGTGCAAGCGGATTTATTATGAAAAAATATGGAGTAACAAAAGCTATTGTTGGTGCTGACAGAATTGCGAGCAACGGAGATACAGCGAACAAAATAGGAACATACAACCTTGCAATAGTATCAAAAGAGCACAACGTTGAGTTTTACGTTGCTGCACCACTATCAACAATAGATACAAACATTAAGAGCGGAGATGAGATTCCAATAGAGTTTAGAAGTAGAGAGGAGCTGAAATTCTTCAACGGAAAGAGGATTGTTGCAGAAGGTGCAGATATAATCAACCCAGCTTTCGATGTAACGCCAAATAAATATATAGACGGGATTATTACCGAAAAAGGAGTTTTAAAAAAGCCATATGAAGAGAGCATTAGAAAAGCATTTTCAACTCACTGATAGGGAAATACAAGCGTAAATTCTGTTCCCTCGCCTACTTTGCTTTTTACCTTTACTTTTCCTCTGTGAACGTCAACAACAGCTTTAACAAGGGCTAAGCCTATCCCCGTTCCGCCATATTTCCTTCTTGCAGTATAGTCGAGCTGCATAAATGGTTCAAAAATATCATCTATTTTATCTTCTGGAATTCCTATTCCAGTATCTTTAAATGTTATTATTGCATTTCCATTCTCCTTCTTTATGATAATTTCAAGAATGCCGTTTTCTCTATTAAACTTTATTCCGTTATCAATAAGATTAAGAAAAGCTCTTTTAAGAAGTTCTCTATCACCTCTTATATAGACATCATCAAGAACCTTAAGCACAACTTTTACATTTTTCTCTTTAGCAAACTTTTCTTTTTCCTTCACCGCCTCTTCCGCTAAGTCTCTCAAGCTCACCTCCTTAAATTTTTTGACAACACCCCTAAACAAGTTTGCAAACGAGATGATATCATCTATCAAATTCAATAATCTCAATACATTCCTCTTAGCAACTTTTAGATCTTCTCTTATAGTTTCAATATCGTTCTCCTTTATGGCAAGGTCTATAATACCCTTTATGTTCGTTATCGGAGTCTTGAGCTCATGGCTGATATTCGATATTATTGCAGTCTTTAGGGCATCAAGCTCAGAAATTCTTTTATAAGCTTTTTCAAGCTCTATTCTGCTTAAAAACCTCTCTATAGCAATTGAAAGCTGAACGGATATAAACTTCATGGCATCTATTTCCTTGCTGCTATAGCAACCGTGCATCTTTCCCACGCCCAAGATTCCAGTGTCATTTTTGAGCTTTATTATAAGAGCTTCTCTTATTTTTACATGCTCAGCAGGTATCTTGGGCTCCTTTATAACAATAAAATCTTCCTTCATTTTTCTTAATTTTGATATCATAGGTTTATGCTCAAAACTAATTTTACATGCATCTTTATTCTTAGCATAAAAAACAAATAAAGGATTATCTCTTTTTGGATATATCTCTATAAATCCGTAGTCGGAATCTGTAAATGCACATATAACTTCTATAATCCTCTTAGAAGCCTTTTTTAAATCTTTTTCTGTAATCATTGTCCTATCTATTTCAATAAAGCTTGAGAGAAGGTTTGCCGAAAGCTCGAGATTCCTTATCTCATCGTCAAATAGGTGTTTTATCCTTGATATCGTGTATTCCCCTCTATTTACACGCATAAGATTGTTGCTTATTTTTCTTATCGGTCTTATTACATCAAAATACAGTCCACATCCAAATGCGAGAAGAATTATTAGAACAACCAGAATGTGGATAAATGCTATCTTCTTTAGATATATTAAAAGCGGATAAGACTCTTCTATGTTTGATCTTAAAAAAACCGCATATCTATCAAAGCAATACAGACTTTTTATATATTGTTTTTCTTTAACAATATTGTTGCAAGATAGATCTTTTTTTATCGTTTCATCCGTTGTAAACAACGTTTCATTGTCAATGAATATTGCTATATCAAACATCATCTCATCTTTCACATGCTCTATCAGAGGAGTGTTGAACATCTCCACGGAATAAACTGCTAAGAGCGTGTAGCCATCAGCACGGCTTGCGTAGTATAGCTTACCGTTGCTAAAAATCCAGTTATTTAGGTATATATTTTTCTTCAAATCTTCCGATACATCTCCTTTACCAGCAATAACATTTCCATTTTTATCAAGAAGAAAAAGTCCTTTTAGATGCTTTCTCTTCAGAACTTCGAACTCAATTATCATTTTAACATCATCAGTTCTATTTTCATTTAAAAGCTCTTTAATTTCTTTTGACAGTTCATTTATATATCTTTCTTGTTTTAAAAATATAGAGCGTATCTCCTCTGCAATACTATTATATACAATCAAAAAATCATTTTGAATCTCCTTTTCTAAATAAAAAATACTTTGCTTGTAGGCGTATATGTATAAAATTGTTGTAAAGAGGAATACAAGAGACATAACAAGAATGTATCTCTGAAGTACGGAAATATTCATTTTTTTCATGATATCTTTTCGTCTTGTAGAATGCATATAAATAATTATTTGTTCGATATTCGACATAATCTCTTTTATTAACCACGTTAATTAAGCAGTATGTATGTAACATGTTTGCTAAAGAGATGTTGCTACAAGCTGTGCACAAAATACTCAAAAAGAACGGCTTTGAAATCTCAGAAAAATGTGATATAAGGAGCTGTTTTGATATACTTGCAAGAAGAGAGACTCTTCTCCTTATAATAAAGACGTTGATAAACGTGGATACATTTAGCGAAGAGCATGCAAGAGAACTTAGATTTCTTGCAGGATTCTTAAACGCCTCCCCCCTTTTGGTAGGAATAAGGACTAAGAACTACTACTTGGAGGATGGTGTTGTCTATGAGAGATACAGCATACCCACAGTAAATCCAGAGACTCTTGACGAGGCTACATCTGGAAGATATCCACTCGTTCATGCATACAGAGGAGGCTACTATGTAGAGATAGACGGTGAGGTTCTGAGAAAGATAAGAAGGGAGAGAGGAATATCCTTAGGAGACATCGCCGAGAGAATAGGTGTTTCAAGAAGAATAGTTCTCATGTATGAAAAAAATGAAGCAAAAGCTACGCTCGAAAATGCGGTTAAACTTGAAAGATTTTTAAATGCACCAATTGCAAAGCCTATAGATATCTTTAAAGTTCCAGAAAACGTTGAGGTTGAAAAGAGGAATCTTGAAGGTGTTTATTCGAAGCTAAACAGTATAGGATTCGAGGTTTATCCTACAAAAAAAGCACCATTTAGTGCTGTTGTTAAAGAAGAAGATGAGAAAAAAGATGATATTATGATAACAAAGCTTATAAGCAGAAAAATTGAAAAGAAGGAGGTAGATATTATAAAGAGCATATCAAAGATATCACTCTCTCAGGCTTTTTTTGTTTCTTACAGGAAAAGTTTTAAAGAATGCATTAACGGAATTCCAGTTGTTAAAAAAGAGGAGCTCGAAAAAATAGAAAGTAGCGATGAACTAAGGGAGGTTGTGAGTAGGAGAATTAAATAAAAGGTGCTTGAAATGTCTATACTCGATGAAATAAGAGAAGGTAATAAATATAAGTTTTTTATAAATGGGGTTTGGAGATTTTCTGAAGAGTTCTTTGAGGTTTTTAGTCCTATAGATGAAAAAGTAATTGGTTATGTTCCGAAGGCAAATAAAAATGATATTGAAGAGGCTTTAAGCAGTGCGTATTTAGCAAGAAAGAAAATTTCAAGCATGAAGGCTTATGAAAGAGCAGTTATTCTTCATAATGCTGGAGAAATCCTCGAGGAGAACTTTGATGATATTGTTGAAATTCTTATTCTTGAGGCTGGCAAACCTATAAAAGATGCAAAAGGTGAAGTTAAAGCTGGTATAGAGAGATTGTTCCTTGCAAGTGAAGAAATAAAGTATATCAGAGGAGAATTTATAGATGGTAGTGTTTTGAAAGAAACAAGCAACAGAATAGGCTTTACATATATATCGCCTATAGGCACAGTTCTCGCCATAACACCTTTCAACTATCCATTCTTTACACCTATATCGAAGATTGCACCAGCTATAGCTATTGGAAACAGCGTAATTCTTAAGCCAGCAAGCGATACCCCTATATCAGGCTTAATAATAGCAAAAGCCCTTGAAAATGCTGGACTGCCTAAAGGTGCTATAAACGTTGTAACTGGTAGAGGAAAAGAGGTGGGAGAAATTCTCGTAAGAAGCGATAAAGTTAGCATGATATCTCTAACGGGAAATACAAAAACTGGAGAAAAAGTTGCGAGTGTTGCTGGACTAAAGAAGCTACAGCTTGAGCTTGGCGGAAAAGCTCCGGCTATAGTCTTAGAAGATGCTGATATCGAACTCGCTGCAAAAGAGATCGTTAAAGGAGCTTTGGGATATTCTGGGCAGAGATGCAACGCCATAAGCAGAGTCATTGTTTTATCTGAAATTGCAGATGAACTTGTTGAGAATATTTTAACTGAACAGAAAAGCTGTTGAAAAAGTTAAAATGCTCGTTGAGGATGCAATAAATAAGGGTGCTAAGCTTGTTAGGGGATTTAAAATAAATGGTCTATATTTTGAGCCCACGCTCCTCGACTACGTTAATAATGAAATGCTCATAGCCAAAGAAGAGATTTTTGGTCCTGTTATACCAGTTGTAAGGGCTAAGGACTTCGATGAAGCGATAAAGATCGCTAATGATGTAAAGTATGGATTAGATGCATGTATATTTACGGAGAATATTAAAAAAGCTTTAAAAGCTGCGAAGCTTGTTAAGTGCGGAGCCTTCTATATTAACATGGCACCAAAACACGGACAAGGATTGTTTCCATTTGGTGGTGTTGATAAATCTGGCTTGGGCAGAGAGGGAATTATATACAGCATGCTTGAAATGGGGGTTTTAAAGAGCGTTTCTATAAGGATAGAACAATAACGAAAATCAGCGATCAATCATGGATTTTATGTATTCCCTAACATGCTTTCCAAGGTCATCATCATCTAATGCAAGCTCAATGTTTGCAAGAAGCCAATCCGCTTTATTCCCTATATCATATCTCTTTCCTTTAAACAGATAAGCATATATCCTCTCCCTTTTATTAAGTATTCTTAAAGCATCCGTAAGCTGTATTTCACCACCTACGCCAGCTTCAGTTTTTTCTATGCACTCAAAAACCTCTGGAGAAAGTATGTATCTTCCGAGTATTGCCAAGTTTGAAGGTGCTTCCTCTATGCTTGGCTTTTCTACCAAATCCTCTACAACAAAAACCCTGTCCTCTATCTCTTTAACCGAAACTACTCCATACAAACTTACCTTTTCTTTTGGAACTTCCTCCACAGCTACTATGGAAGTTTTATACCTCTTATAGACCTCCATAAGCTCTCTTGTGCAGTTTGGGATCGTTATTACATCTCCTAAAAGGAGTGCAAAAGGCTCGTTATCAACAAAACCTTTTGCATATCTAACAGCATCTCCCAAACCTCTTTGCTCTTTCTGTCTAACAAAAAATATATCTACTTCCTCTAAGATTTTATCAAGCTCATCTAAAAATTTATTTTCTTTTTTAACATCAGATCTGTCAAAGTGATCCTCAATAGCTCTTTTGTGCTTTCCAGTTATTATTAGAATTTCTCTTATTCCAGCATAATATGCTTCTTCAACAACATACTGTATTACTGGTTTATGAACTACTGGAACCATCTCCTTTGGCTGGGCTTTCGTTATTGGTAGCATTCTCGTTCCTAAGCCTGCAGCAGGAATAACAGCCTTTCTTATCATGACAAACACCCTTTATATACCTACATATATCCGAGCTCTCTAAGCCTCCTCATTATGTTCTCCTTATCCTGAGCTCTTCCTGCTCTCTCCGGGATCTTCTCCATATCCTGCTCCCATGCTGGCTTGTTGTCAACCTTCTTTGTCGTATATTTTGCTCCCAAGCTTCTGTATCCTTGTGCATATAGCTTGTTGAAAGGTATCTTATACTTGAATATTGCATCCCAGACATCTCTCTCTCGAAAATGCAGTATGGGGTGAACCCTCATGTGCTTTGGATTTTCTCTCGGCGAGAAATAGACCTCATCAGCTCTCGCTTCTTGCTCATCCCACCTTATCCCAGTTGCAACAGCCTCTATCCCGTTTTCCTCTATAAAAATATTCATTGGAACCGTTTTCATTAAATGATTACCTTCAAAGCTCTCTGGATTAAATATAAAATATTCCCCTTTAAATCCTATCCTTTCGAGCTCTTTTCTATTTCTCTCGTTAAGCTCAGATACTTTAATTTTATCTCCAAGCTTTTTAACCTTGCTCAAAACATCGTCGTTTTTGACTTCAACTATCTCAAGATTCCAGAGATTTTTAACGTAATCTACAAACTCAAGAACCTCTTCAAAAACAGCACCCTCGTTTATAAACATTAACCTCGGCATTTTTATATTCATCTCTCTACATACTTCTCTAAAAAGCCATACGAGAAGGGTGCTGTCCTTTCCACCAGTAAATGCTACAACAAGCTTTTCATTGCCAAAGAGCTCTAATGCCTGCATTATAATCTCCTTACTCTTCTTAACCTTTTCCTCTAAACTTAAGTTCATAAGCTTTTCATCCATTTTTTCACTCTCCCAAAAATCTCCTCTTTATACAGTAAAATAGATCCGTAGGCTGATTTATATCACAATCAACATTTTTCATAATTAAAATTGCATCTGGATGATGATCTCCTTTTATCTCACCTTTCGGCGTTTTTTTTGGCAGTGTTCTTATAGGGGCTTTGTCATAGTCGCAGAAACCGTGATCCGATATAATTATTATTTCGTTATCGTAAGGAATTAGCTTTGATATTGCATTGTCAATCATTTCATAAAATTTTACGAGCAGAGGATCTCCCCAATAAAAATGTGAGAGCTTATCTAAGGCTGTATATACAACTATAAATAAATCCGGTTTATCATTCACAAGAATTTCCAAGGCTTTATCTGTTACCGCTTTTATCTCTTCTATAAGTTCGTGTATTTCAACGGGCACGCCGTTTCCCGGGGGAGTGAAGCTTACCTTAAAGTTATATGGCGGAACGACGAAGGGAACGTTTAGGGCTCTTACCTTAAATCCAGCTTTATCGAGAATATCCCATATAAATTCTGCTTTTATATCCTCCCTCTTAACAATCTTGCCGTCAACAACATAGTCGTGGTGTCCGTGTTCCTCTGGCTTTAAGCCGGTAAACATGCTGCACCATACTTCGGGAGACCACGGCTTCTGCTTTAAGCGTATCGTTTTGTGAACACCCTCTTGCATAAGCTTTTTGAACGTTTTAAGTCTATCCAAATTTGGCTTTATAACGTCCCAAGTAGCTGCATCCACGCCGATTACAAGCATTGCTTATCACCATCTAAAGGTATCCTAAGCCCCTCAGTCTCTCCTTTATCTTTTCCTCATCTTCCTCGCTAAGCTCATACTCCTCTTCATCTTCTTCAAGAAGTTCTCTTAAAACAAACTCAACATACTCATCAACACTGCTAAACTCGTCGCTATGCTCTTTAACCCTTTCCTCGATTTTACTGTAAATTTCCTTTGAAATATAAACAGCTTTTTTATCACTCCTCTCATTACTCATTCAATCACCTTTTAGGTGTATCAGAAGATAACGTATATCATTATTTTTTGAATATAGTTAAATATAAGGGTAATCTCAATGTAAACATGCACAGCTTACCCTTAACTTTATTTCAGCTCCAAAACTAAAATAAAAACTCCTAAACATCTATATATTCTTATATTGTCATGAGCAAAGCGTGTATAGGTGTAGGGGTATCGGAATTTTGCAAACATGTTCATTGCCTCTATACCCCAGCCAAGAAGAACAAAGAGGAGCATAAGAAGCTGGCTTCATAGCCCTTTCCGGGATCATCATTTATCTCCTCTACATCATCCTTATTTTTCATCACTTTTATAACTCTTTTGTGCCAATATTCCTAATTTGGGCAATCTTCAGCTATCAGCCAGAAAAGTTATTCCTACAGCAGCTTCGTCAAGATTACGAAGACAAGGGTTAAAAATATTCCTATAAAAGTTTCAAAAGTCTCTTCTCCAAGCTTGTAATCTTAATATCAATGTATTCATTTAAATCCTTCTTCAACCTCTTCTCAGTCTCTCTAATCTCATTTTTAAGTTCACTTCTTTTAGAACGGCTTCGACGATAATTTTTCTCGATCTCAAAGCAATCTCAGTAGCTAAGATATCAGCAATTCTTGCCTCGCCCCATAGTCCTTCTCAAGCATTTCCACGAATTTTTTCAATTCGATCGTTGAGCAGAGAAGAAAAATTAACCTTGAAAAATTTTGTAAATTTTTTAGCTGTCGTCTGCTTCCAATAAGATATCAGCACTTTTTTATTTTTGGTTTTTAAATAAGCTTTAATTCTGCTTGCTAAATGTTGCGTAGTTATGCCAATACCTTATAAAGGATGCACAAAATTTTTATACATGAAGCTTTTCATATTCTGTTGCATGAAAAACGTCATAATACTATCGCTGTTCGTATTTATACTCGGCATGGCATTTTTATTTAAAGAATATTCAGAAGGAAAGCCCGTAAGTGCCGATAAGCTTGCGAGGTATGAGAACAGTTTTGCGATTGTTGAAGGGGAGGTGGTTGACGTTGGAAAGACGAGAAGTGGCAAAACAAAATTGTTCGTGTGCGATGATACGGGATGCTTCTATATTGTAGTAAAGGAACAGATATACTGCAAAAAAATTAAGGTAAGAGGAAAAGTTTCCGAATTTAGAGGAAAATATTATGTTCACGTTTATAGGATCAGTGACGTTTTAAGATGCTCGATGAGGTAGCCTTCTTTTTTCTCGGGATAATCTGCGGAATATTCACCGGGATTATACCGGGTATTCATCCAAATACGGTTATTTTTCTAATAACATTATACCTACCAATAGCTTTAAGCTTTACTACCGTAGAGAACATTGTTATTTTTATAGTATCCCTATCAGTAACGCACACGTTTACTTCGTTTATCTCTGCAGCAGTTCTCGGGGTTCCTGAGGAAGAAAACGCACTTTCAGTAAATCCTGCACACAGGCTTTCAATGAAGGGTGAAGCATATAGAGCTGTATATTTAACGGTAATTGGCGGCATATCTTCTGCAATCTTTATTGCACCCATAATTTTAATTGAAGATTTTATCAAGGGAATTTCTGAGTTCTACAGGATTTCACTTAAAGTTCTTCCGCTTGTTTTAACCGCAGTCTTAATTTATATGATAATGATAGATAGAAATAAAATTCTTGCTTTTTTAATAGCACTTGCAAGCGGAACGCTTGGCTACATTTCACTGAACACGTATACTGTAGACCCTCAGGTAAAGCTACTGTCAATATTCTCTGGTTTATTTGGAGCTTCTGCTATAGTTGTATCAATATTTACCGAGTCAAAGCTTCCTAAGCAGAGCTTTAAAGATGTAAAGGGATTCTACTTTTTTGATGGATTCCTCGGATTTTTATCAGCTTTTTTAATAATATTCTTTCCATCCTTGAGCCCCTCTCAGGCTGTAATAATAACGCAGAGCATGTTTAAGAAAGGATTGGAATCTTTTTTAGTAGCTCTCGGCGGATTAACCACAGCGGATATTATTTTAAGCTTTATATCTCTCTTTTATCTTGGAAATCCGAGATCAGGTGCAAGCGTTGCTGTGGAGAAGCTTGATTTCTCTAATGCAAACTTGTGCATTGCAGTAGCGTATTTTTCACTGCCCTTTGCTGGAGTTCTAACAATACTTCTTTCAAAAAAGATCATCTCCATAATATCGAGGATTAACTATAAAAAGCTGAACATTCTTGTTCTGTTATTTATATCTTCAATAGTCTTATTTAACGGATTTTATGCTGCCGTTCTGTTCTTAACATCCACATCACTCGGCATTTTAGCTCAGATGCTCGGTGTTCAGAAAAATATACTTGTATCCGTTTTAATAATACCAACAATAATATCCTTTACCTTTTAATAAAGAAGGGCTTTGAGAAGGTCTCTAAATATCAGCGATAAATCTCCTATGAAATATGCAAAAAGAAAGCCAGCGAATATCGACGGGACAAAGGGAACAGAATCCCTTATCTTTACTTTATTAATTTTTCCTTCTCTTTTTAATTTTTTAAGTATTTCTATTTCTTCTCTTGTTAAACCTCTCGCCATAGGAGCAATTAATGGTTTTTCTTTTATTTTTATTCTTTCTTTAATTGATTCAACAAATCTACCATCTCCATATACAGCCCCAGCCAATATCTCTCCTTCCTTAAGTTCATCTATATTTTTTTCTCTTTTTAATCCGAGTGAAGATAGCTTAAGCAAAAATATTATTAGATTTATAAGAAAAATTGCGATAAATATTAAAATTATTGTTCTTGTCTCTGTAAATGCTGCGAAGAGAAGTGCTGGTGTATAGACGATGTATATTTCCTTAAATCTTTTTTCCGCAACTATTGTTATCGCTGTGATCAGAAGTATAGAGAGCAGCATGCTAACTTCCAGATGCTTTGAAATTATGTATGCCGAGGATATTATCATAAGTGCTTTAGCCGTTGAAATAATTTTTGTTCTTATTTCTCTAAATAAAAATTTTTTCGTCAAAAGTTCTGAAGACTTTAAAATTCCATAGATAAGGAATATGGGAAATGAGAGCAGTATAGAGTTTATTATAACCGCGGTCGGAAACGAGTAGAGATATGTTTTGGTTGCGCTTGGAACTAAAGATGATATAAAGAGAAAAACCTTTGAATCCCCAGCACTTATTACGCCGAAATTCCACAGAATAAACGTTATTAGGAAAACTATTAAAAGGTTCTTCAGGGCTTCAAATCTGTTTAAAATTACTCCCGCTAATATCAGCAGTGCTACCGCTTTGTTGTTTATTTCTCTATACTTTAAATCTGTATAGAGGGAGTATGCCAACCCCAGTATACAAAGCGCTAAGCCTATAATCGAGGTTTCCATAGTTATTATTATTCCCGTTTAATAAATTTTATTAATGAGAATCCACCTATTAGCTAAATAGGTGAATTGGCAATGGAGGTTGAGCTAAAAGTTGCAGAGGCAATGCAAAACGACGTTGGCAGAGGAATTGTTAGAATAGACACAAGAACAAGAGAAATTCTTGGAGTTGCAACAGGAGATATTGTTGAAATAATTGGTAAGCGTATTACAGCCGCTATAGTCTGGCGTGCATACGCCGAGGATGAAGGCTTAGGTATTATAAGAATGGATGGTATTTTAAGACAAAATGCAAGAGTTTCCTTGGGAGATAAGGTAAAGGTTAGAAAGGCAAGAGTTAAAGATGCAAAAAGAGTCATTTTAGCCCCTCTCCAGCACGTAAAATTTTCTCCAGGATTTGGTGAATTTATAAAACGCAGATTGCTCGGTAGACCCGTTATAGCTGGAGACAAGCTTGTTGTAGGTGTGCTTGGCACAACACTGCCTTTTACGGTTGTCCAGACCCTTCCAAGAGGAATCGTGCGTATAGAGGATTTTACGGAGGTAATCGTTAGAGACGAGCCAATGAAAGGAAAAGCAGGGATTCCAGCCGTTACTTATGAAGATATAGGCGGACTTAAGGAGGAAATTCAAAAGATCAGAGAAATGATAGAGCTTCCGCTGAAGTATCCAGAACTCTTTGAGAGGCTTGGAATAGAGCCTCCAAAAGGTGTGCTACTGTATGGACCGCCGGGAACGGGTAAGACTCTTATAGCCAAGGCTGTTGCCAACGAGACAAACGCATACTTTATAAGCTTGAACGGTCCGGAGATAATGAGCAAGTTCTATGGAGAGAGTGAGGAAAATCTTAGAAAGGTTTTCAAAGAAGCTGAAGAAAATGCTCCAAGTATAATATTTATTGATGAAATAGATGCCATAGCTCCTAAGAGAGAAGAAGTTCACGGTGAAGTTGAACGAAGGGTGGTTGCACAGCTCCTCGCTTTAATGGACGGCTTAAAGTCGAGAGGCAGGGTAATCGTTATAGGAGCTACCAACAGACCAGAAGCTCTGGATCCAGCCCTAAGGAGACCGGGTAGATTTGACAGAGAGATACAGATTGGCGTGCCAGATAGAAATGGAAGAAAGGAAATACTCCAGATCCATACAAGGGGAATGCCCTTGGCTAAAGATGTGGATTTGGACGAAATAGCAGATGTAACTCATGGATTCGTTGGAGCGGATTTAGAAGCTCTCTGCAAAGAAGCAGCAATGAACGCTTTGCGTAGGGTTCTTCCAAAGATAGATCTTGAGAGCGATACTCTGCCGCCAGAAGTTCTTGAGAGTCTTGAGGTTACGAGACAAGACTTCTTAGATGCATTAAAAGTTGTTGAGCCAAGTGCTCTAAGGGAAGTCTTTGTAGAAATACCAAACGTAAGGTGGAGCGATATAGGTGGCTTGCACGATGTAAAGAGGGAGCTGAGAGAGGCGGTTGAGTGGCCCCTAAAGTATCCTCACGCATTCAAAAGGTTTGGAATAAAACCGACAAAGGGAATACTGCTCTATGGTCCACCCGGAACTGGGAAAACGCTTTTAGCTAAGGCGGTAGCAAATGAGAGCGAAGCAAACTTTATAAGTGTAAAAGGTCCAGAAATTCTAAGCAAATGGGTTGGAGAGAGCGAAAAAGCAATAAGACAGATATTCAAGCGTGCTAAGCAAGTCGCTCCTTGTATAATATTCTTCGATGAAATCGATGCAATTGCAAGTGTAAGGGGTTATGAAGCGGGATCAAGGGTTGGCGAAAGGGTTCTGAACCAGCTGCTTACGGAAATGGACGGCTTGGAGGAGCTACACAACGTCGTAGTTATAGCTGCAACGAACAGACCTGATTTAATAGATCCAGCTCTGCTAAGACCGGGAAGATTCGACAAGCTACTATTAATACCGATACCAGATGCGGAGGCGAGGCTTGAGATATTTAAGGTTCATACGAGAAACATGCCCCTATCAAGCGATGTTGATCTTGAAAAGCTTGTAAGCCTTACAGATGGATACGTAGGTGCTGATATAGAGGCTGTATGCAGAGAGGCTGCAATGCTTGCCTTAAGGGAGGCTATAGAGAATGGAGAAGATGTAAATGAAAAGCTCGTTGAAATGGAGCACTTCTATCAAGCCCTTAGGAAGATAAAGCCAAGCGTAAATAAGGATATAATGCAGTTCTATGAGAGGTTCCAGAAGAGAGTTGAGACAAGAGAATTAGAAAAACTTACATACATGGTATGATCGTTACTTCCTTTCTAATTTTTATTAATGTCGTTGTTTATTTATATTTCGCTCTTCACAGTCAAAATCCACTTGAAATAGATGAAAAGTTTGCAGAAATTTTTGGAATAAATACTGCCGATCTGCACGCTTATCAGCTGCTTACTTCTCTATTTTTTCACTTTGATCTCCCTCACTTAGGATACAACATGATATTTTTAGCTATATTTGGATCAAAATGCGAAAAGCTTTTTGGTTCATTTAAAACATTAATCATATACTTTCTATCAGGATTCTTTGCAGATATATCAGCATTCTTCTTTGAAAATACAATTTCAGCTGGATCTTCTGGTGCAATATTTGGTATGCTCGGAACAGCACTGATAGCACAGCGTGGAATATACAAGGGCGGTGTATATACCTCTATTGTTTATGGATTGATTTTCTTCTTTTTGACATTAGCCACTGGAGTGCTTGCACATTTATTCGGCTTGATTTTCGGATTTGTTTTTGGTTACATAATGACTATGAACTGGTATAAAGAAGAGGAAGATGAGTTTTTAGAAGAAGATGTTTAAAGAAAGTGTTCAAGCGAAAGCTGGTTTTTGCTTATTTTTCTTTGCCTCGAAACCACATGCTCCTGAAATTCTTCTATACTTTTAAACTTAAGATTTTTTATTGCCTCAAAGCTCCAGTCTGTAGCTACTAAGCTTGCAACAGTATTTGCTATGTTTGCAGATTTTACCGCATCTTCCGTTTTTATATAGCATGCTAAGAACGCACCAGCGTATGCATCTCCGCATCCCGTTAGATCTACAATTTTAGGTTGAAATAGTGATGGAGAATAGTTTATCTCTCCGTTTTCAATTACAATGCTTCCAAATACACCCATAGTAACAACAATAATATTGTGCTTTTTTCTCTTTAAAACATTTACAGCATGCTCTAAACTTCTGCTATTGGTAAGTTTCTTAGCTTCTTCATCGTTCATCGTAAATATGTTAACTTTATCAATAAGCTTTAGTATTTCTTTTCTGTATCTTTTAAAGTAGTTTTCATGCGTATTTAGTGATATAACACCATAACTCTTGCTCCTTATATATTCAACAAATTTCATCTGCTTTGTTGCTGCCATCGGAGCTAAGTGGAATCCCTGTGCATCAAGGTAGAGCTTCGGAATGTCTTCTGGCTTTAAAAAAACCCCTACATTTATTTTATATTCAAGATAATTTGCAATATTTTCTTTATATTCTATAACAAAGCTTGTGCTTTTTCCTCTAACCCTTCTAAGACCTAAAGTATCTATTCCGTATCTTCTAAGCATATTTATGTATTCTATTGGGAAATCCTTCCCTACTCTTGTTACTATTCCGGTTTTCTCGAATATTTTGCTCGCAAATGCACTGTATATAGCTGCTCCACCAAGCTGTATTCTTTCGTTTTTCCCGATTATTACCCTATCAATGCTTGCATGCCCTATTGTTACTATCATCTCATTTCTTTAAATATCGTTAAAGGTTTTTATTTTTTTGTGTTCAGAGAAGCTTCTCCAGAGGAAAGAAAGGTTTTCTATGAAGAAGAGTGGAACAAAAAAGATCTTCCAGACTACATAGTTGAGTCTCTTGAATATCGAGAATTTGGTTTTGACTATCGTGGAGAGGGTCCAAACGACAGATACAATAAAATACCAACTCCAGAAGCACTTAAAAAGATTTTAAAAGCAAGATATCCATACGCGGTATATGCAAGCGTAGCCTTCTACGAAAATCCAAGAAAAAGAGAAAATTGGATAAAAGCTGAGCTTGTTTTTGATATAGATGCAAAAGATCTTCCTGTTAGAAGCTGCAGCTGTAAAAGCGGTGAAGTCTGTGAAAAATGTCTGCTTGATGCAAAGGAATTTGTTTTTCTCATAAAAGATGCACTAAGTGATCTTGGAGTTAAAAATATAAACTATGTATACTCTGGTAGAGGATATCACATAAGAATCCTCGACGAAGATTTTATGAAGCTCGATTCAAAATCCCGTGCAAAAATCCTTGAATACGTCTCTGCAAGTATAAAGCCAAGAAGATTAGATAGAAATATAGGATATGCAAGGGTTTTTAAAAAGAGGCTTATAAAGGTAATACAGCTTGCAAAAGGTGATGAGTTCAGCATAGATGTAGGAGAAGTTCTGAAAAAAAAGAGAAAAATTGCCAATGAGATTGAAGAAAACAATTTTGATACTCTCAGATCTCTCGTAGATTTTGATAAATTCCTTGAAGAAGTGGCAAAAATAAATGCAAGCACCGTTGATGCAAGGGTAACTGTTGATGTAAAAAGAATTCTAAGACTTCCAAGCACTCTGCACTCAAAGGTCAGCATGAAGTGTGTGGCAATAAAAGATTTAAATAAATTTGATCCATTTAAGCATGCGGTGCCAAAGTTTGTATATGAAAGAAGGGGAATTTAGAAAAAGGCTTTTACAATATCATCTCTGCTTACAATACCAACAAGCCTTCCATTTTCAACAACTGGAAGCCTACCTATATTCCTTTCAACTATTATCTCCATAGCTTTTCTTATTTCATCACTCGGCGATACCGTTATGGGAGGTGTTGACATTAAGGCTTCTACCTTTGGAGCCTTCTTTTTGGCACCTTTTTCATCTTCTCTCTCAAGTCTCGCATAACCAGCCTTTATAATATCCTTTCTTGTTATTACACCGACAAGCTTTCCATTCTTTAAAACAGGTAGGCCGCTGTATCCGGAATCTCTCATCATGTCCAAGACCTTGTTAACTCTATCGCTGGCATCGCATGTTACAACATCTCTCGTCATTATCTCCTCAATGTATTTCTTCTTTGGTTTTATATTCTTTTCAAGAAGAACCCTAATTATATCGTGCATCGTTATTATTCCTACGAGCTCCATGTTTTCTTTAGATTTAACTACCGGTGCCCTTCCGACGTTTGCCTCTATAAGCTTTTCTGCAACCTCTAAAACGTCCTCATCAGGCGTTGCAAAGATCGTTGGAGATGACATTATGCCCTTAACTGGAATGTTCGACCTCGTAGAAGTTATGGCTAAAACATCGCTTCTTGTAACAATGCCAACAAGCTTCTTTTCATCATCAACAACTGGAAGGCTTCTAAATCCATACTCTCTCAAAAGTGCCCTCGCCTTTGTTGCAAAATCTTCCTCATGAACATAGACAACGTTTCTGCTCATTACATCTTCAACTTTAATACTACTCCTCCTTTCCAAGCGTTAAATCCTCCTTACAGCTCTCGCAGACGTAAACACCGTTTACCTCGTAAAGCTCTACTCCGTGATCTCCGCAGATTTCACACGTTCCTCTTTCTGGAACTTCTTTTGAAATCTCTTTTTCACTCTCATTTATCTTATTATACTCCTTGAGAATCTCTATAACCTCCGGAGCTATTGAGAGAATATCCCTATATGTTATAAAACCGATGAGATTGTTATTTCTATCTACAACCGGTAGCCTCCTTATTTTATTCTTATTCATCTTTCTTGCAGCTTCTTCGAGAGTTTTGTCTGGTTCTATTGTTATAAGGGGAGATGTCATTATATCCTTGACCTTCACATCTGAGGGAACGTTGTTTTCTGCAACAACTCTAAAGCACAAATCTCTTTCCGTAACAATTCCTACGGGTTTGCTGTTTTCTATAACAACTATTGACCCTATATTGTTCTCCTTCATTACCTTAGCCGCATCAAGAGCTGTTTTTTCTGGGGAAATCGTTATAACGTTTCTTGTCATTACTTCTCGAACTTTTATGTCAACGTGCAAGGCTAACACCCCTTCCTACTGCACTATAAAAATTAACCTACTATAAAAATTTTTAGCTATCTAAAATCCTTTAAAACGATAATTATTGGCGTTATTCAATCAGCTTGAGAGGTTGGAAGAATGGCTGAGATAACAGACATAAGGATAAAAAAGGTAAATATAGGAAATATAAAAGCCTTTGTTAGCGTTACGTTCGACAACGAGTATGTGGTTCACGGAATAAAGGTCTTAGAAAACAGAGGACAGCTCTGGGTAAGCATGCCATCTTCAAAGACGAAATCTGGATACAGAGATATCTTTCATCCAATAACAAAGGAAGCAAGAGATAATCTTATAAATGCAGTTCTCGAAGAATACAAAAAAGTTGCGTAAGAAGCGGAGATGACCGATATATTATGTTTAGCTCACAGAAAGGATGTTGACGGTTTAGCCTCTCATGCAATATTGAGAAGGTATGCCCTTATAAATGGCTACAGCATTAAGCACTTTTTTGTTAACTATGGAGATTTTAACGATGCTATAAGGGAGATATCAGATTATGTAGGCAAGCTTATAGTTGTTGCCGATATTGGATACAACAAGAACTTTATGGAGGTATCAGAAATTTTAAAGAAGCTTGCGGAGAAAAATGAATTTTTATGGATAGATCACCATGATTGGAGCGATTCAAAGCTAAACACAGATATAAAGTTCATAATTGATATGAAATACTGTGCAGCTGAGCTCGTTTACAGAACGTTTATGAAGGACGATGAAGTATCGAAGGAGTTGGCATATTTAGCGAGAACCCACGACTTTAGATTAAAAAATGAGAGAAGCGAGCTTGCAGATAAGATATACGAGGTTATATCATCCGGCTTTGATAAAGAAAAAATTGTTGACTACCTATCAAAGGGAATATTCTGGAACGAGGAATTTGAAAACGCCTACATAAAATATCAGAAGGCTAAGGAGAAGGGGTTTAAGTTCCTCGATGAACATGTAAAGGTGTATAAAAACAGATATAAATTCGTTTTAGCTCTTTCGAAAGACTACCTAAGCTCAACAATAGCAACGAGCTACCTTCTTGAAAAATACGATGTTGATTTTGTAGTTTGTCTTTGGAAAAATGGAAAAATGAGCTTTAGAAGAAAAAATAAAAAAATAAACTTGAAAGAAATAGCAAAGAATTTTAACGGTGGGGGAAGAGAGGAAGCTGCCGGTGCAAAAATTGACATAACAATAAATGAAGACAATTTTGAGGAAATTTTTGATAAAATATCGGAAAAAATAAAGAATATCTTAGAAACAATAAAAGTTTTAAACGCTAAAGACAAAGAATAGAACATGCTTATAGGAATCGTTGGCAAGCCGAATGCTGGTAAAAGCACTTTTTTTAATGCGCTAACCTTGGCAAACGCACAGGTTGCAAACTATCCCTTTACAACAATAGAGGCAAATAAAGGTGTTGCATACGTTAAAACGAGGTGCATGTGCTCGAAGCTCGGATTAAGGTGCAAACCAAGGCAGGGCTTCTGTATAGACGGCTACAGATTTATACCGGTGGAGGTTATAGACGTTGCTGGCTTGGTTCCAAAAGCACACGAAGGAAGAGGACTTGGGAATAAGTTTTTAGACGATTTAAGGCAGGCAAACGTGCTGATACACGTCTTAGATGCAAGCGGAGCTACGGATAGCGAAGGAAACTTTGTAGGATTGTTTAAGCACGATGTATTGGAGGATGCCAAATTCTTGGAAGATGAGATTGAGATGTGGTTCTACAAGATATTCGAGAGGCACTGGGACAAGCTCGTGAGAAGGGTGAAGAGTGAGGGAAAAGATTTTGTAAAGTATTTTGCCGAGCACTTCTCTGGACTTGGATTTAAAGAAAGAGATGTTACACTTGCACTCCACGCAAGTGGACTTAATTCAGATGTTTATAGCTGGAGCAAAGAAGACCTATTCAGCTTTACAAGAGCATTAAGAAAAATATCAAAACCTATAATTATTGCTGCAAATAAGATTGATATAGATGGAACTAAGAAGAATGTAGATAGATTAAAAGAAAAATATGAAAACGTTATCCCTACAAGTGCCATGGCTGAGCTCGTGCTTAAAAAGCTTAGCAACAGAGGAGCAATAAAGTATATACCCGGCGATAGCAGATTTGAGATAGTTGACGAGACGAAGCTCAACAGCAAGGAAAAGAAAGCTCTTGAGATAATAGAAGGTGTTTTGAAAAAATATGGGTCTACGGGTGTGCAGGAGTGTATAGATACTGCAGTCTTTAAAATTTTAAAGAAGATAGTTGTTTATCCAGTTGAGGACGAAAACAAGTTTACGGATAAGGATGGGAACGTTTTGCCAGATGCATTTTTAATGGACAGCGACTCTACAGCGAGGGATTTAGCCTTTAAGATACATAGCGATATAGGCAAAGGATTTATAGCAGCTATAGATGCATTAACCAAGAAGAAGCTTCCAAGCGACGAACCGCTAAAGGATGGAAGCATAGTAAAAATACAGTTTAAAAAATGACCCTTATTAGAATAGTTGTTAGAGGAGTTGTTCAGGCGGTTGGATTCAGACCCTTTGTATATAGAACTGCAAAGAAGATGGGGATAAAAGGATACGTAAGGAACTTTGGAGATTGCGTTGAAATAGTAGCGGAATGCAGCGGTGAAAAGCTTAAAATGTTTGTTGATGCCTTAAAAAATAATTCCCCACCTCTATCAAAAATAGAGTCCATTAAAGTTGAAGAGATTGACAGCGACAAATATTACGATGATTTTTATATATTAAAAAGTGAAGAAAGCACAAATTTTGAAGAATCAATTATACCACCGGATATTTCAATATGCGATGAGTGTTTAAAAGAGATTTTTGACCCAAAAAACAGAAGGTTCCTATATCCTTTTACAGTGTGCACAGATTGCGGTGCAAGATTCAGCATAATAGAAGACATGCCCTACGATAGAAGCAAAACCTCGATGAAGGAATTTAAGATGTGCGAAAGATGCAGCGAGGAATATAGGGATCCTCTAAACAGAAGATATCATGCAGAACCAATAGCTTGTGCAGACTGCGGACCAAAATACGAGCTATACAGAGGTTTAACAAAGATATGCGTGGAAAATCCCTTAGAGGAATGTGCAAGGCTTATAGATGAGGGATATATTGTCGCAATAATGGGTGTGGGAGGAACGCACTTAGCTTGCGATGCGAGAAACTTCAGTGCTATTGAAGAGCTTAGAAAAAGGATAAAGAGAAGATACAAGCCGTTTGCAATAATGGTGAGAGATTTAAATGCCGCCAAGAAAACAGCATATTTAAGCAGAAAAGAGATAGAAATTTTAAAAAGCTTTTCAAGACCAATCCTCGTTTCAAAAAGCAGAGGAACTGTTGCAGAAAATGTAGCACCGGGTCTCGACAGTGTTGGAATAATGCTTCCATACAGTGGCACTCATTATATACTTTTTAAATATCTAAAAACTTACGCCATAGTCCTTACATCAATGAACGCAGCTGGAGAACCAATGATAATTGATAGAGAGGAAGTTTTAAAATCATCGTTTCAAGACTACTCCCTCGTTCACAACAGAAGGATAGTAAACAGAGTAGACGACTCCGTTGTTAAAGTTGTAGCTAAAAATCCTGTATTTATAAGGAGATCGAGAGGATACGTCCCTCTTCCGATCGAGCTCCGTGAAGACTTTTATGAAAAAAATAAAGCAATATTAGCACTTGGTGCACAAGAAAATACAACTGCATGTATTTTAAAGGGGAGAAAAGCCTATTTAACACAGCATATAGGAAACCTTTCAAATATAAAAACTCTAAGATTCTTAGAAGATTCTGTGGATAGACTTGCAAAAATGCTGAGAGTAAAGGAGTTCTCTGCTGTTGTAGTTGATATGCATCCGCTTTATGCAAGCAGAGAAATTGCACGGAAGTATAGTGATACGATGCTCGAAGTTCAGCACCATTTTGCACATGCATACAGCCTTATTGCAGAAAAGAGGATTGAGGAGGCTATCGTAATAGCTGCAGACAGCGTTGGCTACGGATATGATTCAAAAATATGGGGAGGAGAGATTCTTGTATGCTCCCCAAAGGAGCACATAAACGAAAGATTTGCACACCTTGAATACCAGCCCTTAGCTGGTGGAGAGAAGGCTGTTGAGTTCCCGGAGAGGTTTGTCGCTGGAGTTCTTAAAAAAGCCTATGGAGAAGTTCCCGAGGATGTGCTGAGAAATTTCGATAAAGATATTATTGAAAAACAACTAAATAGTAATTTAAATGTTATAGAAACGAGCAGCTGCGGAAGGGTGCTTGATGCTGTTGCATATCTGCTTGATGTTTGTGAAAAAAGGACGTATGAAGGAGAACCAGCAATAAAGCTTGAAGCCTTTGCAAGAAGGGGCAAGGCTTGCATCAACATCCCAGTAGAATTAGAGGATAGGACTATAAGGACTACAGAAATGCTGAGGTGGATATACGAAAATAGGGATAAATATAAAAAGGCTGATATAGCAATGTCTGCAGAAAGGGCTATTGCACTTGCGTTGGCAAAGGTTGCGTTGAGGGCTGCGGAAGAATACGGTATAAGGAACGTTGGGATAAGCGGAGGTGTAGCATACAACAACGAAATTGTAGCGTTTATAAAGAGCTATGTTGAAAGGAGAGGATGCAGATTTTATATAAACAGCAGTGTTCCATGTGGAGACGGAGGCATAAGCCTTGGTCAGGCTGCATTTGCAGTTTATAACCTGTTTTAAGGTATAATTTCGCATCCATTGTTTATCTCTGGATATTCAAACATCTTTTCACTTATAATACCATTATTTATAAGCTTTTTTATCTCTGGAAGAACTCTTCTAAGATTTGATATCAGGCTGTGCACGGTATCGCATATAAGTGCATAGTTTCTGCCCAGCCAGCTCTTAACTATGTTTAAGAACAAACATCTCCCACCGCATATGGGATAGTCGAAGCAAGATGTGCATGGTTCGCCTACATGAACTCTTTTTATGCTATCTGGCGTGCAGGTGAAGATATCCCCGACCTTTGCGAAGTCGTATTCCGTTATAACCGGACAAATCGCTATTTCACCGTTTGTTGAGATTGCAAAGAAGTCTATACCTGAGCCGCATTTTAGATAAGGCTTTGGACTTTTCTTAAGCAGTGTATTGACAACACCGATAAAGGGAACCAATCCCAAAACCTTGCCATTCTTCATCTCCTCAATCCACATCTCCACGAGTTCTTCAACACCTCTCTTATATTCTTCTAAAAATTCTTTAATTTCTTCTTTTTCTTCCCAAAACATGTCAAAATCAAGCTGCCAATGAATATGATCAAAAAGTTTTAAATTTATCAAATGGAAAACATCTCTATATATATCGTTGTCCCATGATATAGTCATTCTTGCTATTAAATCTCCAGAAAAGCCCCTTTCTCTTATCTTCCTTACATTCTCCACAACCTTCCTATAAACTCCTCTTCCTCTATGTGCATCTGTTACTTCTTCCACGCCGTCTATAGATACGAGTATTGTGTGAAACCTCCTCAGATACTCTTCATCGAGCTTATGAAGGAGAATGCCATTTGTCTGAAGAACATATATAGCCTCTATACTGTCCATTATCTCCTCTATAAGATCAATTCTCAGCAAAGGCTCACCGCCGTAGAATGCTATTACCGGATTTCTATCTTTTTCAATGAAATTTTTTAAATCCTCTATGCTGTAGGCTAAATCTTTGGGCTCAACGTCTCTTGTTCCACCGCAGTATCTGCACTTAAGGTTGCATCTGTATGTTAGTATCAAATGGTAGTGCAAATTTACCACCCCCCTCAGGGGAGGAGAGATTATGACCGTCAGCAAATTTAACGTTTGGTGCTGAGAAGCTTCCTTCAGAAGCATGCAAATCGCTAATAAATGCTCTTTTTTGATTTTTTACAGCCTCCTGTGCTTAATTAACAATTTTTATAAGAAATTCAGAGAAGGGATACTCAAGGAGCTTGATGAAAAAATAAGATTGCAAGGAAAGAGGTGAGAAAAGATAGTGATATAGATATTCTAATAACCCTCTTGCTGAGTCATGACTCAGCAAAGGCTTGGAGCTTCTCCTTTTTATTAAATCCCATAGATATGCCTAATAAAAGGACGCATAAAGCTATGAACTTTGCAACAGAACGTTTAGAATATCTGTGCAGACTCCTTAAGGAGTTTGAGAATCTTGAACATATCTTCGATAACGCTTCTGACAGCCTTAAATTCCTTCCAAGAGCTCAAGAAGCTCTTGAAAGAGGAAAAGAATCTATCATAAAGTCTCTTTATCCTTAAGGGATTTAAGGGGGTAAGTAAATCTCCCCTTAATCCTTTTAACGTTAAGATTCTTCCTCGGGAATATGAAAGGGAGAATTTTATACCACATAATCCAGTAGTTTTCTTGAGCACAGAAACTCTTATCAGCTATTATTCTGTCTCCTTTTCTCAAAACTCTCCTTCTCTTAAGGTCTTCAGTGATTTTAAGGAAGAGCTTGGAGTCGTTTGACGAGCTTTCGTATAGATAAATCCCTATGGGCTTTAAAGAATAACACTCCACGACTAAAGCGAGCTTGTAGCCTTTATAGAACCCCTTGCCTAAAGCGTAGCCCCATTTATATTTTTTGCTCTCTGAACAGCTTTACATCGGTAGTATCGAGGAGCTTTACCGAGCTCCTCTTAATAAACCTGTTTATAACTGATAAAAGCTTTATGAACTGATCTCCGTTAAATTTGCTGAGGAAGCTGTATATCTCATCTGCAGATGGAATCTCTGCAGCTCTAATCTGAGCTCTTCATTCCCTTTTAAGCTCCTCTATCAGTTATGCTTCTCTCAAAGAATATCGCTGTTATCGTTACTCTAAGCATCATCTTCAGGTTTTATCCCAGCTTTAGCCAGCTCTTTCTTTACAACTCTTCTGTCAAAAAGATTTGTTTGAAGATTATCCACGTAGGATGAGCTAAATATGGAATTAGGGGATGTTTCATGTCTTTCACCGGAGAAGAGGTTAATACCCCTTCTTCTATATAAATCTTTCTGCGCTTCGTCTGGAAAATTTTGCTTTGTTTCTAATGCAAATGTCCTTTTATAAGAATGAATAGTTTCTCTTGGAAAATTAGTTTTTATAGAAAAACTAACCCCCTGCATCACTCATCCCACAGGGGGGTTAAAAGACTTCTTATCCCAAGAGACTCTACCCCCTTCGATGAAAAGAAATACAGGCAGAGAGGCGTTGGCGAAGGTGTATTTAGCGCCTTAAAGAGGAAATTCGGCAAAAGATCAAGATGCTGGAAGCATGCTGAAAAGGATTTCCTCCTCTTCCTCGTCGCCTATAACTTAAAGGTCTATATGAGAGTTAAAATCTTTGTCTCGCCAGCTCGCCGCTCTGCAAGCTGGCATAATATCTATGTGTATGTTTGTGTCAAAATCTTGATTTCTCAACAAACCACTCTCTCAGATAAAATTTTTATTTAATTACTAATTAATAGATATATATGTCACAAGAGAAATCAAGAATAGAAGCAAAAGAGAGAAATATTAGAGATATTCTCCTGAATAGATTTTTTGAAATCCCCATCTACCAGAGACCATTTAGCTGGAACGATGAGAATTTTCAAGCACTTGTGGACGATATTAGAGATGCAATGGAAAGTGGCGAGGAAAATTATTTTCTTGGAACGATTATTCTGAAAAGAGGAGCAGATGGAATTACACATGAAATCATTGATGGTCAACAAAGATTAACATCGTTGCTAATTTTATTGGCTGTTTTCAGAGATTACATAGACGATCCAAAGATTAAAGAAGATATTAAAATCTACTTGATTGAGAGAGGTTCGGAGATTGGTGGGATACCTACCCGAGAAAGAATTCGAGTATGGAAAGATCTTGAGACAATTTTCGAGAAGTATATCTATGAGGATGAAGGAACTGTTAGATTTATAGAAGATTTTAATTCAAAAAGGATAACATGCCCAGACAAAGAATCGCCAATATACCATCTCTATGAAGCCATAAAGACATTTAGAGATTTTGCAGAAAAACTAAATGAAAAAGATTTGAGGAAATTTTTGAATTATCTCCTTACAAAGGTATATCTTGTACGCATAATTACTGACAGTCGAAGCTCGGCATTTAGACTTTTCAATGTCCTCAACACACGTGGACTTCCCTTATCGGCTGCCGATGTTCTGAAAAGCATGAATTTGGAATTTGTGCCCGAAGATAGGAGGGAAGAGTATTTCAGGAAGTGGAGGGATATTGAGGAAGACATTGGTAGAGATAGACTGGAAAGCATTATTAGCTATATAAGAACGATATACGCAGAAGAAAAGGCAAAAAGAGAACTTGTAGATGAATTTGAAATGCTTTTTAAGAATAACAAGATCCAGAAAGGTGCCGAATTTTTTGATACCGTTTTAGAATATGGGCGTATTTATAAGAATAAGATTCTCGATCCTCAGCTAAACAGCTTGAATCCACAAGAAAAAGTAAGTTATCAGACTTTAATGGATCTTATGAACAGATTCTTACCGTTTTCCGAGTGGGTTCCACCATTAATGCTTTTTTACAAAAAGTTTAAAGACGAGCATGCATTATATGAATTTGCATTTCGACTTGAGAGAAAATTCTTCATAGAATGGTGTGCAGATTTCACGGCTACAGAAAGACTTACAAGCTCAATAAATCTAATAAAGTTAATAAAAGAACTAAAAAAACCTGAAGATGTCATAGTTAGCATGTTTGAATACTCAGAAGAGATTAGACGAGGAAGGAAAAGGAGAAAAATTGATTTCACTGATAGATATGCTCTGAGGAACATACTCCTATCAAAACTCAATGACCCTCAATTTTACTCTCTTAAAGGAGGAAAGATGGCAAAATACGTACTTCTTCGGCTTGATATGGAAATGCAAGAAGAACACTTCCCAGGATATGCTAATATCAGTACTATAACTGTAGAGCATATTCTTCCACGTTCACCACAAGGAGAATGGCTCAGAATTTTCAGTGAAGAAGATATTAATGAAATTGTCAATAAACTTGGCAACTTAGCACTTCTCAATAAGCGCAGAAATTCAAGAGCCTCAAATTATGACTTTAAAAAGAAAAAAGAGAAATATTTTGAAGTAAAGCGAAATCCATTCGCCATTACAGCCATGCTTGAGGAATATGATAAGTGGGACAAAGATTCTTTCGAGAAAAGACACAAAAAACTGTTGGATCTTGCTCTCAAGATTTATATTCCTGAAAGACTATTATAATTTGATTAACATCTCCTCAAACATAAATCTCCACTCGCCCTTCTTCAGCTTTTTCCTTAGCTCCTTCACGGTTATCTCTCCCTTATTCAGCATCTCCTTAAATCTCTTCCACTCATCCTCGTGCCTGTACTTTCTTCCCGTCATCTCGCTCAAAAGCCTGTCTATTGCAGAGAAGTAAAGCGTCATTATTCCCAGCCTTTTTGCTATGTGCATCGCCTCATCCTTCCAGCTGAAACCTATCATTAGCGGGAGCACGTTCTTAAAATTGCCGAAAGGCATTATTATGTCCAGCGAGCTCCCTCCATCCACCATTACGTTGAACGGATAAAAAGTTCCCTTTATGGGAACGTCAAACTCAAGTTTTCTTCTTTTTCCCGTAACTATCTATACTTCGCTTACCTTTTCATCCCTAAAGACAAAAGGAATGGAAAATTTTGAAAGCCATCCATTAAGCTCGCCGCTGCATATTATCTCGAAGAGTCTCATCACAATCTTCTGTAGAACTTCCCATTAAAGCTTTTATGTTGACTCTCTCAAGGGACTTCTTTATCTCCCTCTTAAGAGCCTCCATCCGTAAAAAATTGAAATTTAAGTAGAAATGTTTCTTTTTTCCTTTTTATGATTCATAAATAAGAAGAGATTGAAAAAACTCTTGGATATTAAAGTTAAAAAACTACTACTTAAGCTTCTTGTATGTGTAGAGAATTCTGTGAAGTGCCGTTAAATGGGAGAGTATCGCAAGAACTACAACCGTGTAGTAAAGAATGCTGAAGCCGAGGATTTCGAGTAGCGTTCCAAAAATTAAAATTATTAACCTTTCAGCTCTCTCAGCAATTCCGACGTCGCACTTATCTATAAAAAGCTCTGCCCTTGCTCTTGTATAAC
>JALTZZ010000080.1 GCA_027051165.1 archaeon | reverse complement strand
AATGAAGATTCTGAGAAGGTGGTGCAAGACGTTCAGAGATGCCGGTATTCTAAAGAGAATTAGCGAAGGAAATGTTTTCCTCTTCGAGGCTGGGAATGTTCTAAGCAAACTGAGGGATTATCTGATATCCGCAAGGCTTTCGAAGAGCTTAGGTGTCATTGCCACCGCTTCAAGCATCAGCTTATCTCCAGATATCGAAGAATGCTTTGATTATGTGGTAGATTTAAAACAGCTTTAGCTTTTTGCATTCCAAATGAATTATTTAAAACATTTATAAATTTCAAAATCCGATAATAAAGTTATTCAAAAGTCGGAAATTCCAATTCTGGGAGATATATTATTCCATGTCCTATTACATGTTTCTTTATATGTAGTATCGGAAAAACCTGCTTACTAAATCCCATCATAGGAGATATTGCTTTATCAACTTCATTAAAGAGATCTTTGATTATTTTATATATTCGGTATGTTATATTGAGTTCTTCTCCTTCCAATTTTTCTGTTTTTAGTCCTATTTCCTTACATTCTGAGAAGTTTATTACTCTATTATGATACATATATCCCTCAGTTAACCGCTTAGCAATTTTTTTAACCTCATCGCCACACTTATCTTTAAACATTCTTCCACATAGAAGATCTGTTACAAGTTCTTTAGCATGATCTATTAGAGAATTAAAATGTCCAAGCTCCATTGCATAAGTTTCTTGAAGCACAGCTCTTACTATATTTGGGTCTGAGATTCCCACTTCTTCATTGTTTCTAAAACCTGCTTAAGAGAATCTTTTGCTGTTCTTGCGGATATCCATCCACCCGTGCTTTTTACATATATCTGCGGATCTATAGGACCAAGCTCTGTTATCGGGGTGGTATAAATTTTATCACTGCTGCACGCAAGAAGAGTTCCCGCAGACTTTGCTTGACGTGGTATGATAAATATAAGCTCTTTTTCATCACCAGCAAGCTCTTGCAACCTCTTACCTATATGATATGCAGCATCCGCACTGCCACCTAACGTATGCAACATCACCCCTATGCGTTTTTTATCTGGCGAGAAGCTTCTGGTTGCAATATAAAATTCTAAATCATCTACAACATCCTCCGTTATTGGTGCAGAATCATGAAAGAAAAGAAGAATAAGATCGCATTCAAGCTTAGCTTCAAGCTTATTAACTTCTTCTATGTTCTTGAAGAAATCTTCAAATTCATCACTCAATACGAATCACCTCATCATCCTATACAATTTACGCCAAGTTTCAACTCTTTCCTTAATAATGCTGTTGATGCTGTATTCAGGATAATTAGCATAAATATAGGCTAAAAGCTGTGTAATCGGCATTATAGCTGAAGCTCTAACCTTATGAGCAAATAATAAAGCTTTTGCAAAATTCTCTTTATACAGCTCATGATACTTTTTTCTTCCGTGCTCAATCAATTCTCGAGATGCTATCATAATTTTAGCTGGTTTTTCCTGTAAAAGTGCGTATGCGTAATCGAAATCTTCCTTGATTTTAATCAATTTGCTGTTTATCATGTCTTTTAATAGATGCTCTAATTCGGATGAATATGGACCGTAAACATGCGGTTTAAAAGCAAAATCCCCAAGACCAACTTCCTTCTGCACTATAAAAATCATCTTCTGCAGTCTTGTCTGCCCTCTAATGACTCCTTTAGCTATATAGAATATCATTGAAAGATTGTCTCTCTTGCTAAAGCTTCTTTCGAGTTTTAATAAGTGCTCCATAATGTTCCACCCCGCCATCCTCATCACCTATTAATACTGTTAATAACCCTCTTGTGAGATGAGTAATGCAAGAGGGTTAGTTTTTCTATAAAAACAAATTTTCCAAGAGAAACTATTCATTCTTATAAAAGGACGTTTGCATTAGAAACGAAGCAAAATTTTCCAGACGAAGCGCAGAAAAATTTATATAGGAGAAGGGGTATTAACCCTTTCTCCGGTGAAAGACATGAAAAGCCCTCTAATCCCAGATTTAAGACATCCAACATGGATAATCTTCAATAACATCATAAATCTTTTTGACAGAAGAACTGTAAAGAAGGAGATGGCTAAAGTTGGTATAAAACCAGTTAAGAAGGCAGCTCTAATGCTTAGAATAACGATAACATCTATATTTTTCGAAAAAGATATAACGGAAGTAGTAGAAGAGCTTAAAAGGAATGAAGAGCTTAGAAGAGTCGTTAGAGTTGCAGAAGTCCCTTCTGCAGACGAAATATACAGCTTTCTCAGCAAATTTAGCGGAGATCGGTTCATAAAGTTAGTTCTATCTGTTATAAACAGGTTAAGCAGAAGGAAAACGAGGAGCTCGGTAAAGCTCCTCGATACTACCGATATAAAGCTTGACTTAAATTTATTCAGAGAGCAAAAAATTGAGTATAAATGGGGCTATGCACCAGGAAAGGGATTTTACAAGGGCTTTAAATTAGCTTTAGTTATAGAATATCCATCCTTAAAACCGGTAGGCTTTTATCTATACGAAGGCTCACCAAACGATTCCAAACTTTTCTTAGAAATCGTCAAAGACCTTAAGAGAAGGAGAATTCTGAGAAAAGGTGATAGAATAATAGCAGATAAAGGATTCTGTGCTCAGAAAAACTACTGGAAAAGTATTATGTGGTATAAAATCCTTCCTTTCATATTCCCGAGGAAGAATCTTAACGTTAAAAGGATTACGGGAAGATTATCTCACCCTTTCGAAGCCCGGAAAAACGAAAAGGTAAAGAGGTTCTACGATGAGCTCTTTACCTCTTTCAAGAGCTTCCTGAACTCTTGGGAGAATTTTAAAGCCATTAGGAGCGTTGTCGAAGATGTGTTTAAGGTTCTCAAAAATTCTCTCTCTTTAAAGAACTTACACAGATATTCTAAGCGCTCTGTTATAAAGTTCGCAGCTTTGAGTGTCCTTTTATTGGGCATGCTCATTTCTCTGGGATTTGACAGCAAGGAGAAACTCCAAGCCCTTGCTGAGTCTTGACTCAGCAAGGGGGTTATCATATACCTGCCTGTAGCTGGGCATAGGTATATACGGGTCTTCTCCGCCCGTAGATGCTTCTGTTTGTTCATGGTTGTTCAATCTTTAGAATTTCTCAACAAACCCAGTAAAAACAAAAATTTTTTATTTAGCAAATAAAACTTTTTTAATTATGAGGGGGGTTCGTATATTACTAATACTTGGGATTCTAATTGTAATCTTCTTTACCAACTATCAAGTTATAACGAAGTTTACTGGTCAGCATACATTTATTTCTGGAAGGGAAGTTAACTGCACAGAATGTCATCCAAATGAGGGTGGAAATTTATCTATTTCTGTCTATCATTCCTCCCTTAATTGTAGCACATGCCACAACACCACATTTTATCCAAATGAACAGACACATGCAGCATCAACGATAAACTGCACAGACTGCCATACATGGGTTAAAAATGAAATTACGCATGAGGATGAAGCTCACAGAGCTCTGTATTTATATGCCGAGCAGTCTGAATTGAGAAGAGGTCCAAACGAGGCTTGTATAATGTGCCACACAAATGCTTATACTAAGATTACGTATAAATATTACGATTATATAAACTATACACTAAGCTCATGGAGCGTTACGAGTGTGGCTTATGGACCTTACAGAACATATATTGTAGAAGTGGGGTCAAAAAGCGGAAGCTCCCACTACTGGATTAATATAACCAACATAAGCTGCGTAAGGTGCCACGAAAACATAAAGCTTGGGAATATTGGAAATGCCCAAGGTTCTCAGCATGCTGGTGACGTAACAGATTGGAGTAGCGATCCTGGGCATCAAAACGCAAGCTACGGTGGAGCTACAGATGCTTACTGCAAGAGCTGCCACAGAAATACAAGCTTTAATGGTTATCCCCACTTAAACAGCTCAGCGGTTCATGCAGCACTTAAGCTTCAGTTCGGTTGCTTAACGTGCCACAACGAAACAGGACCTTGGCCTCCAGCCAACGAAACATTTGAACAAGGGGGACATCCTTCTTCAACATTTTACCAGAATATTGCTCAAAATGTAGATAGAAAATTGATAGGGGACTTTTGCACTGGATGCCATCACGCAAATAACCACGATATAACTGGTAGCTCAAGATGTAGTAGATGTCATCGGTGGGGATCAATTTCCCAACAAGTTTTTACAGAACCAAAAGCGGCAGAAGCAAGCAGATGGGTTATAAGATAAAATATAAATTAAAATTGTCATAATGGAAAACATGAGATACGCCATAAAGGTCTACTACAGCGGGGAGAACTTTCACGGTTCCCAGATACAGCCAGATGTGAGAACTGTTGAAGGGGAGATTTTAAAAGCTTTGGAAGATATGGAAGTCGAAGTAAGGAATTTTCAGCGTGCAGCGAGAACAGATAAATACGTCAGTGCATTGGGCAACGTTTTTGCATTTTCTTGCGATGAATGCAGGATAGAGCCGAGGATTCTCAACTATTATTTGCCGAATGATATAAGAGTTTTAGCATGTAAAACTGTGCATGAGAAGTTTAACCCAAGGTATGAGGCAAAGGA
Organism: archaeon; assembly: GCA_027051165.1. Lineage (GTDB taxonomy): Archaea > Hydrothermarchaeota > Hydrothermarchaeia > JALTZZ01 > JALTZZ01 > JALTZZ01. The sequence goes on along the minus strand of JALTZZ010000080.1, from coordinate 10,364 downwards.
GAGGATATACAAGTATTTTCTTCTTGATGAAGGATACGATATAGAAAAACTGAAGCAAGCGTGCAAAGTTTTAGAGGGAAAGCACAGCTTCCACAACTTCAGCAGACTTGAAGGTAGAAATCCGGTGAGGGAGATAAAAAGCATAGATGTTGAGGTTTCGGATGACTTTATAGTCCTAACATTCAGAGCAAGAAGCTTTTTAAGGCAGATGGTAAGGTGCATGGTTACTGGGATAAAACTCGTTGCTTCTAATGAGATATCTCTCGAAGAGCTGAAAAGGCTCCTTGATCCGGAATACAACAATAAAATATGGGCAAGCGATCCGAGACCCCTTATACTTTGGGACGTTGTTTACGACTTTGAATTTGAATATGAAGATTTTTCTGTTGAAAAATTCAAAGAAGAAATAATAAATAAGCTAAAAGAAGTGAAAACAAAAAGAATAATGCTTGAAAGCATTAAAGACTATCTTTCTAAGAAATTCTAAAGATCAACCAGCTTAGCTCTGTTATAAACCTCATAAAACATCTTCTTTAATCTCGGCAGCCTCTCTTCTATAGCAGATTTTTCTCTTTTTAATTTTTCAAATACATCATATATCCTTCTTCTATATTTCTCTGGAGAATTTTTTATAAGTCCTTTAAGAAATAAGTCTGGATTTCTTCTTGCCAAGTTCTCAACATAGGCTAAAAGTTCTTCGTCGCTCACATTCTCGAAGCTAAATCCCACAGCCTTTAAGAACTCTCTGAGCTCCCCGCTTTTAAGTTCGCTTAGAAATGTTAGAAGAACAATGTAGCTGCTTGTCATGAACTTTGATGCATACTCTATGGAATTTATTATATCTTCAATATGCTCCAACCTTTCGTTGACATTTGGAATATTTCTTCTTCTGCTAATTTCTTGAAGATATCTAACAAAAATATTTATAATTGGGGATTTTATCTCAAAAACGTATGGAATTTCAAGATTTATTATTCTACTCCCTTCCCTTCTTAGAGGAACTATGAACTTCTTATACTTCTCCCTATATAAAAGAGGTGCGTTTGGATATGCCATTAAAACATCGTTAAAGCTGAATATTGGAAGAATTTTATATTTTTCAGAAGATTCTTTGAGAATTTTAACTATGGTTTCAATTTCCTCAAGAACATCTATAAATTTTGAATTTGGGGTTGTTGTTATTATAAAGACACCGGGGATGATTCCTATTTTTAGGCACGAAAATATAAGCCACTTAGCTTTTTCTATGTAGTTCTCCTCTTTTCCCTCAACGGTTTTTTTGAAATACCTTATTTTACTTTTTACAAAGCTTTCAACACCTATTTGGAGCTTAACAAAGTTTGCTTCTTTTAGGATCTTCAGTATTTCATCACTTTTTACAGAATCTACCCTGAGCATGCATCCGAAGTATAGATTCTTATTTATTCCCTTCTCCACGATTCCTTTGCAAATCTCCTTAACATAGCTAATATTCTGCAGAAACTGGTCGTCTTCAAAAGTTACGTATTTAATTCCACGTTTGCTTGCTTCTTCAAGAATCTTTAATATCTCCTTGCTGTCAACCCTTCTTCCAGCCCTCGTTACTATTGCACAGTAGCTGCACTTAGCCCAGTTGCATCCTCTCTGTGCGTATAGGGACAGAGCTCTGTATTTTTTCTTTTTAACGATGTCCCAAGGGTAATCTTCAGCTTTGAATATTTTGTTTAGCTCGGCATTGCTCGGCGATAGGTCCTTTTTTCTACTTTTATAAATTTTTCTTGAAGTTTTTACGTAGACATTTCCGATTTTTTCTTTTCCATCCTCTCTAACTATCTCGATGTTGAGAATTTCCTCCGCAACTTCGTCACTTATAGGGCTTTCGAAGTTGTATCTAAGCAGCTCCACTTCTTCCTCTGTAAAAACCTTCTTCTGCAATCCGTCGAGAAGTATTTCTCCGCCATATCTATTCAGAGCTCTTGCATTTATCTTGCTCAAGTTCTTTTCTAATACCTTGAGTATTGGTGGAAGAACGAGTTCTCCTTCGCCTTCTACAGCTATATCTATGCATTTTGCCTCTATAATCTTCTCTGCTAATCCATTAACACCCTGTCCACCAATTATTGACACTATGCTTGGTTTTTTAAGCTTTACCTTACCTGCAATTCTTAAGAGCTTTCTGAGCTCGATGCATGAAAAGCATGAAATTGCAAAAACATCGTGGTTTATATTCTCAAGCAGATCTTCTTCGTTTGTATAAAAATCTAAATGAAAATTTTTTCTTAAAATTTGAATAAACTGAAGAATGGCTGGTGCTTCTTCCCGCTTATATGTGTCGTAATCTTGGAAGAATGCAATCCTCATTTACTTTTCGCTACTTCGTATTTCGGAATCAAATAAAATATCTCCTGCTCAATGTTCTTTGGTTCGACTTTTTTAGCTTCTTCAGCTATTTTTTCGACGTCCAAATTCTCTAAGCTGTCTATCATAGCCTTTACCTGATTTACATCGTGCTCAACGAGAACCTTTGTTATGAGAGCCATAGCTCTGAAGAAGTCCGTCTCTGTAATCTCTCTCCTATATTTTTCTATATATTCAGCTCCTCTGAAGAATTTCCCACCAAGGAAAACTTTAAACTCTGGATTAAAGACGTCATCGCAGAGGAGAGGAATCCACTGTATAAGGTGCCAGTATAGGAAGTCCTTCTGGAACAGTAAGTAGTTTCTCGCATGCTCAAAGTTTTTCTCGCGCCAAGCTTCAAGCTCAAGTTCGCACAACCTATACATAAACTCAAGCTCTATTTTTGATTCATCCGGAGGATCGTTTCCATAAGCTCTCGAAACTTCAAAACCAGCGGTTCTGTAAAAGGCTTTTACCTCGTCTATAGTGTCTCCCATAATCTGCTTCTCGCTTCTGTAAATGGACTCATAGTCAGCTATATACGGCAAAAACGCATCGTTGAATATTGTAAAGTGCTCATCTTTCATTGTTTGAACGAACTTCTTAAAATCGAGTGAAGAAAATTTTTCATGGAACTTCTCAAGCAACCTAAAAGCCTCGTTTATCCTGTTGTCCTCTATAAATTTATCTAAGCTATCCTTAAGTTCTTTAAAAAGCTCCCTTGTATATATTTCCCTGCAGAAAGGCTCGCTTGGCTCCGTAAAGCTTCTCGCAGCATTAAAATAGAGGTTTCTCCTTGCCATCTGTATTTCAACGAACTCCTTTTCATTGTTGGGAACCCTTGGTTCGTGGTCTATATTTGGTAGGCGATTCTTAGCCCACTTTTTCCAAGCCTTTTCATCTCTGATGTTCATAATCTCTATCCATAAAAGATAAGGATATTTTTCTCTTAGCTTTTTCCATTTTTTAATATCATCTGGATCAAAATACCATTTAACCAGAGGATTTTCTATAAATCTCCTTATAACTTCGTGCATGTCCTAAGGTATATTGTTAACAACAGATACAAAAAAATAAAAAAAATTAAGAAGCTATTCTAAGCTTATCTGTCCGTTTTCCCAGCTGCCAACTTTTACGAGCTTTCCTTCTTTTGCGAGCAGTATATCGTAGCTCTGGTAGATTATGTCGCCGTTTTCGTCCATTGTCTTATCTCCAGTCACACCTTTGTAGTGTCTGCTTATCCAGTATAATGCATCTTTAATCTTCTCTCCATCGTAACCAGCATACGCGATAGCCATGCTTGCAATGAATACAGCATCATACGTATAATCTGAGTATATTCCCGGCTCTTCATTAAAGGTCTTCTTGAACTCTTCTACGAAGTATTGATACAGAGGTGAGCCTGTTGGGCTGCTCGGCTTCGTTAAGAGCATTCCCTCCATAGCTTCCTTCATAAGCGGATACTTGAACATCTCCTCAGTAGCAATACCTTCCGCAGCTATCCAAGGTATTTTGATTCCAAGCTCGTAAGCCTGCTTCAGTATTACGGCTGCATCTTCCGGATATGCAACGAACATTATTACATCTGGATTGCTCGCCTTTATCTGCTCAAGCTCGGTTCTGTAGTCGCCTTTGCCAGTATCGAACCTAATCTTCTGAACAACTTTTCCGCCCTTCTCTTCGAAGGCTTTTGAAAAGACATCCTCAATTCCAATTCCGTAGTCGTTGTTTATAACGAAGGTTGCTGCTGTTTTGTATCCTTTTTTCACAGCTAAATCTGCCAGAGCTCTTCCCTGAAGTGCATCGCTTGCCACGACTCTGAATATGTAGTCACCAGCATCCGTTATCTTTGGACTCGTTGAAGCTGGGGATATTACGACAACCTTCTTCTTGTTCGCATAGTCGGCTATTGCAAGCGTGCTTGAGCTCGCCGCAGCACCGACTATAACCTTAACCTTGTTTATGTCAATAAGCTTTTTAGCTGCTTCTACAGCTTTAGCTGGATCGGTCTGCGTATCTTCTACTATAAGCTCAATTTTCTTACCATTTATTCCTCCGTGAGCGTTTATTTCCTTAGCCGCAAGCTCGGCACCCATTTTCATTTTCTCGCCTACTGGACCGAGTGCACCTGTAAGTGGAAGCAGAACCCCGATCTTTATAGTCTCTGGCTCGGTTTTTTCCTTTACTTCTTCTTTAACTTCTGGTTTAGCTACTTTTTCTTCTTTAGCCTTTTCCTCTTTAGCACAGCCGGCAAAAATTCCGAAAATCAACAGAAAGGCAAATACAAGCACAAGCTTTTTCATATCAACACCTCCTTACAGTTTACTAATGTATACATAACTGAAATTTAAAATTTACTAATATTATTTAAGAGGGGTTTCAGCAAAAAAGAGATGGTGGTAGAATGGTAGATGAAATAACAATTGCACATAGTCCAGATGCAGACGATGCTTTCATGTTTTATGCCCTTGTTTCTGGTAAGATAGAGACACCCTTCAGGATTAATCACGTTCTTCTCGATATAGAATCTCTAAACAAAGCAGCTTTTGAAGCCAGATACGATGTGAGTGCAGTTTCTTTTCATGCATATCCGTATATAGCAGATAGATACAGACTCTTAAAGTGCGGCGGCAGTGTAGGATATAAATACGGTCCAATAGTGGTTGCTAAGAGGAACCTTGAAGATTTAAAAGGAAAAAAGATAGCCGTGCCGGGAAAATATACAACAGCATTCCTCATCTTAAAGCTGTATGAAAGCGATTTTGACCCAATATTTGTTCCTTTCGACAGAATATTAGAGGATGTCAAAGAAGGTAGGGCAGATGCTGGGCTGATAATACATGAGGGGCAGATAACGTATAAGGAATATGGATTAAAGAAGGTTGTAGATCTCGGTGAATGGTGGTTTAGAAGGCACGGCTTGCCATTACCTCTTGGATGCCTCGTTGCTAAAAAAGATTTGAAAGAGAGGCTTGGAGAGGATATAGAAGGCTACATAAAGATGAGCATAGAATATGCACTAAAAAATAAAGAAGAGGCTCTTGAATATGCAATGAAATACGCACGCGGACTTAGCAGAAAGGATGCTGAGAAGTTTATTGATATGTATGTAAACAGTTCAACCGTAGAATATTCCGAGGATGATATAAAGGCTATAAAAATTCTGCTAAACGAAGGATATAAAAAAGGTATAATCAAGGTTAAGCCAAGGGTAGAGTTATGAAGCTTGCTGCACTTATAAGCGGAGGAAAAGACAGCCTATATGCATGCTATTTAGCATCAAAAGAGCATGAAATAGAATATATCGTCTCCATGCTGCCAGAAAGTAGCGAGAGTTATATGTTTCACTATCCAAATGTAAAGCTTACAGAACTTCAAGCAAAAGCAATGGAGAAGAAAATAGTATTTGGAAGAACAAAAGGGGAGAAAGAGAGGGAGCTTGAAGATTTAAAAAAAGTATTGAAGGGCTTGGATGTAGATGGAATTGTTACCGGTGCCTTAGCTTCGAACTATCAGAAGAGGAGAATTGATAGAATATGCGAGGAGCTTGGAATACAGCACATAGCACCGCTTTGGGGTATAGATCCAAAGAAAGAATGGATAAGCCTTCTTAAACTTGGATTTGAGGTTATAATAACTCAGTTTGCATGCGAGGGTTTAGACGAGAGATGGCTTGGCAAAAGAATAGACTTCAGAGCTCTTGAGGAGCTTGAAGAACTTTCAAAAAGATACAGATTCCATCTTGGATTTGAGGGTGGAGAAGCAGAGACGTTTGTTTTATACATGCCATTGTTTAAAAAAAGGATAAAAATTAAAAAAGCAAGAAAAATATTGGAAAATTATAGGGGATTTTATATAATCGAAGAAGCTTTTTTGGAATAGTTAAAATTTTGTTATAGTTTCTATTACATAAGATACTTTTCTATGGCTTAATCGTGCATAAATAATCCTATAAAAATTCAATTTGTTTTCGAAAAACTCTCTCCTGCATTTTTTGTTTGCAGAGTGATAATCTGGAAAATCAAGGTCTTTTACTGGTTTTGGCTTGCCGATCTCATATATCTTTACTTTACTTTTCTACCTGAAGGTAACATGTATGCAAAAATATCATAGAGCATCTCCAACTTTGGGGCATCTATAACTGTTTCAACATCTTTTCCATTCCATAACAAAAGTCCAAACTTTCTATCCATTCTCTCTATTTTCTCTATCAACCGTTCACGTATTTTGGAGGTTGCTAAGTATAATTTCGTTAGGCACTTACTTTCAGCATAGCGATTAAGCTGCTCAGTTATATTTTTCAAAGCCTTTTCGTTCTTTATTTCATATTTAACCTCTACACCAATTGAGTCTAATTTTTTATATGCAACCTCTGTTATGCTGTATCCTTTGGGTAGCAGAAATATATCTATTTTTTGAAGAAACTTATAAGGATTTGGTGTTTTTCTGAATATTTTATGCTTAAATACTTCTGGTTTAAGCAAAATTCCATCAAACTCTACATTAAATTCTGATTCAAAATGATTCCAGAGAACGTGTCTTAGCGAAGCTTCATTTTCTTTCAACGTTGGCTGTTGTGAGCGTTGAAGAATAGGAGAAGCAATGAGTTCGTGAAAGTGATAGTCTTTGTCCACAATAATAAGTCCTACACATCCCTCAATAACATGTCTATAACTGCCTAAAACTCTATCAGTGATGTCTTCTGGAATAACTACATAAATTTCATCAAGCATCCCTCCAGAAGCATAGGCTTTTAACTGGTTTAGGGTTCTTCCATGCGCAAATTGGTTGAAGGAATCTTTGATTTCAAATCCAATAAACTTATTCCCATCTGTAGCAACTAAGTCTATCATGTTTGGTGCACTTCCTTTTCTTTTCTTTAGAATAGGAATACCTCTACTATCCATCTTCACAGTTAGAATATCTTCCCTTAAAGCAGAGTGAATTTCTTCAGGGACAACTTTTACCTCTCCCGCAACTTTATAACCTTTTTCTTCTAGAACATTCCATAGTTTATGAATTATTTTTTCTTCAGAAATCATTTCCTCACCCACTTAAAATAAAATTAATAAAATTTATAATAATTTCAAAATAATTTTCATACAAACGCTATATAACGCTGAACGTAATTAGGTGAAGGAGTAATCCCTTACATTTATTCCTATACCTTCCGCACGCATAATGTCGTCCATTGTTATTATTCCAACAAGTTTTCCTTTCTCAACAACGGGGAGTCTTCTTATACCATGAGCAGCCATTATTTTTGCAGCTTCTTTTAATGTTTTATCTTTTGTAATTGTTTTGAGGTCCCTGCTCATTATTTCGCCAACCTTAGTTTCAAAGGACTTTCCCTCAGCCACAAGCTTATACACGATATCTCTCTCCGTTATTATTCCTATTGGTGTTTCACCCTCAACAACAACCAAGCTACCAACTCTATGCTTTCTCATTTTTACAGCAGCTTCTTTTAGTGTTTCATCTTTTGTTACGGTTATAACATTTCTCACCATAAAATCAGCTACTTTTTTTTCTTCCATATATTTATTCTTTAATGCTTATATATATTAACCTTTCTAATAGATTCTTGGTGGTGACATGGCGGTGAAGGAATTCAAATCTGAAAACGTAACAATAAAAATAGACTACGAAAAGTGCACTGGTAGCGGGGAATGCGTAAGAGTATGTCCATCAAGCGTTTATGAGCTTGTTGATGGAAAATCTGCAGCAAACAACATTGAAGAATGCATAGAGTGCTGTGCCTGCGTTAGTGCATGTCCAAACGAAGCTATTGAGCATAGCTCATGCTAATTTTTGATATTTTTTACTTTGTTTTTTGTTATTTGTTATACAAGTGTAGTAATATTGAATCATAAAAATCTTTGTATAAAAATTTAAATTTTAACATAATTTTTCATGATTTATTTGTGTGTAACATAATATCCTGAAATACCCAACATGTTTGGGTAAACTTTATTATCCACCACATTAAACTAATAAATAACTGTGGTGATGGGCATGAAATGGGTGCTTTCTCTATTATTAGTTTTTCTGTTTGTAGGCTTAGCCTATGCTGAAGACGAGTGTATCTCCTGCCACGAAAAGGTTACTCCCGGCATAGTTAAGCAGTGGAAAGAAAGCAAGATGTCCAAGCACTTCTCATGCGACACGTGCCACGGTAGTTCCCACAAGACGATGAACGACTACGAAAAAGCCAAGATTCCAACGCCAGAAACTTGTAAAGCATGCCATCCAACTCAGTATGAACAGTTTATGAAGGGCAAGCATTCGCTGGCTTGGATAGCAATGAATGCAATGCCAATGGTAACACATCAGCCAACTCCAATCGTTGGAGAAGGATTTAAAGGCTGCTCAGGATGCCACAAGATAGGTATAAAGCCTGAAGAGGATCTTAAAAAATTCAAGAGGGAGTATGGAACTGGGAGCTGTGATTCCTGCCATACGAGGCACAAGTTCTCAAAAGAGGAAGCCTTAGATCCAAGAGCGTGTCAAACGTGCCACATGGGATTCGATCATCCACAGTGGGAGATGTGGAGCACATCTAAGCACGGAACCATATGGCAGATAGAGAAGGATCTTCCAAATGGAGACCCAAACAGAGCACCTAAGTGTCAAACTTGTCACATGCCAAATGGAACACACGAGGTAATAACCGCATGGGGATTCTTAGCTCTTAGAGTTCCAGAAGACGATAAGGAATGGTGGAACGATAGGGTTACAATATTGCAGGCTCTTGGAGTTCTCGATGAAAACGGAAAGCCTACAGAGAGGTTTGATGTCGTAAAGATGGGCAAGGTTGCAAGGTTAAGCAAAGAAGAATTTGAAAAGATAAGAAGTCAATATGTAGCTATATGCGAACAGTGCCACTCAAAAGACTTTGTAAAGCAGCACTTTGACTCCTGTGACCAGATTATAAGAGAAGCCGATAGGTTGCTCGCAGAGGCAATAAGGGAGGTTAAATCCCTATACGATGAGGGAATACTAAAGAAGCCTGAAGGATGGAAGTATGCACCTGATCTGCTGCAGTTCTATGAAGCAGCCACACCTATAGAGCAAGAGCTGTATATGATGTTCCTTGAATACAGAATGAGAACATTCCAAGGATGTTTCCATGCAAATCCAGACTACATGCACTGGTATGGATGGGCAGAGATGAAGAGAGCACTAACAGAGATAAAGACGGAAGCAGAGAAGATGAGGGCAGAAGCAAAGCTTGCAAAAATGGAAAAGCCAGTGAGCGAGAAGGTAACAAAGGAAATAAAAACTGAAACCCAACAGAAAAAAGGAATCTGTGGACCAACAGCACTAATAGGACTTGCACTGCTTCCTTTAGCCTATAGATTCTTGAGAAGAAAGTAACTTTTTTTATTTTTTTATGGTAAAGTGGCATAAGATCTTAAACTTAAGAGCTTCTCAATTTTTGCATTTTAGTTTTAGGCTAATTTTTCTTTACTTTCTTGAGCTGAGAAATTCTTTTCCCTGATTAAATAAAAGAAAATATATTATGATTTTTCAACAAACTTAAAGGCTTTAATTCTTAGGTTTAAGATGTTATTACTTAACCATAGTTCTTTTAACGTTTTTTATGAATTCTTCCTCAAGGCTTTCCAGAACTTCTATCTGAATAACTTTTCCCATATTTTTCTTCGCTTTCTAATGTTATAAATCTTTCTTAAGTTCTTTAGTTCTTGTGAGATTTATTCTTGCTAATCTTCATTAATTTTAAGTTTTTTTCAAGACGAATTCTCTGATTTTTTTAGCAATTTCTACAGACTCCTTAGCTTCTTCTAACGTTGGTTCATTGCTCTGTTACAAGTTTTATATATACACCTATTAGCGAGAAGACAACATGAAGACGAAGAGGTCTTAAAATTATAAGATATTCGTAAAAGTATTACTTGAGCATAAGAACAAGAGGTTCTATGAAGAGCTTTTTAAAGAGGAAAGCAACGTTTTAGCATACGATTCTA
>JALTZZ010000079.1 GCA_027051165.1 archaeon | reverse complement strand
AGAAACGTCAGCGAAGCCGTAAATGTGAGCATTGACATGATTTTGAGCGAGTATAACATGGGAAACGGCGTTGTTTCGCTGAGAATTCCTCTGAAGAAGCTTGAAATGATTAAACAGCTTGTGAAGAAGGGATACTACAGAAGCGTGGAGGAAGCCATTCTGATGTTCATAGAGAGGGTCTGCGGGACTATGGCGGAGGAAGCACCGCTTGAAGTCGGCTTCGTTGTTGTGCTACTGTTTTTCGGCTCGGTAATCATTTTCACACAGCTTAATGAAGCTGGATTTGCTAAAGAGCTGACTGCAAATAAAGAAGTTTTAGCCAAAATAACTCTTGATTTTCTCGAAGATTCTGGGATAAATGATAAGATAAGATTATACTACATAACGAACAAAAGCGATTTTCTTAATGAGGCTCAGAATCTGATAAATGACTACATGAGCAGGGTTTCCTATTGCTATAGAATTTATACCGATGATAGAAGCATTGATGTCAATACATGCTCGGGTGAGGAGACATGCGGCAGGGCCTCTGGATATCTGATTACAAACAAAACCATTCATGTAGAGGTTTGTTAAGATAAGGTTGTTTGACCGGCTAATTTTTTAGGAAAGTAAAACAATCCGATTATGAGAAATTTTCCATATTTATAATCAGTTCCCATAAAGAAATACAAATCTCTTTCTTTGGTCATCCATTCAAAATATTTTTTCTTCAATTTCTTTATAACTTCTTTATCCCCGTATTCATCCTTCCATTTTCGATAGGATTCAAGAAGCTCCCAATCTTCCACCATAATTTCATGTCCACTGCATCTGGGATCGTTGCAATAAAACTTATACCTGAAAATATATTTTATCGGTTCTAAGGGCTTTTTCTCTATTCCATAAATATGTTCCATCAAAGTGGTCTGCTGAGTGTATGTATGCCTTGCAAGCTTCCTCTCCCACTCTTCACCATCATCAATGTTGTTAATTGTGAAGTCTATAATTCTCCTCGGCTTTATGAAACCTAAGCTTATATTGTCCTTTTTCTTATGCTCATTAAGCTCCTCAAGAGATTTGTATAAAACTCTTTTCACGATAGATAAACGAGCTACCCAAGCACTTTTACCGTAACGATCAACATCATACTTCTTTGAAAATTCATCTAAAATTTTTATTGAATCTGGATTTACAACTTTTCTGCTTTCCTTTCTCTTATCTCTATCCGCAGGAGCAGTTTTAACTTCGATAACCTGCCACTTTTTATATCTTTTCTCCGACGGAAGGCTTCGATAATTTATAGGGTATAGTCTTCTCAGTTCAAATGTATCAATATTTATTCCAGCAGTGCAAACGGTTTCTATATATTTTTTACTTGGAGTGGGATACGCTTTTGTCAGCACTAAAATTTTCTCTACCGTCATAAATGCACCACTCTAAAAGAATATCTCCTTTCAAGCTCCTCTGCAAGCACAGATCTATGGCAGAACCTGTAATCTCTCTCAACACACATCAGGCATGCATTTTCAGCCAAATCAGCAAGCTTTTTAATTTCATCTTCTATTTTCGAAAGATGCTTTCGATACCAGCTGAAGAACCACACATAGTCGTGTGTTTCTTTCAGCCTTTTCCTTATATTTGAAGGCGTGCCGAGAGCTTTCATGTTTATATATTCAATTCCTTCCTCATTAAGAATCTTCCTTAAGTTGTGAGATTTAAAATCAGACTTCCAGCTCCATCCGTTTGCTCTAACGTCAATTAATCTTTTTATGCCGTATTCATTTAAAATATCAATAAACTCGTCTATATCTCTTCCCTCATAGCCTATCGTATAGACTGTTTTCATGCGTTTTATCATTCTTCTCACAACCAATATATAAAATCTTTGCAGAATCTCAAAGCTGTGAGGATCAGCACGCATAGGCTAAAACTCTGTTTCCAGCCTTTCTGAGGCAGATGCTTTGACCGCAGGTAGCTGCAGCACTGCCCGTCAGAACATCGAGATTAAAATCGTATGAATTCTCCAGAGTAACAGTTACCCTGCCGTTAACTATTCTGACTTCAGCGCATTTTCCATAAATCTCTGGAACTTCATACTGAGTTACCACATTGCTCACGTAGGCTTCCCTCGCCAGATACTCTACGTTCTCGAAAATGCCTTTCGCCAATCCGGCTTCGTAGGAGTCGTGAACGTCGTTTGTCGTGATGAGGAATCCAGCTGCAAATGCGGCACCCACAATCACAACGAGCAAATAGCCTATCATATCAGATGCTCAGCTTAAAAGCTCAAAACCTCACAGCTGTGAGGAATACATGGACTTTCTATTATTCTTTATGTTTCATAAATTTCCTCTGTATCAAAGCTTTTCAAGCTTTTCTATAATTATAGCGAAATCCCTTGAACTAAGCCTATATCCAGTTTTCACCATGCTTTTAAATGCGTTAACAACTTCTTTCTTGCTCATCAAACCGTTCTTAAAAAGAAGCATAAGCAGGTAAACGCTTCCTCTAACTTCTATTCCTAAGATCTTTCCAACAGCTCTTGCAGGTTTTTCATCTATTATAGCAATTCCGTTGAGCTTCTTTGCAAGAAAAAGAACTTCAACCTCTCCTTTGTGTAAAGACTTTTCGCTATGAGTCTTCAGAAAAACTCCAAGGTTCTCGATTTTTACATCAGCAACCTTTATAACTCCTTTTTCTATGAGATCTTGAACAACAGCAGAATCTGCATAGTTCTCTCCTTTCTCAACAACTTCACGCACAACCTCTCTTGGGACAATAAGCTCTATTCCAGACTCTTTTAGTAAAACAAAAACTTTACCGAACCCAGCTCTGACTATGTGTATAAGAGGCGATGCATTAAGTATAAGCTTCATAGTGCAGCCTTTATATCCTCTAAAACATCTTCAGCCCTTATCGGCAAGGAAATACCCTTAGCCTCTATAATATCAAGCATTTCCCAAATAGGAACTCCTGCTATTGATGCAGCTTTCCAAAGCGTTACCTTTCCTTCTGCAAGAAGCTTAACAGCGTATTCCTTTTTCCATTCGTTGATCCCTATTTCAAGAACCTTTCTTAGAGCGTTTGCTCTGTCTATTTTCTCTATCTTTGCAATTTCTTTTATTTCTTCCTTCAATCTCTTCGGAATTCTTACAGATACTGTTTCCATATAAATGTTTACATACGTAACATTCGTAAATTTTCTCACAGTTGTGAGGAAATTGATTTCCCCAAGCCATGTATAATATTTTTATGATTAAATAGCAGTTTATAAATGATATCATACCTTCACAGCTGTGAAGGTTTGTGATGTTCTCGCAGAATTTATTTTCTCACAGCTGTGAAGATTGGCAAAGGTTATAAGATCTGTTCTTGTTTATGCTAAACATGCATATAACCCCAAGTAACCTCGGAGAGTTTGCCTTCTGTCCAAGAAAGTTCTACTACAAAAAGACTTTAAGGAAAAGGGAGAGCTTGAAGAGGCTTATTTTAAAGCTTATAGGAAAGATCATTCATATGCTTTACAGAAAGCGGGGGTTTGAAAGGGAGAAGCTGATGAGTGCCGAGATAGGGGATGTCGTGCTCATCGGGAAGCCCGACATGTTCAGAGTTGAGGAAGATTTCGTGGAAGTCGTGGAGCTGAAGGTAAAGAAGATGCCCAAAAAGGCTAATGAGCACGGGCTGAGAATCTGGAACTCTGATCTGGTTCAGGTTCTGGCATACGGCTTGATGCTTGAAAAGATCTACGGCAGAGGCGTTAGGCTGAAGATAAAATACGTTGACGGTGAGGTTGAAGTTCCCTTCATGAAAGACGTTGCTTTTGAATACATCAACGAATACGTTGATGTTTTTAAGAATGGGAAAGAGCCGAGGAAAATTAGGGACGGCAGATGTAAAAGGTGTGAGTATAGGGAAATTTGTTGATAAAATTTTTGTGGTTTAGCAAAGAAGTCATTCCTAAAAGAAAAGAACTATTTTTGGTCACTTACGAAAGATGTCCAAAATACTCTTATTTACATCCCATTTTAATTATATTTTTAGGGAAATTTGAAAATTTTCTATTATTTTGATAAAAATAGTGAAGAATTTAAATTTCTGAGTTTTAACAAATTTTCAGATTTTCTAAAACTTGAAGAAATAAGGATAAAACATTGAAAATAAGAACAATGTTTCCTTTATTAGAGGGTAATATGATGATCTCTCACAGCTGTGAAGTTCAAAATGCTGAACATAGAGAATAAGATACACTCGTATAGCTGCGAGCATGTTCAATCAGATAAGTTTACCTCACAGCTGTGAAGATATGCAAAGGTAAACCTTCTTGCTTATAAAGATGAACAGAACCTATGTTTGTTTCATGGACACATTTACAGAGCTAAACCTATCTTTTGAAGAGCTTGCAGAGATTTTTGAAAAAGATAAAATGAAGCCTTTTGGGGTTGTTAAAGATTTCATCAAAGAAGATTTGGGCGAAATTAAAGGTGTTGATCTACATTCAAGCTATTTCAATCCAAAAACTCTCACAGCTGTGATAGAATACCTCGTTGAATCCGAGGCTGGGAAAGTGTCAGTTAAGATAATTCATGCTGAAAGCATTGAAAAGGGGTTGAAGGAGTATTACGAGGCTGAGGAGAAAGGTGAGATAAGATATTATTGAGCCTTGCTCATTATAAGCTCATAGTCCTCCTTTGGAATTTGCCTCATAGCCTTGCCCATTAAATGCCCAGTCCACTTCTGCTTGTTCTTAATGAACTTAAGCTCTGGGATTAAGGATTTAAAGTCAACAGGCTTTTTAAAGATTTTCACGGGCTTTATCTTTATCCTCAGCGGAAAGGTTTCATTCTTCATGTTTGGCGGAGATTTAAAAATCTTTTTAGAATCCCTGTAAACCCCGGAAGCAGCTTCATAGGCTGCAACAATCCTCGGCTCAACGATCTTATCCTTCTTTCTCTCCTGCTTTAGATATATTAAAAGCTTATCCTTTGGTTTTACCTTGGCTATGGTGTTCTTATGCCTTTCCGGAACTCCCCAAACATTCTTCTCCTTAATAACCTTCCAGTTATCCTCTGTTGTTATACATAGCCAGTAGTTCATAGTATTATTTTGTTCTCGAGCTTTAAAAAATTTGTGTGCAGTTGTTAATATTCGTATACACTACATGAAAACACTGTCCGCAAGGGTAGATGAAGAGCTTATAAGGAAGATAGACGAGCTTGCAAAAGAAGAGAAGGTTGATAGAGCCACAATCGTTAGAAAGCTTTTATCTGAAGCCGTAGAAAGAAAGCTTATCGAGGTTTCCTTGGAGAAGTATAAAAAAGGGAAGGTTTCTCTGTGGAAAGCCGCCTCGCTCTGCGGACTCTCTTTGTGGGAGTTTATAGATGTTCTTTCAAAAGAGGGCATAAATATAGACTATGGAATTGAGGAGCTTCTTGAGGATATAGAGCCTTTGAGGAGGAAGAAATGATTGCAGTAAGCAACGCCTCTCCACTTATTTTTCTCGCAAAGATTGGAAAGCTCCACCTTTTAGAAAGGATTTTTGATAAAGTTTTGATTCCTGAGGAGGTTTATAATGAGGTAGTTGTTAAAGGAAGAGAGAAGGGATTTCCTGATGCAGATATAGTTGATGAGTTTATTAAAAGGGGCTTTATAGTTGTTAAAAGGGTTGATGTGAAGATTTTAAGAGATGCTCCAATAGAGCTTGGAGAGAAGGCTGCTATCTCTCTTGCCTTAAAGGAAGGTATAAAGGATGTGCTGATAGATGAGGCGAAGGTTAGAAGATTTGCAAGGGTTTTTGGTTTGAAGTCCAAGGGAACTATATTTTTGTTTGCAAAAGCCCACAGCTTAGGATATATTTCTAAGGATGAGCTTAGGGTTAGCCTTCTGGAACTCGTTAGAAAGGGTTATAGAATTAGGGAGGAGATCTTGGTTAGCTTACTTGAGGAGCTTAAATAATAAATCTTCTAATTTTTTCGTTAATCTTTTTAACTTAACTATAATAAGCAATTTCTATCAGTAATTAGCCATTTTTGTTTTGATATTCTAACATATAAAACATTAAAAAGTTAGAAAAACTAACAAAAATGTTTAAGTGATATATAAAGATTTTTACTGTAATTATGACGGGTAATAAATATAAGTTGATCAATATATTTGGATCAGGAATAAAAATAAACGATATTACTGCATACTTATTTGTAGCCGAAGGACCTTTTAGTGCTGATCCTAAAGAAGCTCATAAAACTGCAGGTAATCTGGCTAAATATTTGTAAAAGAAAGAAAGTGCAATAGTTGTGCATATGGGTGTAAATAATAATACCTGCAATTTATTACTTTTTTCTGATAAAGAACCTAAATAGAAGAATTATATTGTAGAAAACTTCACTATTACATATAAGGGAGAAATTAACCTTGAAAAAACAGATTCTTATATAAAAGCATTAAAGGATGCAATGTATTCTGCTCAAGAATCTTTTTTAAGAAATCAAGGTTACTGGAAATTAAAACAAAAAACATTTTTTTCCAGAAAAACCAAGAAATTTGGAAGGAAAATACGGATATGAAATAAATCTCTTTAGAGGTGTAGACTTTAGATATTTCGTTCTTGGTGATGGTGAAATAGTGCTTACCCTTGATACAACAACCCACTATATAAGTTCAAAAAGTCTTCTCTATGAAATAAAGAAAAAAGGATTAAAACTATTTTTAAAAGATTTTAGAAGAGAGTTGAAAGAGACAGAGAAAAGATTTAAGGAACAGAAAAGAAAATTCTATGGAATAGGATTCCATTATAAAATCATTGACCAAAAGAACAAACAGATCATAAACATGCCAGTAAGGATAAAAGATATCGTTGAGACACCAATATCCAAGCATAAGCTTAACAATGGTCCTACAGTTCTTGAGTATCTAAGGGAAAAATATGGCATAAAGAAAATTGACAAAAATCAGCCAACAGCAATATCAGATAAAGGATATGGATTTGCACCACAGTTCCTTTATAGACATATACCTATAGGAAATGTTCCGCCAAAGATACTTAATGAGCAGACGCACCTTATTGACACTCGAAATAAAAAGAATGAAAGAGATATACATAGATCAGCAAAATTAAGATATGAGATGATAGTTAAAAAAATTCCACTTTTTAGATCTGTAAAGATAGGTAAAAACAACATAGTATTCCATGATGAAATGATAAAAGTTGGAGAGGATGAGTATAAATTTGAAATTCCAAAACTAAGATTAAAAGGAAAGAAAAAAGAAGATATAAAGGTAGATTACCAATATATTACACACTTTATTGCAGAGCATGGACTATATAGGGAACCAGAAATAGAGGAAGTTTACATATATTATAAAAAGCCTGAAATGCAAAATTTTGCAAACGAATTCTGGGACATTCTTAGTAATTACATTGAAGATATCTTTAAAATAACTTTAAAAAATCCAATTCATATAAACTATGGAGAGACTCATAATATTGAAACATCAAAGAAAGGTTTCGTAGTTGGAATCGTGAAAGACGAAAGAGATTACCTTTTTGTTAAAAATAAACTAAAATTACCATCACAATGTTGTAGATTAGAGGTTGCAAAAAGGATTGTTGAACAAAACAAAAAAAGCATTCTTGAAAACATAGCATTTGCCTTAATTGCAAAAGCTGGTGGTGTTCCTTGGCTTCTCTATGATGAGCTTAGTTATGAAAACTATATTGCGGTAGATGTTGGAAGAAGCCTCGCTGAAGCATGGGCGATGGGTGTTATATTAGATAAAAGAGGTGAAATGAAAATAGAATCTGGTAAATTATCTGCTGGTGATAAGTTAGATGAAGATGCAATAAAAACAGTAGTAGAAATGTATGGCGGAGAAAGGTTAGTTTTGCTCAGAGACGGAGATATAAAGAAAAGTGAAATTGAAATTCTTAAAAAAGTCTTAAAGGATAGAGATGTTAATTTGGCTGGAATAGTCTGGATTGTTAAAAATAATCCTTTCAGAATATTTAGGGTAGAGGATGGCAATATTAAGAAACCGTTTTCTGGAGATTACTATATTCTGGATGAAAAAACGGGTATAATATGCACAGCTGGAATAGATGAATATGAACATGCGATGCCGAGATGCCTCTTAGTAAAAATAACAGATATCATAGGAGAACTTAAAATAGAAGATGTTCTTAGAGACGTGTTTTATATGACATACCTTAACTGGGGTTCTCCAGGGAGAAGCTACTCTATGCCAGCACCTTTAAAGCTTGCACATGCCTTGGCTTCTGAAATGGCTAAGGGGATCGAAGTTCACGGAGATTTCATCTAATATCTCTTTTAGTTTTTTATAACTGTTTTCATCTCTATTTTTCCAAAATTCTTTATATATTCTTATTATTTCACTATTCTCTCCAAATGTTATTTTGTTCCATTCAAAAAATTCTAATATCTCATCAAAATACTTATATAGTTTATAACCTTTAATAATATTTTTATTTATGTTTATTTTGTCGATATTTTCTGTTTTTCTTAAAAATTCATACATAAGAAGAATTCTAAAGGTTATAGGTTTTTCATCCATAAACATATACGGACGAAATTTGAGATAAAATGGATAAAAATATGCATTACCAAAAAGGAATAATGAAAACATGTCACAGCAT
This sequence comes from archaeon, assembly GCA_027051165.1. Lineage (GTDB taxonomy): Archaea > Hydrothermarchaeota > Hydrothermarchaeia > JALTZZ01 > JALTZZ01 > JALTZZ01. The sequence continues at coordinate 6,307 of JALTZZ010000079.1, read as the reverse complement.
ATATCCGCTAATATATCTCTAAAGTAATCTTCATCGGAGTTCTTTATCCCAATATATTTTATTAGCTCATATACGAAATTCTGTTCTTCCTCTCTCATCTTTGCATGAAATATTTCGTGTGCTGAAAGCGTCCAGAAAGAAATATCTTCAAAAGTATCAACATATATTGTATGCAGTTTATATTTCATTTTTACAAGTTCTATTTCCTCGTAAGTATATACACCATGAGGAATAACGAGTGGTGGGTTTTTGAGTCTTATTATATTGCTTAATTCAAAAACAAATGCAATATATTTCTTCTCGTTTTTCAATCTGTCAAATATAAATAAATTAGCAAAAGCTTTTTTTAGTTCTGAAATTTTTATAGATGCATAATATAGATAGTGTTCTCTTCTTTTTTCATCCACTTCTGCTCTTTCAACATCTTTTTTTATTAATCTCAAGTGTTCAGAGAATATATTTAGATATTTAGGATATTTTTTAATAACTTTATTTTGCAAAATTTCTTTTAAATTTTCAACTTCCTTTTTATAAATTTTCAGCGATTCAATCTCCATATAACTTCAGAGCTTATCTTCTTAGTTACAAGAAGAAGATTCTCCAGTAAGAACTCTACATTTTCTGTTTTCTTCTTCATCTTTAAGTCCGATATTACATTGTTAATAAGTTTTAAGAGATTCTTCTCGTTATATCCGATCTTTCTCAAAAGCTCTTTTTTAACTTCTTTTATTACAGGATCAACAAACTTTCCTTTTCTCTCATTTTCAATATTTTCTTTTATCTTTTCCAATATTTTTATCATTTTTTCTACATTTTCATCAAGCTCTTTTTCATTCTCCCTTCTCTCAAGTAGGTATAATGTGTTTAAGCATGTTTCACCTATTTCTATGTTTTCATCCCTCTTTTTATACAAATACCAAGTAAGGCTCAACACAACCACCTTAAATTTAATTTTGCATAAGCTTATATAAAATTTTTATTTTCCATAAGAAAGCGAGGTAACTTTATAAGTTATTTGTAACAATAAAATTTATTATGAAAAAACTTGTTGAGGAATGGATACCTCTGAATAAAACAAACTTGGATGCAGATATTGAGCTTGCCTTTAAATTCCCTCCAAAGGATTCAAAAGATCTCTTTGAAGCTATTTATGGAAAAAGACCAAATGCTATAAATACTGTTGCACCAAGAATTAGAAATCTGCACACTTGGTTTGCAAGAAGACCGTGTAGCACTGCAAGGATTTTAAATTTAGCAGGTGTTTTAAATTCTGATTTCGATAGAAAGAAGTTTGAGAGCTTTGTGGGCTTTGATAGGATATTTGATTTACTTGCGGATCATTTTCCACCAATAATATTCTATATAAACCCAGATTTCAATGAAATTTTGAAGGAAGTTGGCGAGATTACAGTTGTTGACCCTATGGCTGGTGGTGGTGCAATACCTCTCGAAGCTTTAAGGCTTGGTTTTAAAACTGTTGCAAGCGACTATAATCCCGTTGCTTATCTTGTTTTAAAGGCAACATTGTATTTCCCTGCAAAATATGGGAAAAAACTTTACGATGAAACTAAGAAGGAAGTTGAGAAGCTTATAGATTATGCGATGGAGAATCTTTTTAAATCCTTTTTATCGGTGATAAGGAAAATGTTTTTACCTTCGGAGCTCATTAAGGGCTTCGCCACAGCAGGTGGCTCTATCTCGGGAACCCCGAACCTCGGATCAACGAGAACAGTTTTCGGAACATCAACACCGGCTTTTTCAGCAAGCTTTGCTCCGAGAAACTTGTTTGTTGAATGCTCTATGCAGAACGGAGTGTTTATAAGGCTGTATCCTTTAAGATCGAGCGCTTTGATCACGTAGAGGCTTGCACCTAAGCCGCCAAATCTAAGATGCACGAGATCCCATTCCGGAAGCTCATCTTCGTTGATAAGGTTTAAGCAGTCCTTCCACGACAGAACATCAACATCTGCCTTGCTTCTAAGAAAAGAAGCTATATACTCGGCATATCTCCTTCCCCTCAGCGTGTGGATAATTGCCAGCTTCATAATTAAAGATTCTCAGCAGAGTTTTTAAAATTTTCATGATAAAAACAAAAACAAAAAAAGAGTTAAATACTGTATCTTGCAAACTTAAGCTCCTTTCTTAGGTATTCTTTTAAAAATCTCTTGTTTATTGCTTCCAGCTTTTCCAGCTGAGCCAACATCTGCTTCAGCTTCTTCTCCCTTTCCTGCCTGTTTATCTGGAAATCCTGCAGAACCTCTTCAAATTCTTCGGCAGTTACCTTCTTATTTTTCTCAAATGCCAGATATGCAGCTTCTTTGACAACTTTCTCCAGCTCAGCACCCGTGAAAAATTCCGTTTTCTTTGCAATCTCCTTTAGATCCATGGCGCTCATTTTTGTTGGAACATTTCTTACAACTTTGAGGTGAACCTTGAGGATTTCATATCTCGCTGCTTCATCAGGATACAGTATGGGCACGATATCATCAATTCTGCCAACCCTAACAAAAGCATCATCTAACTGCTGAATAAAGTTCGTTGCTCCGATGATTAAGCTTTTTCTATTCTCATCTCCGAGCCACTCCAAGAGCTGATTCTGCACCCTCCTTGTAACTCCGCTGTCTCCGCTGAAGTATGAGCCTCTTTGTAGTGCTATCTGGTCGAATTCATCTATGAAAACCACGCACGGTGCCAAGCTCTCTATAATTCTTGTAACCTCTCTAACCCTTCTCTCCGATTCTCCTACTATGCCACGAAGGAAATCTGACATGTTTATCTGAATCATAGGCAGTCCGAGCTCCTTGGCAAGAGCTTTTGTTAGGTAGGTTTTCCCAGTGCCGGGTGGTCCGTAGAATAAAACTCCCCTCGGAATTTCAATGCCGTATTCTTTAGCTTTTTCTGGATTTTTCAGAACATTTATTATTCTTGCTTGGATGTATTTTTTGACGGTTTCGTATCCGCCAACGCTTTCAAACCCTCTTACAGGATTTATATACTGCAGACCATAGCTCTTCAGAATTTCAACTTTGAAATCTCTGAAAGCTTCCGTTGAAATTTTTTTGTAGCCGCTCTGCTTTATTGAAATGAGAGCTGCGGTTTCTATTTCATGAAGGTTAAGTCCTCTGCTTTCCCGATAAACTCTTTTGTCAACATTTATCCTGCAGCCTCTTATCTCTTCAACGCTTTTCTTTACTTGATGCAAGAGAACTTCCCTTTCTTCCTCTGTTGGAAGCTCCACCTCTAAGAACACGGCAAACTTCTTTAGAATTCTCGGGAACACTTCATCACTATCGGCAAAGACTACAGCACTTGACTGCTGAGCATATATTCTATCTTCTTGGCTTACCGCAATCAGAAAATCGTTCAACATTCTGTCTTCGCTGTAAACGAACTTGATTATCAGATTAACCTTTTCATTCTGAAGCAGGCTGTAAAATTCTTGATATACGTTGGTTATCATGTCAACTTCTCTCTCCGTTTTTCTAATTTCTTCGTTATTAGCTGATAATTCGTAAATTTTGTTCAGTTGTATATCATATACTAAGGTTTTGTAGTCTTTTTTGCCTAAAAAGTATTGAATCGCTTGTTCGATCCTTTTCCTGTCGTTTGTAATAAAAACGAAGACGTTGCTTGTATTACTCTCCCTAAACAGCTCATATTTATCTAAAAAACCATCCCCCGCCACTCCGCATCATCAATAAGTAAAAGAGTTTTTAAATGCTGATCCTCACAGCTGTGAGGGTTCGCTTTTATAAGCTCTTAATTTATTGGTGGTAGAGATGGCGGGGGATGTCGTAAGATATTTAGATATCTTTGAGAGAAAGATGTTCGAAAATGAAAAAAAGATCAGAGAAGCTTTTAAAAAAGAGTTTAGAACAGAGCCCGATAAAGTTACGGGCATCAAGGCTGAAAAAGAGCTTTCCATATACATTGACAGTGAAGAGTGGAAAAGGGCTGAGAAGCTGTTTAAGCTTTTCTACGAAGAATACGAGCTTCGGGATAATGTAATCGTTGAATTAACCGCATAAATCACGGACGAAAAGGATAGAGACTGGACTCTGGACAATGAGCTCTTAATGATAACAAAGGTTGAAAATGGAGTGATGTTTGCGGTGCGGCTATACGAGGCTTGCGAGCAGTAATAATTTCTTTTATTTTTTTGAGCAGCAATTCCTCACAGCTGTGAGGATTTGACTTTAAAAGCTCCTATTTTATTGGTGGTGCGGATGGCGGGAAGGGTTGTTGAGAGGATTGTTGAAAAAACCCCTGATGTAGAGATATTCAGGTATGATGAAAAAACGAAGAGATACAAGAAGCTCGAAATAGACAATACGGCGAGAGGAATATTTCTGAGGGTCAGCGAGGGGGAAAGAGGAAAGAACAATGGAGCAACGATAACAATGAAGCTCAGCGAGCAGGAAGTAGCGTATATAGCGCTGAAGCTCTTCAACATGGTGAGGTGAATGTCCGAGGAATACATATACACTTTCGACATAAAGTTCGCTTTAGAAGAAGTTGCAGAGGCGAACCCAAAAATTAGAAAACAAATTGAAAAGAAGAAAAAAGAAATTTTGGAGAGGGCTAAGAGAATAATAATAGACAGCGAATACTACTATGAAAAGATGCAGAGTGATGTAGAAAGAGCCGTGAGGGAAGCTGTTTACGGCGAGTATTAGTTCGTTTGTTTGTTTGATTTTTTATTTTTTCTTCTATCTTCTTTTTTATCCTTCTGCAGAATTTCCTCTGCGGATTTTATGAATACATCAATCTTCCACTTTTCTATCCAGACCTTCCTCTTTTTCTTTCCGTAAATTACAAACTCAACTTTATTACCTTTCTTCACGAATTTAACCACATTCTTTTTGTTGTTGATGAATCCTTGATTTAAGTCTCTGAGCAGAAAAATTTCATCCGGCTCTACGTATATCTCCAAATTTCTGATTTTCAGATGAACATCTCTGTGAAAATAAGCAATTAAGTCCGGAAGGATGACGGTATTCCTGTATATAAGCTCCTGTTTGACCTCTTCAAGCTCGGAAACACGCCTGAGAAGTCTGTCAATCTCCTTTTCAATCTTCTCTATGCTTTTCCACAGCATAGTTATAAAGGGAAGGAAAAAGCTTTAAAACCTTTCTGAACCTCACAGCTGTGAGGAACTGGAGTTTGTTGGAAGTCTCTACTCTATTTCAAGAATTCCATTTCTAAAATCTATACATATCTTAAAATTTTTCAGATAGCTGAGTCCGAGCAGACCATTAATGTAGCTCTTCTCTGGAAGATCATGGACTATTGCTTTTACATTTTTAGCTTCTTTTCCAAGAAAAATTACAGAGCTTAAAGTAATAACTGGAGCTTTTTCAACTCCACTTACCGTAATAAGCTCTACCCTTTCTTTGGAAAGTTCCGGTTTATATCCAAGAACTTCAGCTACATCCCAAGGTATAATTGTATATGTAGCTCCGGTATCAAGAGCCATATCTATTTTTATTCTTTTTCCGTTTTTCCCGATTAGTGTCGGAGCAACGATGATTGCAGGAGCATCTGGATCGAACCTATACCTCATGTCAGCACCTTAAAAGCAACTGCATACCCCTTCTTTGGAATTTCTCCGGTATAAAAGTGGTAGGTATACTTATCCTTAGCTTTTCTCAAAGCCTCACGTATTTCATCTCTTGACTTGCTGTGGGCAAGAACCTTTACATCAACAGGATTTCCAAATTCATCCTCCTTTAAAACTTCAACAAGAACCCATTCGTTTGGATACCTCTTCTTAACTTCCTCTATCTTCATCACTTTTATGCGAAAAATATAACATCTGCGAGTGTATTTATTCTTCACAGCTGTGAGGGTTCGATTTTTTAAACTTTATTATTTATCGGTGGTAGCGATGGCGGGGGTTTTGTTTAGGTTTATTGAGTTTTTGTGGGAAGTGAATTGGAAGATGAAGCAGCATCTCTACTACGTTAAAGCCACCAAACAAGGCATTCCAGCGAAAATAGCTGACAAAATGATAAAAGTAGCTAATGCAGTTGAAAACTACCTCGACTACAGAATTGCGAGGTGGTTTTGTTGAACGTGGTTGAGCTGTCTCCAGAGGCGGTTCTCGTCATAGAGCAGTGGTTCGCTCACAGATACAATGATTTCCCGCCGGAGATAACCCCGGAGCTTATAAAGAGGATTATAAGAGAGATGGAAGCGTTTGCGGAGAGGTGCAGAGGATTTTTTCGAAAACTCAGAATGTCCAAGAGAGAAAAAATCTTGCTGAACATAGCTGAATACAGATTTCTGCTGAAGAAGGAGCTGTGCA
>JALTZZ010000078.1 GCA_027051165.1 archaeon | reverse complement strand
GGATATACAAAATTCGGCTTAACAACAATCTTATCCGCAGGCAGACCTCCCTCAATAAACTTCTTTCTGGCAAACTCAGTTAGGGCGATGTAAACATCTATCTTGTCCTGCCATGTTTTGAGAAAGCGATGGAATACAACCATAGCTGATATCAAAAAGGACTTGGAACGAGACTGGTGATAGCACCCCTTTAGGAAACTTTTAACAGGCCACCTTCCTATGCAAGCTTCGCATACGTAACCTTGTCTATAAAGTGTAGCTTTGGGGCATAAAAGCCGATAATTATGAAGAGTGAAAACCACTGGGATTTGTTTGGATTTCGCCGAATAAATTATTGAAGGTGACATATTAGGAAAAAAATTATGTATATGTAAGATGTCAATTTTATTATCTTTAATAATGTCCTTCATTCTTCTGTACCAATAATGTGACATCAAAAGATTTAACCCCATCATAACTGCTTTAAAAATATTATTAGGCACTTCTGCTTTATCAGTTATTGGCAAAACAAAATTGCCATTCTTTCTCAGCAGTGATAATTCGGACTCAAAAGCTTCATCCTCGCCTCCTCTATTGACATACCTGTTATAGACAAGACCAATCCTCATCGGCTCTTTTTTACAAAGATTGCATCCTGTTGGAGTATCCTATTATCAGATGGTGCTCTTAGTTGATCCCATGATCCTCTGTATTCAAAGCCTTTAGATTTTAAAAATTCATAAATATCATCCCAGAGGGGACCATTTCTATATAACTCCTCAAATGAAGTCTCAATGATTATGATATCGATTGACCTGAGAGTATTTTCAGCACCCCGCAGAACCTCCAATTCATATCCCTGGACATCAATCTTCATTAAAACTTTGGGAATCATTTGAATTTCAGGAATAATTACGTCCAAAGTAGAAATTTTAACGACCTTAGGTGAAATTTTTTGGGTCCATGGAAATTCAGTACTGTGAACTTCTGCCATTGCAAGAAAGCTTGAAGACTCTCTAAATTCAGATACATTTAACTTTTGATCACCACAATGTGATCCAAGAGCTGTGTTATAGCCTTTCCAATTTTTAAATTTTCCAAGTTTTCTTCTTAAAAGTTTAAAACTCCCTGGATCGGGCTCAAAGGAATAAACATTTATGTTAGGAAAGGCGTATAGCCACGCAGAGGCGAATTGACCATAACTTGCCCCTACATCTATAACTGTTTTGATATTCATCTTTCTGAGCCAATCCAATTCTTTTTTAATGTTCAAAAGCTCATATAAATGAGCACCTTTAATTAAGCCATTTAAAAGAAAAGGAATTTTTCCAGGCTCTTCTATAGCCTTTAATCCATATACCCAAAATTTTTTCAAGAGATCTTTTGCTCGTAAGTAATTCATCAGACAACTCTGAATCTCAATTGGGATCCAATCCACAGACCGGTAAGACTTACCCAAACAATTGTAATATACGCAAATGCCATAGCGGGCTGTCCTATGGCAGTTACCAATAAAGTAATCTGGAGAGCCAAAACCCAAAGGTTATCTGGATTTTTAATTGTTCTATTAAGAGATGTTTTAAAAGATAACATAAGAATACCGAGCCATGGCAAAAGCCCTACTATACCAAATCTTGCCCATATTTCAAGAAAATCGTTATGAGGTTTTCTGACATAAACATCAGGACCAACCATAAAGTCTAAGAATAAATCCTTTCCCAATCCCAATCCTATAAAAGGTCCGAGCGGATTATTCAAAACTTGATTAATGAGAGATAACCATGCAATAAGCCTAAATTGGAAGCTTCCTGCCCCAGGTCCTTCCCTTCCTATAAGGGTTGCTAACTGTTCTATGATTGTATTAAAACCTATTCCTAGTCCAAGCCTTCCTGTAATTGCGTTTCCTAATATTAAAACGAATGAAAACACTATAATTCCGGATATGACTAGGTATTTCAACTTTTTTATTAATGCAGGTCGTATAAGGAATGAAAGGATGAGACTTAGGAAAAATGCTGTATAAACACCTCTGCTCTGGACCATTAATATAATAATTAGCGTTGCTGAAGTGCCAAGAATGCCTAATAATCCCTTACGGTTTAAAAACCAGAAAAATGCTGGAATGCTTAAAAAACCTGCTGTAGTAAAAGTGAATAAGGGAACTGGTCGTTGTATTCCTACAATTGGACTTATTGCGATAATAAATTCTCTCAATGGGTATAATAAAAACCAGAAAGTAGAAATTATGAATAAAATGCCGATAAGCTTTTCAACTTTCTTTTCACCGTACTTATAACCAAGCAACATAGCCGGGAATATTGTCCACAATTCAAAAACAAAGAGAGCATCCCTTGGTGCGAGGAGACCGTATTTTGGCGTATCAATTATGATTCTGATGATGGCTACGACAGTCAACAATGTAAGTAAAACCAAAAACTTTTTTACTAAAGGAAATTTTGTCAGTTTCCACCATAATGGTAATGATGAGAGCACAGCAAACCATGCTAACGCGTCAACAAGTGGCAAAGGACGAATCAATGGTATATTATTGAACCCATATGACCATAAACTAAGGCCCAATAATGGAATAAAGACTCCATACTTCCAAATATTCTTTTCATAGAGTATTAAAATTGTTATAGATATTAGAGCAATGACAAGTAAAGATAAACCTGGATTTATTGCAGTTAAAACGCCTGTACTAATCGCAATCAAAAAAAGAAAAATATTTTGATTGAAAGATAAGTTAAGCGTTCTTGTCATGTCCTAAAACCTGGGAGTAGATTTCATATATCTGACATTTTCTCCTTGCACAGCTAAATTCTTTTACTACCCTCTCTCTCGCTTTTGTGCCCATCCTTTTCAATAGTGTTTTATCCATTGCCAACCTTTCCATAGCCTTAGCTATATCCTCTACAACCTGCTCTGGTGTGATTGCAGGTATCTTAAACCCAGTCTCTTCCGTAACCTGCACAGAAGGTCCGCCTATGTCAAGACATATTACTGGTCTTCCCGCCGCCATTGCTTCAACACATACCCATCCTCCCGAATCGTGCAAGCTCGGGTGGACAAGAGCATGACACTCCTCAAGTTTTTCAAGAGCTTTGTTACGTGGTAACCATCCCCAAAAACGCACCTTACTTTCTACACCCAATTCTCTAGACAGCTTTTCAAGACTTTTGCGTTCCGTTCCGTCGCCCACTATCCAGTATTCGCCCTCGGGGAATTCTCTTACAAAGCGGGCAAAAGCCATGATACCGAGGTGAAAACCCTTCCAGTGAATAAGGCGACCGATACTTAAGAATCTGATAGGATTACCCTGAGGTGTATGCATGTTTGAAAATAGCTTAATTTCATCCTCGGAGAGTATAACTTCCGATATGATAAATACATTCTTCGCCCCTAATTTGACAACGCGATCTTTTGTTTCATTAGCCTTGACTAAAACCGCAGAAG
>JALTZZ010000077.1 GCA_027051165.1 archaeon | reverse complement strand
ATAAATGCTCAGGCATTAGGGGAATACTATACTGGAGCAAGATATCCACCACTACTAAAAGTCTCGGAAGAAGAGGCTAAAGAAGCTGTTGAGATAGCTGAGAAAGCTAAGGATTTTGTTTTGAAAAGATTAAATTAAAATAAGAGAACAATAGCATATAGGCGAAAGATTTAAACTTATCGAAGATTTAATAACGTTAGAATCCATTTAAAAAACATGAACAAAGGTTATTCATGGATTAATCTCTGGAAAATACTTAGCAATAGATATCAAAGCCTTACAAGACTCGCTTAGAGGAAAACCTCTGAAAGAAATCAAAGAAGACTTAAAAAAGAGATGCCCAACATTTTGAAGGAAACAATTTTAAGCATTATTCCGGAAGAAGAACCAGAAGAAGATGAAATTGATTACGTCAAGGAAGAGATAAAGAAAGACGATTACACTCCTTTAAAGGAAGTTTTGGAGAAGTATGGGAGCAAAAGTTCATAAAAGGGTTATAAAATTTTTTGAGTCTCTCGATAATAAAAGGAAAAGGAATTTTTCAAAGAAAATATCCATAAAAAATTTATAAAAGCCGACACAACATAGAAAATCCATAAAAGATATCTGATGAAGATTTCTTATAATAATTTCCACAGGGTTTATATGAATTTTATATGATAGCTTGTAATATAAAAATTATACATTTTTAAAAATGTTCAAAATTACGAAAATGTTCGGAAAAAAGTATAATTATTAAACATGTTTGATGTTAAAGTGGTGATGCAATGAAGGTAAGTGTGCATGAAACCATCGAGGAAATGTATGAAAAAGTCAGAAAAGATGGTGTAACAAATATAGCGGATAGATATGAAAGTCAAAAAATAAAATGCCAATTTTGCACACAGGGATTAAGCTGTCAGCTGTGCAGTATGGGACCCTGTAGAATAAGGGAGAACGCTCCAGTTGGAGCATGCGGTATAGATGCAAATGCAATGGCAATGCGAAACATGTTGCATAGGCATGTAATGGGTGCTGCGGCTTACACCTATCATGCAATAGAAGCAGCAAAAACTCTTAAAGCTACTGCAGAAGGTAAAACACCATTTGAGATAAGAGATAAAGACAAGCTTATATGGTTTGCAAAGCAGCTTGGAATAGAGACTGAAGGTAGGGAGATAAACGAAATAGCTAAAGATGTTGCAGATTTTGTCTTAGAAGAGCTTAATAAAAATGATCAGAGCAAAATAGTTGAAATATTTGCACCAAAAAGAAGAAAGGATGTTTGGAAGAAGCTTGGATTAATGCCAAGCAGCCCAATGCATGAAATAGTGGTATCCGCAACATCTGCGATGACAAACATAGATACGAACTACGTATCGCTGGTTAAAAAGGGAATGAAGATGGGAATTGCTACATGCATGGTTTCACAGCTTACTCTGGAGATTATACAGGATATTCTCTTTGGAACTCCTAAACCTCATGAAGCCTTCGTAGATCTCGGAATCGTTGATCCAGACTACGTTAACATAGCAGTAAACGGGCATGAGCCCTTCGTTGGCTATGCTTTGATAAAGCTTGCCGAAAGCGAGGAGGTGCAGAAAAAAGCAAGGGAAGCTGGTGCAAAAGGGCTAAGAATAATAGGTTCTATTGAAACTGGTCAGGAGATTCTACAAAGAACTAAAAGCGAGGTTTTTGTTGGCTTGACTGGAAACTGGATTACACAGGAGTTTCTGTTAGCTACGGGAGCAATAGATGTTTTCGCTATGGATATGAACTGTTCTTTACCAACGCTTCCGGAGTATCAGAGATACGGTGTTAAGCTTGTTCCAGTAAGCAAGCTCGTAAGGTTGAGAGGAATAGACGAGGGCTTAGACTATGAGCCTGAGAAAGCCGAGGAAATAGCGAGAAAGCTTATAGATATGGCAATAGAGAACTTTAAAGAAAGGAAAGCAAAGATAAAGCCATACGTTCCAAAGAGGAAGCAGAAGGTTCTGGTTGGATTTTCCACAGAGTCTATATTGGAAGCTCTCGGAGGAAAGCTTGATCCTCTTATAGAAGCAATAAAATCTGGAGATATAAAGGGCATTGTAGCATTAGTAAGCTGCACAACGCTGAGAAACGGTCCCCACGACTATAACACTGTTACGATTGCAAAAGAGCTTATAAAGAGGGATATACTTGTGCTCAGCATGGGTTGCGGAAACGCTGCCGTGCAGGTAGCCGGCTTAACAAGCTTAGATGCAATAGAGCAGGCTGGCGATGGATTAAAGAAGGTGTGCAAAGCGTTGAACATACCGCCGGTTCTAAGCTACGGAACATGCACAGATACAGGGAGATTGGCACATCTCGTTGGAGCTATTGCAGAGGCACTTGATGTAGATGTCCCAGACCTGCCGATAGCTGCTACAGCACCAGAGTATATGGAGCAGAAAGCCACCATAGATGCGGTGTTTGCGGTAGCCTATGGAGTAACCGTTCACGTATCGCCGATACCACCAATTACCGGAGCGAAAGACCTTGTTAAGCTGCTTACAGAGGATGCTGAGAAGCTTGTTGGTGGAAAAGTAATCGTTGAAGAGGATCCAGTAAAGGCAGCTGAAAAGCTTGAGCATGTTATATTAGAAAAGAGAAAAGCTCTGGGAATCTAATAATTTTAAATTTTTAAATTTTTTCTAAAATAATTTTTTAAGTTTTTAAATGCAATTCTATATCATGAAGCCGAAGAGAAGGGGATATATAGTAAAACACGGTGGAAGCAGTATAGGTAAGCTCGACTTTTCGGTAAATATAAACCCCTATACACCGCCGTTTCTTAAATATATAGATGTATCAGAATTATCGAAGGTTTATCCGGTATGCGAGCTTGAACGCATGCTTGCAGAAAAGCTTGACACAGATAGCGAAAACTTGCTGATTACAGCCGGAATTACAGAAGCCCTCTATCTATTTTCCATAGCATATATTGACAGAGGAACAAAGGTAGTTCTCTGTGATGTAACATATAAAGAATATGAGAGGCTTGCGAACATATTTAAAGCAAAAATAGAAAAGGTTTATGGAACAAATCCGGAAATAGATGAAATATGTGAAAAAGTAGAAAAAAATAGCGTAGTTTTTTTCTGCAATCCAAACAATCCAACGGGGAGGTTTTACGATTATAAAGAAATTAAGGCTCTTGTTGAAACTGTTGAAGATAGAGATTCTATTCTTTTTTTAGATGAAGCCTACATAGATTTCGTAGAAAAAATAAATAAAAATAGATTTACAGAAAGCGATAATGTTGTAGTAGCAAGAAGCTTTACAAAGTCCTATGGAATACCATCAATAAGGCTCGGCTATGTATTTTCCTCTCCAGAAAATATAAAAGTTTTAAAATCACTAAAAATTCCTTGGAGCATTAGCAATATCGCATGTAAAATCCTTGAATATATTATAAAGGATAAAAAATTTTTAAAACAGAGTCTTAAGAAGATATTTTCGGAAAAAAGGAGAATAGAAAGGGAGCTAAATGTAAAATCGGATGCAAATTTTTTCCTTTTAAAAGCCCAAAATCTCTACAAATATCTTAAGAGCAAGGGTATTATCGTTAGAGACTGCGAGAACTTTTCACTCAAAGGATATATTAGGTTTTCTGTGAGAAAGAAAAGAGAAAATGACATGCTTATAAAGCACATAAAGAGCTATCTCTTCTGATCTTTCATGAGCTTGTAGATAATGCTGTCTATAAGTGCAATAAAGCTTGCTTCAATTATATTCTCGCTAACTCCGACGGTTCCCCATCTTGCCGTGCTGTCGCTGCTCTCTATGAGCACCCTTACCTTTGCTGCCGTGCCTCTATCTTCGTTCAGCACCCTAACCTTGTAGTCGCTCAGCTTCATTTCTCTGAGCTTTGGATAGAACTTTTCTAAGGCTTTTCTAAGTGCATTATCAAGAGCGTTTACCGGTCCGTTTCCCTCGCTTGCGGTATGCTCGTAGGCATCGTTTACCTTCACCTTAACGGTTGCTTCCGAATGTATTTTTCCGTTTCTGTAGTCAACTATAACCCTAAATCCCTCTATCTCAAAGAACTCTTCAAGCTCTCCCAAAGCTTTCTTCATAAGAAGCTCAAAACTTGCTTCAGCCCCTTCAAACATGTATCCCTGATTTTCAAGCTCTTTTATCATCTTTACAATTTCTCTTGCCTTTTCCTCTTTAAAGTCTAAACCAAGCTCCCTTGCCTTTGCTATGATAGTGCTTCTTCCAGAAAGCTCGCTCACTACAATTCTTCTCTTGTTTCCTACGAGGCTTGGATCTATATGCTCATACGTTCTTGGATTTCTTAAAACTGCACTTATATGAACACCGCCTTTATGTGAGAAGGCATAATCCCCAACATACGGCATGCTGTGGCTGTGTGCAAGATTTGCAATTTCGCTTACATATCTCGATACCTCTGTCAGCTTTTTGAGGTTTTCATTATCTATGCAGTCTATTCCAAGTTTAAGCTTTAAATTTGGTATTACGGAGCATAGGTTTGCATTTCCGCACCTCTCGCCATAGCCATTTATAGTCCCCTGCACATGCCTAACCCCGCTCTGCACAGCAACTATAGTATTAGCTACTGCACAGTCGCTGTCGTTGTGTGCATGTATACCAAGCTTTGTTTCTATCCTACCCGCTACCTCTTCAACAATTTTCTTTACCTCTAAGGGTAGAGCACCACCGTTTGTATCGCAGAGAACAATACATTCAGCACCAGAATCTTGAGCAGCTTCAAGAGTTTTTAGTGCATATTCAGGATTATCCTTAAAACCATCAAAAAAATGTTCAGCATCAAATATAACCTTCTTTCCGTGATCAATAAGAAATTCGATACTGTCTTTAATCATTCTAATGTTTTCCTCCAAGCTTGTCTTCAGTGCAACTTTAACGTGCAAATCCCAGCTTTTTCCGAATATACAGACGTATTCCGTTCCTGCTTCAATAAGAGCATTCAAGCTTGGATCTTCTTCAGCTTTAAACTTAACACGCCTCGTGCTTCCAAAGGCGACTATTTTTGCTTTAAGCTTTTCTTCCTTAATTCTTTTAAAAAATTCCATATCTTTTGGATTTGATCCCGGAAAACCACCTTCTATATAATGAACACCGAGTTCATCGAGCTTTTTAGCTATTTTTATTTTATCCTCAAGCGAAAAGGATATATAACTGCTCTGTGCACCATCTCTTAGCGTAGTGTCGTATATTTCAACGGATAAAGCGATCCCCCGCTGTCATTTCTACCACCTTTCCAAAGTTTAAAACTTTAATATTGTAAAAATTTTTCAGAAAATTCTGCATACCTTCGGAGCCATCCTCTTGTGCTCGCTACCCTTGATCATCTCCCTTACTTTTTTAACAGTTTCTAAGCTTATTTTCAATTCTTCTGCAGTTTTTTCATCACTATATCCTTTATCTACAAGTAAAAAGAGAATTTTATCTAAAAGTTCATATTTAATTCCAATTTCACCTTCATCTGTTTGTCCTTTCCACAAGCCAGCGGTAGGGATTTTTTTTATTATTTTCTCCGGAATACCGACGTATCTTGCGAGGATCCTTACTTGGGTTTTATACAGATCTCCTATTGGTAGGAGATCAACGCCTCCATCTCCATATTTTGTGAAGTATCCTATTAGGAGCTCGGTCTTATTTCCCGTTCCTAAGACAAGTCTGTTGGAAAGATTAGCTGCGTAATAAAGGAGAATCATTCTAACCCTTGGCTTTATATTTGCCAGAGCTATTCTTTCGTTAAGAGCTTCTACCTTGGGCTTTTTTTCAGCAATTTTCTCGACTATATCGCTTATTTCTATAACCTCATGCTCTATTCTAAGCTCTTCTGCAAGCTCTTTTGCATCTTTAACGTCGCTTTCTCTGCTTACACCTTTCTCTGGCATTATAAGTCCATAAACTTTTTTTCTACCAAGAGCTTCCACAGCGAGCTTAGCGGTTAGGCTTGAGTCTATTCCGCCGCTTAAACCTATTACGCATCCACGGTTTCCAACCTCTCTCCTTATAAAATCAACAATCTTATTCTTAACATCTCTGCAATCAATTTCCAGCATTTAGCTGCCTCCAAATTATCTCATCAACATAATTTATAAACCTATCGAGCATATTTTTTTCAATTAATGCTCCAGCTGCAATGTCGTGTCCACCTCCCTCGCCACCTATAGCCTCGCTCGCAAGTATCATCGCCTTTCCGAGGTGCAGACCCTTTTCAACGAGCTCTTTAGTTCCCCTTGCGGATACCTTTATCTTGTTGTCTTTCGATTCAGCAACGGCAACTATGGGCTTATCTCTAAGTGTGGTGCTTAAAACCATAGAGGCAACGGTTCCTATAATTTCCTCTCTAATCTCCCTCCCGGCATTTAGGAAGTATATGCTCTTCAAGGATTTTATTCTCTCTTTATTCTCCAAAATCCATTTATAGCAACTGTTTATATAAGCTCTGTGCTCTGCCAATATCCTAAGGGCTCTTTTATAATATTCACCTCTATCTCCCAAGCATACAGCTATTCCCACGCTGTAGTATGCATTTTTACCACATGCATTCAAAAGAGTTGCAAATTCTTTTGAATCTCTAAGAGGAGAACCTTTTTCTTCTCTTATGAATGTATAAACTTCTCCAACGATACTCTCAGCAATTTTTGTCGGATATCCGTGTTCTATGAGCTTAAGCATTAAAGCTGTTGCAAGCCTCTTTTTCTCTTCTTTTGTTAGATCAGATAAAGTTCTCCATTTATCACCACTCTTTAAAGGAATATCGAGCATGTTTAAAAATTTTATGCAGGCTTCCTCATTTCCACTTAGCTCTGGGAAAAAAGGGTCTGTCGTATATTCAATAGCCTTAAATATAGGTCTTGTTTCTCTTCCATAAAGCTTTATATCTTTTTCAGCCTTTATAAAACCATTTTTTATTCCTTCCTCAAGGATTATTCTATTTATTCCGTTTAAATCATTTCTATCCTGCATATCTCCTATTGCACCTGTAACAGCGAGGGTAACGAGATCAACGTTCTCCTTAGATAAAAATTTTGCGGTTAAGTATGCAATACCGCTTGCACTTATCTCTCTTGCACCATCTATTCCGTATAAATGAGGATTTACAAAATAGAATTTGCGAGAAAAATTCTTTGGAATGTGGTGGTCGAGTATTATAATTTCTTTGTCCATCTTCTCAAGCTCTTCCACAGCACCACTACCCAAATCTGTAAAGATTATAACGTCGTGCTTATCGTTTTTTATTTCATTTAAAAAATCTCTATCAAGCTGCTTTACGCATCTAATCGTGCACTGTGCACCTTCTCTTATCAAAGCCTTAAAAATTATTGAACCTGAGCTTAAGCCATCTGCATCGTGATGCGTTATTATTCTAAAGCTATGATCATCTTCTATTTTTTCTTTTAGAAATTCAGCGCATTCTTTAATATGCATTATAAATTTATTATATTTTTCAGACATCTAAATGCCCCTTCATTTTCAACCTTCCTCTAACTACTTTTTAAATTTTAACTACAATAAAAGTAAATTTTAAGATTAAGGAGCTACTTAACAAGAAGCTTAGCCGTTTCTATGTCGTATTTCCAATCAGCTGGAAGCTTTCCTATACTCTTGTAGTAGTCAACAAGCCTTCTTATCTTTGATTCTATGAGCTGAAGAGCTCTCTGAGAAACCTTATCCTTTCTATGCTGCTGTAAATGCTCGTGAACCCTAACCGCACGCTTCATGAGGTTAAGCAGATCCCATGGGACAGCCGGCTTTATATTACGCTCCTCTAAGAATTTGCAAAGCTTTTTACCTAAAATAAACCTTACGCTTGGTATCCCATACTGATCTCTCAATATGGTTCCAATCACCGCAGGCTGCACGCCTTTTCTTGCTAAATCAAGGATTATAGTTTCAACTTCCTCTCTTGAATATTTAACCCATTCTGGCAGAGTTGTTCTGAATGGTCTCTTGGAACCTGATTTTCCTCTACCCTTATTGTGTGCATGTATCCTTGCCATACTTACACCTCAGAAACTTTGCAAGTTCTTCTAAGGCTCTTCTTCTATGACTAACCTCATTCTTTATTTTTGTATCCTCCGCAAATGTTCTTGTATATCCAGATGGTATAAAAATTGGATCGTAACCAAACCCTCCGTTGCCCCTTATTTCATCTGCTATAACACCTTCAACAACACCTTTAAAAATTTTACACTCATTATCTATTTTTATCCCAATTACGGAAATGAATTTTGCTTTTCTATTTTTTATACCTTCCATAAGCTTTAGTATCCCTTCATTTCCTATTTTTTTGAAAATAAAACTTGAGTATACTCCGGGAAAACCATTTAGAGCATCTATAAATAAACCTGCATCCTCTATGAATGTATTATTTTTAACATTTTTTAACGCTTCCAAAACAACTTCCTCTAAGCCTTCAGCCTGAATCTCCTTATACTTTTCATTGATCCATTCGACGTCTATATTATATTTTGAAAGTATTTCTTTAGCCTCAAGATATTTGTGCTTATTTGATGTTTTGAAGTATATCTTTGGAATCATGTCCACTTTTTATATTTTTATCAAGTTTAAAATAATTTAAAGGAAAATTCTAACGATTCAACATGTTAAATGTAAAGTAAAATCATATCAGGTAAAGCAATTCCTAAAGATTATTGAAAAATACAATTTGCTTGAGGAATGAAAAATGTGGTATAAATATAAAATAGAAATATTTTATAGTGAAGAGGATGAGGGATTTATTGCAGTAGTTCCTGAGCTTCCCTTGTGCTATGCTTTTGGTGAGACTCCCGAGGAAGCTTTAAAGGAAGTAAAGACTGCTATTGAGCTCTGGATAGAGGCTGCTAAGAAGGAAGGTAGACCAATCCCAGAGCCTAAGAAAATTGTTGTCGAAAGATAGAAAACTTCAAGGATATTTTCTATCTCGGTGAACAATTTTTCCCATCATAATGTCTAATGTGCAGATGCCAAGCTACGGGTCTTATCTTTATTATATATTTCTTGCCCTTATGCACTTCTATAATCTTTATGCTTATCTATTTAGTTATTTAGCTCTTCTTAAATAAATTAATATTGTTAGTAATTACCGTGTATTATAAGTTAACGATATTAGTAGAAGGTGAACAGCGTTGATGATTGCTGTTAAGTTTCCTAAGGAGAAGGGGAAAAAGGTAAATATCAGCAGATTTTTGAAAAGGTTTAAGAAGTTCAGACCGAGTTTGTTGGTAGAAGTTCCAGACGATGAAGCTCCGCATGTAATAGAAGTTTTGAGAAGGAACAACTGTGAGATTCAGATTTTAAAACCTGCACTTAGAGATTTTGAAGAGAAAATGTTAAAAGAAATGCTTGATCTTGTCAAAAGGATAAGAGCTGGTAAAGAAGAGCCTAAAGCTTTGGGAAAGTTTGCAGTAGAAAAGATAAAGATTTTTAGCATTGAGGAAATGAGCGATAAGGTTTCCGATATCCTCCACTTGGCGATAGAGTTTGAGGAGAATCCAAGCATTCTCATTCTAAACGAGATTGAGAGGAAAGTAAGGGATCTTTTGTAGGTCATGATTGTAAAAAGTTTTAAAGGTTAGGATTATATACGTCATGTAATGAATAAAAAAGAACATGAGATTGGAGGATTTATTGGAGCATTTGTATTATCTATTCCGATGATGTTATATGGTGACCTGTCCAAATAATGTAGTTTTGACATAACCATACACAACCTTTGGTATATAACAAGTCCAAATTTTTTTTCTTTCAATTTTAAGCACAAAGTTTAAATTAAGTTGTGCATGCTTATGCCAATACCTCGTTATTTGGACAGATCCGTTATATGGTGGGAAGAGTTTTATATTATATTCAATTTTTTAGTATTTTTAGGTTCACAAATTCCAGACATTGATTTAGAACTTTGTAAGATCAAATGTCATAGAAGTTGGTATACACATACCTTTTTAATTCCAGCATCAGGATTATATTTACTCCCTAAGTTTTCATTTTATCAAGATCTAATAATATTTATTGTTAATTTCACTGCTATGGGTATGTTAATACACTTTTTGTTGGATATCGTTCTCTCAAAAGATGGTCGCAACAAAGCATGATGTAAAAGAATCCGAGGAGAGAATAAGGAGTTATGTTGATGCACGAATAAACGATTTTTGGGAATAATGATCGCTGGGTTGAGCTTGTTTTTAGCGTATTTAATCAAAGTTATAACTCTAAGCATTTTACAACTTCTTATTTATGAGATTTTTAATAAGTTTTTTCAGCCCTACTTGTTATCACTCTCTAAAATTCTTAACAATGCACGTTAAACCTGAAAGAAGAAGGAACTGGGCTTATTTTTTAGTGCCCCGGCCGGGATTTGAACCCGGGTCGCTGGCTTGAAAGGCCAGCATGATTGGCCGGGCTACACTACCGGGGCTACCTCAGTTTTCTTTGTTAACGATATATATCATATTTAAATTCGTGCTCAGAAAGATACTTGAAGACCTTATAAAGGGCAAAATAACAATTAACGATGCAGAGAAAATAATAAAAGCTTTGGTAGTTGAAAATGTTGAAAATTTTGCAAAAATTGATTTATATAGAGAAATAAGAGCTGGGATCCCCGAGGTAATCTATGGAGAGAGTAAATCAAAAGAAGAGCTCATAAAAATTGTTGATGCTGTATTAAAAAATAAAAACGTGTGCATAGTAACAAGAATTGATAAAGAAAAGGCAGATTTCTTAATTAAAAATTTAAAATATAGATATGAATATAACAAAAGAGCAGAAATTATCGTTTTTAGAAAAAAAGAAGAAAAAAATCATACAGGAGGAAGAGTAGGTATAATTACAGCTGGAACTGGGGATATAAAAGTAGCAGAGGAGGCGAAAATTATTGCAGAAGAGATGGGGTGCAGCGTCTTTTGCTACTATGATGTGGGAATTGCCGGCTTGCATAGGCTTTTTCCCGTTATAAAAGATATATATGAGAAGGATGTAGATGTTTTAATTGTCGTAGCTGGCATGGAGGGAGCATTACCAAGCATTGTTGCAAGTCTTGTTGACATTCCAGTAATAGCGCTTCCCACGTCAATAGGCTATGGAGTAGCGAAGGGGGGAGAAGCAGCTTTAAAAACTATGTTGAGCACGTGTTCCCCGGGAATTGCGGTTGTAAACATTGATAATGGCTTTGGGGCTGGAGCTGTGGCAGCACTTATTGCAAACAGAGTAGCAAAGTTCAGAAGTTAAGCTAAAATTTCATGCCCTCCGCTTGGGAGGAATCTCTGTATTTCTTCTATCTCTATCTCATCTATTTTTTTCTTATCTTCTTCATTTGCTCTATTTATTAGTATTTTTTTAATTTTTTCAGCGGTTTCTTTGCTTTTCATTTTTCCGGGTGCTAAGATAACATAATATTTTGCGTGCTCCTTAACAGCATCTACGGGTCCAGCAATTAGCTTAGCTTCTTCATTAATCTCTACTCCAACAGCTATTCTCAGTTTTCCATATCCATAGTTCCTTTTTCCCCTAACTATAAATGATCCCGTTTTGACATATTCTCCATGCTCTGCTCTCTTGCTGACCTGATCCGCATTTACCCAGTAGGTGTCCAATACGGCTAAACCTTCTTTCCAAGCCTTAGAATAGCTTGCAGCAAAGTCAAAAGCTTCCTGTATAGTTCTCTCTCCAATTTTTCTTCCTTCCGTCTTTATAATAACACACGGTGCACCCGGTATCTGCGTATGAACAAATATATCATCCTTGCTCATGTGTTTCTTTACGAGTATTTCATTCTGCTTTGCATCTCTACCACCGAGAACAAGGAATCCTTCACTGCTGATAAACCACCTGAACTTTTCGAACCAAGCTTTTTTCCTAATTTTTCTTTCTTTTGGCTTAAGCTTCTCGAATTCTCGATTAATCTCCGATTTCATCTTCTTAATAATATTTTTTATAATTTCTTTAGTTTCCTCTATAGCTTCTCTTGTTCCTTTAATTTTTTCTTTAGCCTTTTTAGCCTTTGAATAATATACATCGGCATTTTCGTGAACACTCTTCTCTATAAAAATTTTAAATCTCCTGCTGTTAATCTCCACTTCTATACTTTTTTCTTTTGGATTTACAGATTTTACAACAGTTTTATCTTTATTTTTTTCTACAATTCTTTTGATCTCCTGCAAGGAGTATTTCTCCATAGCTTTTCTGATAGTATCCAAAATCTTCTCTATTTCCGTATAGTGCAGGTATATTAGATCACCTATCTCTCTATATTTTCTTTCAGAAAGAATAGCATTTTTTAAGCCTTCTGCTTGACTTCTCAGCCTCTTTTTATACTTTTCAAGCTCGCTCTTATATTTTTCTTCAATCCTCCTTTTTATTTCTTCAATGTCTATTCTCGTGAAGTATTCATCACATGCCTCATTAAAATTTTCAAATTCCTTAAATTTGTATGATTCGTAAAATTTTAGGTTTATAGGAACAACATCTATATATTCACCGTCTTTTAAAATTATTCTTGGCTTTTCCTTTCCAACCTTATCTCTAAGATTTCTAATAGCTGAAACGATTTTTTTTGATTCTTGTAAGCTTATTTCTCTTTTATTTTTATCAATATTTGCGAGCATGCAGACTTCTTCAGCATATAGACCACCTAATCCCAATGAAGTTGCAAGAGTTCTGACAAGATCTTTTTTTGAATTATTTATAATATCCATAAGCTTTTTTTCGTCTATTTCAAATGGATTAACTCTGCTTTCTGGAAAGATATATTTCTGCTTAATATCAAGCTCTTTCCCTTTATATACAGCCTTCCTAAATATAGCCAGTATATTGAAGTCTTTATCTGTCAATATTACATTTCCTTTTCCAAAAAGCTCAACTATAAGATAGTAGCTTTCTTTTGCCCTTATCTTTAAAATAACAATCCTATCGAAGTCAACTTGATAAATATCCTCTATTATTCCGTTGTTTAAATATTTTCTTAGTGCCATTGCAAATGTTGTGGGTTTCTTTGGATTTTCTTTTGGATACTTGGTTAGGTAGATAGCCTTTCCCACCTTTATTATCAGATCCTGCCTGCCGTAGTCTTTAACATTTAGTGCAAGTTTTATTTCGTTGTCAAGCTGATAGACTTTGTTTATTCTTGCTTCTATACTTTTAAGCTCGCTTGTAATCGCTAATACGTCAAAGCTGCTCATTTCCCTTTTCATGTATAAGCAAGCGAAGCTTAACGACCACATTATCTTGTTATGCTTTTCATAGCTTAGTGTGAAGGTAGAGCTAATAGCATGCGACTCTACTGGAACGAGAAGTATGGCAACATTCGTAAGAACAAGAGATGTGAGGATAATTATAGATCCGAGCACTGCTTTAGGTCCAAGGAGATACGGTTTGCCACCGCATGAACTTGAGTTGAAAAGGCTTGAGGAACACTGGAACTCTATAAAAGTGTTTGTTGAGAAAGCAGAGGTTGTTATTATAACTCATTATCACTACGATCACCACAATCCAAGGGAGCCAGAAATATTTAAGGGGAAGAAGCTCTTTATAAAAGATCCAAAAGAAAAAATAAACTATAGTCAAAAGAGAAGATCAAGCTATTTTTTAGAAATTTTAGAAGGAATTCCAGAAAGCATAGAAATAGCTGATGGTAGAGAAATAAATTTTGGTAAAACGTTTATAAAAATCTCTGAACCCGTTTATCACGGGACGAATCCAAAGCTTGGCTACGTTCTCGAAGTTTATATAGAAAGGGGAAGAAAGAGCTTTCTATATACCTCTGATGTCGAAGGTCCAAGCTTAGAGGATCAGACAAAATTTATCCTTGAAATGAACCCCAAGATAATATACGTAGATGGTCCAATGAGCTACATGCTTGGCTATAGATATTCTAAAAAGAGCCTTGAAGCTTCCAAGGAAAATTTAATTAAAATTATAAGAGAAACTAAAGTAAAGGAATTAATTCTTGATCATCATCTTTTAAGAGATTTAAACTGGAGAGAAAGAATGAAGGAAGTGTTTGAAGCTGGTGAGGAACATGGAGTAAGAGTTCTATGTGGAGCAGAGTTTATGAATAGAAAAATTGAAATGCTTGAAGCGTTAAGAAAGGAGTTGTATGAGGGAGATTGACGTTCTCAAGGATAAGTTTTCAAAGGAGCCCTACTCAAGGAAATTTAATATAGAGGTTGTAGAGTTAAAGAAGGGTTATGCTAAAGTTAAAATGAAAATAGAGGAAGATTTATTAAATATATTTGGAATTGCACATGGTGGGGCAGTATTTTCGATTATGGATGCAGCATTTGAGCTTGCATCAAATTCGAGCGGTATAGTAAGTGTGGCATTGAGTATGAGCATAACGTTCACAGCCCCAGCTAATATCGGAGATACTCTCTATGCAGAGGCTTACGAAATAAACACTACAAGAAAAACCGGACTTTATGAAATAAAAGTTTATAAAGAGGATAAAACTTTAATTGCTTATTCACAAGCACTTGTTTATAGAAAGAATAAAAAAATATTGGATGTTTTAAAATAATTAAAGTGAATTTGAGCAAAAATTTTGAAGGGAAAACATTTTGTATGCATGACTATGCCATAGCTATGATTTCTCAATAAACCCGTAAATTAGAAAATAACCCTCTTGTGGGATGAGTGATGCAAGGGGGTTATAATTTTTATCGTCTATCGCTATAGTTTGCCTTTCTTTCTCCTCCATGCCTATCTTAACCTTTTCTTTAAATCTTTCGACCCTGTAGTGCACAGAACTCTTGCTAATCTTTTAAAAATGGATAATACCTTAGCCGTTCTTCGATAACTGCTGAGAAATATGTAGTTCACTATCGCTAATATCTTTAGCTCTAAAGTTCCTTCTGAATATCTCTAAACCCATTATGTAACCGAAAATATCTACCTTCATATTCCCCACCCTCTCCCCGCTTATTTATATTCTACTGTGTGCATGCTTGTGCCAATACCTCGTTATTTGGACGGGTCTTTTTTAACACAATGATACTTTTATAACCCCCTTGCTGAGTCAAGACTCAGCAAGGGCTTGAAGCTTTTCCTTGCTGTTAAATCCCAGAGAAATGAGCATGCCCAATAAAAGGACACTCAAGGCTGCGAACTTTATAACAGAGCGCTT
>JALTZZ010000076.1 GCA_027051165.1 archaeon | reverse complement strand
TTTCTTCTTTTCTTTTTTATTTCCTTTAATCATGAAAATCTTATTCATGTTTTGTAAAATAAAAATTAATTATATTAAACATTACTATAAAAAACAGAAAAAGATTTTGAGAAAGGAAAATACGCTTGCCTGAAAATTTTTTGAAGAAGTCTTAATTATTCCATTTAAATTTTATTTTTATGCTATTCTGAAAGCTTTCTTCCAGTCATTTCAATAAACACATCCTCAAGGTTTGTTTTTCTTAACGTGTAATTACACTCAATTTTTCTGCAATGATCTTCTATGAATCTTCTTGCCTCATTTCTATTTTTAAAGAATATTCTTTCTATTTTCTCATTAAATATCTCAAGAACGTATTCTCCTACTTTTTTCTTTAGATTCTCTGGAGTGTCGAGTGCTATAATTTTTCCTTTGTCGAGTATTCCTACTCTATCGCAAAGAAGCTCCGCCTCCTCAATATAGTGTGTCGTTAAAAGTATTGTTATGCCTCTCTTTTTCAGATTAAGAATTAAATCCCAGATTTTTCTCCTTGTGTGTGGATCTAAGCCAACTGTTGGTTCATCTAAGAAAAGAACTTTTGGATTATGCATTAAGGCTCTTGCTATCAAAAGTTTCCTCTTCATCCCTCCAGATAAGTTCTCTACGAAGTCTTCAGCTCTATCTTCAAGCCCAACAAACTTCAGAAGCTCATAAGCTCTCTTTTTTATATAGTTTTTTTTCATCTTATAAAGCAAGCCATGAAAAACAAGATTTTCAAGCACCGTAAGTTCAATATCAAGATTTATGTGTTGAGGAACAACCCCTATTATCCTCTTTACTTCCTTTGGGTGTTTAACAACATCATAGCCGTGAATAATTGCTCTGCCACTGTTTGGTCTTGAGAGTGTTGTGAGGATCTTTATTGTGGTTGTTTTTCCAGCTCCATTTGGTCCAAGCAAGCCAAATACTTCGCCAGATAAGACACTAAAGCTCACGCCATTTAAAGCTTTGATTTTGCCATAAACCTTTGTCAAACCCTCAACGACAATACTATACTTCATACATTCTTACCTCTTATGCCATAAATTTCTTTTACAAGATTCAGCAGTAACTTTTTATATCTTTTTACAGAATCTTTTGGTATTTTATTTATTTTTGGACAGAGATCATCTAATACAACATTTTCTCCATCATAGACAAGAGGATACAGCCTGCATCCGAGAGGTCTGTGCGCGTATATTCTGCAACCCTCTTTGCTTAAAAATATACACATCCCGTTAATGTTTTTTAGCTTGTATATGCCGTTGTCATTTATATAAAAGTCTTTATATCCAAGGCTCCTTATTCTTCTAATATCTTTCTTCGTTAGGGGCATTTCTGTTTCTATACAGCATTTATGGCAAGTTCCACAGGGGACTTTTATCATCAATTCTTTGAAATAAGTTTAACTTTTTAAAAACTATTTTCAGCAGTTTCTGTGCTATACGAAAACCTCTTGGAGCTGTAAACCTCTTAAGTATGCATACCAGTTAAACTTTGGATTTAGTTCTTGGACGCTCGCTGTGAGTCTTCTTCTGCTCTTCATGCCAGTTTGCTTGATATCTATACCCGTAACTTATCGTTCTCATGCAATCTGAATCGTAGGGAATAAATGGATCACCTCCACATACATATCCTGCCGTGTTGTGATAACCTTTACTAAATATCTCGTTTTCCATCGCTACTTTATTTGGAAATGTTTTTTCATGCCATCCCAATACAGGATCAGAATTTGTGCATCCCCAGATTCATGCCACAGTTCCCTTCACTTTGCAGTCTGGATTTGGATCGTGCCATGTGCATGTGCTTGAATTCAGACCTAAATCCCCATAGTTAGGAATTCCTACGTTATATCCTATTACCAGCATGAATAGCTGTTGCATTTGTTAACGATCTTACTCTTGCACGTCTTCTTTTCTTTGATTTTACTGAACTTTTCTCTTAAAATTTTTTTCTTTTTCTGCTGTAGGAATATTGCAAAACTCTCTCACTTTTTTAATGTCTTCCTTTGTTAACTTCTGGCTGAGTAGCTCAGCATCTGTCATTTTACAGTGCATCTCTTCTATTTCTTTGACAATTACAGGTATTTTATTTATTACTTTATTTATGTCCATAGATTCTTTATTATTTTTTTCATTTACAGCAAATACCAATACTAAGCTGGCTCCTAAAAACATCAATACCAAGAATACTATATCCAATGCTTTTATAAAGCCCCTCTAAAACTTTTTCCCTCTTCGTCTTTGTCTTTATGTTATTATTTCATTAATTGCTGCATATATAAAACTTGCAACTGAGCAAATAAATAATATTATAGAGTTTGAACCCGCGTTTGAACCTCGAAATGTCCAAATAAACGGACAGCCGCTTATAAAGAATTGTCCAAAAAAGTGGATGCATGCTAATTCTTATCAAAAACATAAAATCTTAAGATGTGTTCGAAATGCATTTCATTCCTTACAATAGAAATACACAAAAAGAAATCGCCATAAATCATATACAACGATGTTGATACTAATAAATATTGGCAGTAGCAAATTTATGCTGGCAATTTTTGGGTAAATATACTCCAGCAGCGCCATCGAGGGAGTTTTAACTATATAATGATTTATGACAACATCTGTTAAAAGAAGAGGATACGCCGCGAAAAGCACGAACCTTTTCTTAGGATTTATTTTTAGGATTTCCGTGAAAATATAGTATATAAAAAGAAATCTTAAAATGTATGTGGAAATGAAAATTAGTAGAAGAACGGCAACTTCGGAGATTTCAGCCGTCACA
Source organism: archaeon (assembly GCA_027051165.1). Lineage (GTDB taxonomy): Archaea > Hydrothermarchaeota > Hydrothermarchaeia > JALTZZ01 > JALTZZ01 > JALTZZ01. Next base: position 12,483 of record JALTZZ010000076.1, on the reverse strand, counting down.
CTTATCATTGGAAAGATTGTTTCAATGAAGCTTATAAATCCCATGAGCAGGAAAATTGTGAAAGCTATAAAGATCCCTCGAATCATGAAATCTCACCTCTCTTTTTTATGAAATATATCGGAAGAATTCTCGAAACTTCGCAGATAATTACCCCGGAGATGTATATCGCAATGTAGGGAATACTCTTCTCGTATAATATTTCGAACAGTATTTTTGTAAAAACCGTATATTCCCCGATACCTCTTTCAAGTCTTTGCACTTCATTGAAACCTATAACAAAATCCTTAATAAAATTCTCTGTAGAAATTATTGGCACCGATAATATTATAAGGTAATAGATTTCATGCTTTATCCTTAAAATCCTGAGGATTGCTGTGTAAATAACTCCTCTCACAAGAACTGCAAAGACGTAGAAGAGTAAAACAACAATCATCCTCTCATACATCTCTAACCCCCACTCACTGTATATGTATGCTGCAAATACAAATATATCACATAAAAACGCTAATATTATTAAAAAACATACAGTAATAAAACTAAAAAAGAAATAGATATATTTCATCCTATGGCTTTTCATATATTCCTTCATTAAGATATTCGTAATCTATATTATAGTCATTTTCAGCATCCATTCTGCTTCCCGTGGTATAAGTTAACCATGTATCATGTTTTGTTTTTGCCATTAAAGGATTGTTGTCTTCCTCGCCAATTGCATGGTTCCACACGTTGACGTAAAGTATAGGATGCTGGTAATATTTCCTGAAAGTTGTTATTTTGGCTCGAAGATGAGGACCTATAAATGCATTCCACGTTTCATCTCCGCTATAACATGCAGATACATTAAGAACTTTTCTTACACCCTCTACATATCTCAATAACCATAGTTTTATGAATGAAAGCTTCTCTGAAGACCATGTTTGCTTATCAACCACAATAAAGAACGTTTCTAAGTCCTCTATTCTACCCCATGTTGTTAATCTTAAAGTGTCATACATCCTGTCCAAAATAGAGTTTGGATGATCCTCATCTGCGAACACAAATGTCACCTCGATAATATATTTTCCTGGCAAACTGTAGCCATAGATTCTCTCATCAAACACTTTTGCATATGTATCTATTAAGCCGTTTCCATTATTTATATCTGTGGTTGGCTGGTAGAGCCTCGGAAGGTATGCTAAGGCTATTGAAGAAGCCGCTACTGAGGATATTTCTATAGATTGTGCTGCCTTTTCTCTGTAGTATGCATATGCCTTGGCTTTCTTAGCTTCTGCTTTAACAACATCTCTAAATGCTGCAAATGCTTTTTCATCAGCCTTTTTACCGTAAAGCTTCATTAATATTCTGTTGAATCTCTTCTTAAATTCCTGCCAATCTGCTTCCGTAAGTTCTTCTTTTTCAAGAATAAGCCACCTTATTCTATTCGCATCTTCTTTAAATTCCTTATCCTTGCTGTAAAGCTTTATAAATTTCTGCTCTATTTTATCTAACTTTTTTATTTTTGGTTTGTTAATGCTCACTGCTGTATTGCCTACAGCAAACGCCGGAGCTAAACCAGCTCCCAAAAACATCAAAACCAAAAGCACTATACCTAAGGTTTTACCCACACCGCCCATCTCAAGCACCTCCATATTAATCTAAGTAAATTTCTCCTATTTATTAATTTCTGAGCTAAAATTTTTAGTTCTTGGATAAAAATTCGATTTTCTTCTTTTAGTTTTTAAGAAATAATTTAGTCCTTTTACAGATTTTTAAATGAGATTTTATGAGTTTGATTTTTAGCTCACAGCTAAAAATTTTAGTTGCCAACTAAAGACATTGCTTAACAGAAAAACTTTATTTTAGAATATTTTTTAGAAAAGCTTAACATTTAAATTTCTTATTAAATATAGAACTTTATAATAATTATATAGTATTATAAAAACTTTTTAATAGTAATTATTAATAAAATAATTAAAGTAACTATAGCTAAAAATTTCACTAAGGGATTTGCTAAAGATCCTTTAGATACCTCACGAACATCTAAACTTGGACGGTTTTCAAATCTAAATACAATGCAAAGCTTTTTTATATTATGTTTTTTGCTTTCATTAACTATTATTTCATAGATTTCGTTTAGCGTCTTTTCCTTTACTTTCATGTTTTTTTCAATAAATACAACAAAACACCCGCTTATATCATGACCATACGCTATAACTGGTCCATTTGGATAAAAATATTTTTTAAGAAGTTTTTTTTCTTTTATACTATTACCAAGGATATCGAGCTTTAAGAGGAAATCCTTTTTTTCAGATTCACTGCTAAATTTTGGTAACTCTCCGTATATAATATCTTCTTTATGCATTTCACACCAACACGCGCCTATTAACAAAATAAATATTGAAAAAATTAAAAAGCCTTTCATACTTATCTTGTAAGTGGTATTACATTTAAATCTTTCTCAACGCCTGAGATCGGTGAAAAGTATCTGTATATGTTTGATGCACCCCAATGTATACCTACTAAAATCCTATCCCCAAACATGTTGTACGTAAATACTGGGCTGCCGCTATCACCTTCTGCTGATTCATAGTCTGCGTAGTACTGATCATAAAGTTTTCCAAAGGTAGGATGAGCTATTTCATCAACTTTCCCCTGAACAATACCGCTTGTCAGTCCAGTTGAAATACCTGACTTATAAACACGCCACCCTATATTTGGATCCATAAATAAATCTATAGAACCAGTTATATCTTCGTCCTGAAGATATACAGTAGCTTCGACATTATTATATGGTACCTATGAAGCATCTGAATATCTACCGCCAACTTTTGCTACTTTCCCAGCTTTATACCAAAATCTCCAAGAAACTTCTGGTTGCCATATCTGTAAACCAACAGTATCACCAAAATGTCCAGAAACAACGTATCCCCTCTCACTATAGTAATTTATAGCAGAAAATCCAAGTGTTGATTCATATATTACACCTTCTTTTTTTACTTGAACTTGAATTCCGCCAATAATTGGACGCCAATAAGAATCCCTTGCTTCCACTTTGGGCAAATCTTCAAACATGAATACTACAGGAACATCGTATATATCGTAGCTTTTTGCTTTTTCATTAAAAATACTGTAAACGCCATCTATTAGATCTTTTTTTACATTAGAACCTTTTTTAAAACTTACCCTAATAAATCCTCTATAATCGTGTCCATATGCAATAATTGGTCCTTTTGGATAGAAATACGAATCTAAATTTCTTCCATCTCGTATATCATCGGTAATTTTATCTAAAATAGATAACCACTCTTTTTTTAATTTTTTATCTTGAATATCTGGTATTTTTCCATAAATTGCAATTACATTATTATTGTTCTTTAATTTCTCGATGACATGCTGACCAAAATCTGGTATTTCTTCATAATTGTCAGTGATATTTCTTGAGAAATTGTTTTTTGCTGTCGCTACTACACTACCCACAACCAGAACCAATACCAGAGCAAATATCCCCGCCTTAACCCATCTCATTTTTATCACCTTCATATTAATCTAAGTAAATTTCTCCTATTTATTAATTTCGGAGCTAAAATTTTTAGTTCTTGGCTAAAAATCTGATTTTCTTCTTTTAATTTTTGAAAGTCATTTCGATCTTTTTACAGATTTTTAAACGAGATTTTATGAGTTTGAAGTTTAGTTCATAGCTAAAAATTTTAGTTGCCAACTAAAGATACTGCCTTACAGAAAAGCATTATTTTCAAATATTTTCCAAGAATGTCTGCAATTCTTCAATAAAATTTCATCTAACATGTTTAGTTAACAACTAAAAATTTTAGATGGCAAATAAAAATAAATAACCAATGCAACATAGTTCTTTATGAGGTGCGTGCTTGTATCTCTACCTACGGCAATCTCTGGAGCTGTGAGGCTCAATATAGCCTTTATCCTTACCCAGCAAGAGCCAAGGCAGATGCTTATATTGGGAGCTTTTTTCTTAATATTAGGCATATACTCCTTAGATAGGCACAAAGATTACAATGAAAAAGCAAAAGTTCCTGCTTTTTTTACATTTTGGGAGCAGCCTTATATTTTATGGAGAATAAATTAGAAGTCCCAATAATTCTTATAATAACTGGCTATCTATACACCTTCGGAATAAAAAGCCTAAGATTAAAGGCTGGGTATGGAATAAAAAACTTTGTTGTTGGATTTTCTTGGGGCTTTTCTATAGCATACTCCTTAGAACCTTTGAATAAATCTATATTCATCTTTTATTTCTTTAAGCTGTTTGTAAATTCTGCATACTTTGATTTAAAGGATATAAAAAAAGACTACATAGAAACCCTGCCAAAACTCTTAGGAAAAAGATTTAAACCCTTTCTTATGGGATTAAACATTTTCTACCATTTAATAGCGATTGCTGAGTTCTCGCTAAACGTATTACTAATATCGAGCTTTATTTTAACACAGATAGCTATTATGAATAACAATGAAAAAATTTCAAGGCTAATTATGGATTTTGAAGCAATTTTTTCATATCTTTTATATCTACTCTGTAAGAATTTTTTCTAACGTATCTAAAAAGATCAATTCCCCATGTTCTGCATTTCTTGGAGTAGCATATGAAATCCCTCTTGTGATCGAAAACACCATTCCTAAAGAAAAATGATATAGAGAAAAATATATCGGTAACTATAAATGAAAATTTAAACTTTCTCTTTGAAATATAAAAAGAAACGTTTTCATGCTTTAAGCCTTCTTCGAGCTTCTCCCTATAGTTTTTAATTATAAAATCAAATATATCCTTGGATACAGCAATCTCTATTTTTCTGTTTTCTTTTGCAAGCTTTAAGAATAAACTTATATACTCCGGGAAGAATACAGAAGAATATCCGTATATTTCCTTTGAATTTATCAGGTTTTCTATAAATTCTCTGTGTGGTGTATATATTTCACTTCTCTGCTCGATCAATCTCATTTCCGAGAGCTCATAAAACCTTATAGTGAGGTTTTCTGGTATATCATCTATGTAGTATAAATTGAGGAAATCTCCAAAGATTTTAAAAAATTTTTCTTGATTTTCCATGACTTCGCATATCTTAAGTAAATACTCTCCCTTAGGCAGTATTTTAATAAAATTTTCATTCTCCTCTATTAGTCCATAGTCTACCATTCTATTTAGAGTTTGTCTGAGAGATGAAGATGATGTATTCAGAATATCTTTTAATTCTTTTTTTGTTTTTGATTTTTTTGATAAAATTTTTAATATTTCAACAGCCCTTTTAGATAATAGAAGATTAATTAAATTCATCTTATTATTGATTTCATTGTCTCATGATAAAATTGTAATAAGTTCTTTACTTTAATGTTCTTTAAAACTTTCAGTTCCTTTACTCTTTATAACAGATATAACCAAACCTCGCACTCCCAAATACTTTAGTCTCCTAATTTTTCAGAATCTCGCAGCTGTGAGGAAGCATCAATAAAATTACAGCTCAAAAGAGCTGTGCTCTGTCCTTACAAAAGATTTAAAAGAAGAAACATCCATATCATGCTTAAAAAATTCTTATAAATAACACTAAGAATGGATTGATTAAGATCATTTTAAAGAGAATACTATCATAAATGCTTTTTAATAAAAAATAGACGGAGTTGTTATTTTAAATTCTGCTGTTCATCAATCTCAAGTTTTCTATAAAACCAAAATCTAAAACAAGCTCATCTGCTGAAATAACTTTAAATTTATCTATATCGCACATTTTTAATATTGGCGATAAGAGCTCCTCTTTTGGTATCACATTAATCTCCGATCCTTGGGCTAAAACCGAGAAGGCTGGAAGAACAATTATCTTCTTTTTTAAAGCTTCACAGTATCCATAAAGGAAAACTTTCACTTTTTCTTTAATTCCGACATCATCAAAGAGAGCAATTGCTGGGTGTTCATGTCCCATAATTATATACTCAGCCTCCTCTATCTTTTTGTGGAAGTCTTCTGGAATTTTGTGTCCGTGCAAGAAGTAGTATCTATCTATAAGAAGATCCTCATAAAGCTCTACTCCATGCCTTCTTGTTACATAAATTATAAAGTTGTCATGATTTCCCTTAATAAGAATAACTCTTTTAAATTTTTCTTTTAAAAAAGTAAATATATCACTTACCTCTCTAAACTCATGGTAGCTCGTTTCTGAAAATTCATGCTTTATGTCTCCGCATATAACTATATTCTCAGCAGATACTTTTTGCATGATGTTCTTTAAAGCATTAAGCTCCTTTTCAAATTGAATCTTCGGTATATATATTCCCTGCTCTGCTGCAATTCCCTCTAAACCTAAGTGCATGTCCGATACTACGAGCGTATCTATATCTTTTAAATATAAGGCTGGATACTTATCAACTATTTCTATGTTTCTGCTTATCTCCATTTTTTCTTGCTAAATTCAAAATCTTTGAAGTAGTCCTCCTCTATATCTTCTATTCTCCCTTCTTCACAAAGCTTCGATATTTTCATGTCTATCGGTATTCTTGCAATAATGTCAAGCTCAAACTTTCTGCTTATCCTTTCTGTAGCTCCTCTACCAAATATATCTATTTTTTCACCATTGCATACAAAGTAGCTCATATTTTCAACTAAACCAATTAGATTTGCCCCACTTTCCATAGCCATATATATAGCTTTCTCTACTACGTGTCTTGAGACTTCGTGCGGTGTGGTTACGAATATAATTCCATCTGGTTCTGCAAAGTTCAAAACTATGAACGAAGCATCCCCTGTTCCCGGAGGTAGGTCTACTACAAGGTAGTCGAGCTCTCCCCACTCTACTGCTGAGAGAAAATCTATAACAGCTCTACCAACAAGGGGACCAGACCAAATTACTGGTGAATCATCACTCTTTAGAAAGAATTGTATTGATATTATTTTTATTTTATATTTTCTTGTGAGAACTGGATATATTTCCGGATCTCTCCCAGAGAGTCTTGCACTAACGCCAAAAATCCTTGGGATGCTGTGTCCATATATATCTGCATCGAGAACCCCAACCTTATAACCCCTTTTAGCCAAGCTTACTGCAAGCAAAGCGGATATTGTGCTTTTACCTACTCCGCCCTTTCCACTCGCTACAGCTATTTTATTTTTTATTTTTCCCATTTTTTCTTTTATCTCAGCTTGATGCAGAGCACTTGCGAATTTATCTCTTGCCGTTGGTTCTATCATTTTTACCACCAAACTTTATTATTAAGATTAATTAAATATTTGTTGAGGTGATGTCCTTGAAAGTTAAGGTTACGTTAACAAAAGAAATAAAAGAAGGAAGCACAGTTCTTGAAGGATTCCCCGGTATAGGATTGGTAGGAGGAATTGCAACAAGCTACCTAATAGAAAAGCTTAAAATGGAGCCTATAGGGTATATAGAGTCTGAGCTTCTTGCACCAGTTGCTTTTTTTAAAAACGGCTTAGCGGAGCATGCTGTTCGTATATACGCCAAGGATAACATTGTTGTTCTCCATTCTGATGTGGCTATACTACCGAGCGTTATGTTTGATTTAAGCAAGGCTCTTGTTAGCGTGTTTGACAGTGCTAAAGTTGACAGAGTTTTCTCTTTAACTGGTGTAACCATGCCTATGGAGGAAAAGTATAAGATATATGGAGTTGCAAACAGTAAAGAATTCCTTGAGGAGCTCAAAAAATACAACATAGAGGTTTTAGAGGAAGGTGCTATAAGCGGTATAAGCGGATTGCTTCTTCTTGATTGTGCAACAAGAGGCATAAAGGCTGCCGCTCTCCTCGTTCCAACAATAGGTTTGAGACCTGATCCAAGAGCTGCTGCGGAGATAATTAAAACTTTAAACACGATACTGAATATAGATGTTGATGTAGAGCCTCTGCTTGAGGAAGCTAAGGCGATTGAGGCTAAAATGGAAGAAATAGCTCAGCAATTGCGAAAGGCAAGACAACAGATGGAGGTTAGAGAGCTGCCTTACGTAGGGTGATTAAAATGAAAATTCCCGCTTTAACTGGATTATCGAAAAGCGTTATAAACGATCTCGTTGAGCATGGAATAAGGACGATTGAAATTAGGAGCGCACACAATCTTGCTGTTGCTTTAAATTTAAAGCCCGGAGATATAGTGTTCGTAACGGATAAGAGCAGAGAAGATATAACCCCCGGCACAGTAGGCGTTCTTGCGAGAGTGAAGTCAAAGGATGTAAGCATGCGTAGGGTAGGATACTACAGCAACGTCCATATAGAGGAAGTTGAACAGGTTTCAGCAAGGCTACAGCTTGAATATGTTAATACGTGCAGAATTACAAGAAGCGAAGATATGGGCATCGCAAGAGAGCTCTTTGTGATCATAACGAGAATATTTGAAGCATGGTAGTTTTTATAATTTTTTTAACTTATTACACTTTCATAAATAAACTGGGCTCGTAGCTCAGCTTGGACAGAGCGACGGCCTTCTAAGCCGTAGGTCGCGGGTTCAAATCCCGCCGGGCCCGCCTTTTTGTTTTCAAAATGAGCTTCTTTTTCCAAGGGTTACTAATACAGTTACTAATACTTTCAACAATTTTTGTAATCCCTCACAGCTGTGTGAAAGTGAATTTATAAGCTTGAAGTATCTGTTGATGGAGGTAGAGCCTCTCAACTACGACAAGCACAGAGAGCAGTTCATATCATGGATGTTCTCAAGGGTAAGCGAGAGGCATGCAAGAGATATGATAAACTACCTCGACAAATACTTAAAAGGCAGAGGAGAGATAAGCCTAAACGAGCTTCTTATCTTAGCAAATTCCTTTAAAAATGGAAAAAGACATTTTATGATGGCATTGAGGAATTTAATAAAGTTTTACGAGGTTTTTAGATTGATGGACTACGTATCAATAGCAATATACAGGGATGTCATAAAAATACCAAAGACCGGCATTGATATGCATGTTTCGAGCTTGGATGAAATCCTTGAGAACTACAAGAATATTTCTGAGGAGAAATACAGAGTCCTTTACAAGCTACTCTTCTTCTCCGGAATAAGGATTGTAGAGGGTATAGAGGTTCTTTCAAAGTTCAACAAGAAAAATCTTGAGATAAAGGGAAATATAGCTAAGTATCATTTAAATCATCTAAGAGGAACTAAGAACGTCTTTATAGTTTATATGCCAGCAAAGTTTGTAGAGGAGCTATCAAAGTTCGAAATGACATTTAACAGTGTTGACAAGTATTTCAGGAGAAGAAAAATAAGGCTAAAGTATTTGAGGAAGTGGCACTACAACTACCTCGTTATAGAGAAGAGGGTTCCAGCTGATATTGCTGACTTTATACAGGGAAGATTTCCAGCTACTGTCTCTGCGAGGCACCACTTGGCTAAAATGTATGGAGCTGATGAGTGGTATTCCAAAATAGCTGATGAGCTCTATGAAATTATTTCGAAGGTTGATGAAAGATAACTTCCTCACAGCTGTGAGAATATGCAAAAAAGAGAAGTTTAATAGCTACTGTATGTATCTTGTCCTTTCAAGATGCTTTTTCATGCCTCTTATATAACCTCTTTTTATAGTCTCGTAGAACTCCTCAGGATAAAGCTTTTCGGCACACTTCATACAGAGCTTCTTTGCACCTTCAGGTATCTCCTTATAGTATAAAACAACCTCTCCACACTCATCGCATTTTGTTTTCTTCCAGTCGTGCTTTAACAAATCGTAGAGACCGCCAAATATTATTAACCCCATAACTCTATCCTTCTCTGGAAGTATTCTCACGATCATGGTCTATGCTTTGCATGTTTTATGCTTAAAAAATTGACGATTCCTCACAGCTGTGAAGATATGCAAAGGTTAACTCTTTTACTTATAGAGATGAGCAGAACGTATGTTTATTTGATGGATACGTTTACAGAACTAAACCTATCTTTTGAAGAGCTTGCAGAGATTTTTGAAAAAGATAAAATGAAGCCTTTTGAGATTGTTAAAGACTCCATCAAAAAATATTTGGGAGAAATTAAAGGTGCCGATCTATATTCGAGCTATTTTAATCCAAAAACTCTCACATCTGTGATAGAATATCTGGTTGAATCTAAGGCTGGGAAAGTGTCAGTTAAGATAATTCATGCAGAAAGCATTGAAAAGGGGTTAAAAGAATATTACGAGGCTGAAGAGAAAGGTGAGATAAGATATTACTGAGTTTTACTTACTTTTACTGCTGTAAAAATCTAATTCTGAAGCATATCATATTCTTTTCTAAAGTTTTTTATATCTTTTAATAAGTTAATTATAAATTGTATATAATGACAATCAATCTTTAAATAATCTTTTAAATGATCTTCTATAAACCCCCTGTTGATAAATTAACATATTTCGGAAACAATAGATATCTATTGTTATCTAAAAACGAAAGATTTATATAGTTGTATATTTCATATTTAATATCATGCCACAAAAGAAGCTTGACCTTACATACTTTAAACTTTTAGAAACTTTTGGAGAAAGAGAATTTACATTAGACGATCTTAAAAAATCAGGAATTTTTGGATACGATGAAAAATCATTATCTGTAATTTTAAATCGTTTAAGAAAAGAAGGTCTAATTTCAGTTAAAAAATCCGAGAAAGATATGAGAGTAAGCATTTATAAACTTTTAAAACCTCATGAAGTTCTTAAATCTTCTGGAAGAGGAGAGATAATAAATCTGCTGAAAAGAGCGGCAGATATAGTTAGAGGAAAAGTTGATTATGAGGTTTTGCTTATCCTACTTTTCTACAAAGCCTACAGCGATATTTGGAAGGAAGAATTTAAAGAAGCTATTGAAGAACTTAAGTCAGAGGGATTTGAAGAGAAAGAAGCAAAAGAAGAGGCTAAGCTTCCAGAATACCATACCATTCAAATTCCAGAGGAATATCTCTGGGAAAACGTCATAAAAACAAGAGAAAGGTTAACTGAAAAAATTAGAGACGCTTTAATTAAAATTGCTGAGCAAAATCCTGATATTAAAGATGCTTTAGATAGATTCTTAAGATATTTAGATGATCTAATTGGAAAAGAGAACTCTGATTTGATTATAAGACAAGTAGTTGATATTTTTAACAATTTAAGATTTTCTAAGCTTGAAGCAGATTACTTGGGTGATGCCTACGAATGGCTTATAAGCTATTTTGCACCTCAAAAGGCTAAAGCAGGTGAGCTTTTTACTCCAAGAGAGGTTGTTAAGCTCTTAGTTGAGATATTAGAGCCAAGCAAAGAAAGGAGAAAAATATTAGATCCAGCTGCAGGTAGCGGTGGAATGCTCATATATGCCTATAAGTTTGTTAAGGAGAGGCTTGGAGAAAACACCGCTAAGGAGCTAATACTGGTTGGACAAGAAGCTAAAGACATTAATTTCGCTATAATGAAGCTCAACTTCTTACTCCATGGAATAGGTTTTGGAAAAAATGTAAAGCTCTACAAGGAAGATTCCTTATTAAATCCAAGGTTTAGAGAGGACGATTCTTTTGATATTGTAATTTTCAACCCACCTTGGAATCAGAAAGGTTATGGCGAAAAGTCTTTAAAAAAATCTGTAATTGCTGATGTTTTCTCAAGATTTGGATATCCACCAGATGACAAAGCAGATTGGGCTTGGATAGAGTTAGCTCTGCACTTCACCAAAGAAAATGGAAAAGTTGGCATAGTAATTGATAATGGCTGTTTATTTAGGGGCGGTAAAGAGAAGTCCATAAGAAGCAAGATTATTGATAATGATTTGATTGAAGCTGTGATTTTATTACCTGAGAAGCTATTTTACAATACTGGTGCTCCAGGAGCTATTATAATTTTCAACAAGAAAAAGCAAGAGGAAAGAAAAGGCAAAATTCTATTTATTAATGCTACTGAATACTATGAAAAACATCCAGAAATTAAGAAGATGAATATACTTAGCGAAAAAGGAATTAAGAAGATCGTTGAAGTCTATAAAGAATGGAAGGAGATTAAAGGATTTTCAAAAATTGTTAGCTTAAAAGAGATAAAAAATAATGATTACAACCTAAATGTAACTCTTTACGTTTATCCGCAGATTGAAGAGGAAGAAATAAATTTAAAGCAAGTTTGGGATGAACTTGAAGAAATTGACAAAGAATTATTTGAAATAGAAAATAAAATAAAAGATTGGGTTGAAAAAGCTGTGAGTGTAGGAGGTGGTAAAAGTGGTTAATGATGAAATAAAATTAAATGTTTTTAAAGTTAAAAAAGATTTTTTAGATGAATTATATAAAAGAAATATTCATATTTATAGTGTTGATGTAAAAAATCTATATGAGATTTCCCAAAATGAAAGAATTGCTTTATATTACAAATTATCAAACAAATACGGATATTTTGATAAAGATCACAATGTGTTATATAGTTTTGAAGAGATAAATGAAGAGCAGGAAATTCTAATAAACAAGTTAGAAAAAAGAAAATGTAGGGTAAAATTTGTAAATATCAAAAATATAGAACTTAATGAAATAGATGAGAATATAAAATCTAAGATTATAGAAACCTATA
>JALTZZ010000075.1 GCA_027051165.1 archaeon | reverse complement strand
AAATATAACACACTATTATCGTTAGAAAAAGAAGAAAATGAATTGTTAAAAAGACAAAAAGCATTAAAAAATTCTATATCAGAAATAGAGAAAAATATTATAGATATATGTGTAAAATATAAGAAAAAAAAGGAGGAGTATGAGAAAAAGTTAAAAATAATTGAAAAAATTTTTGAAAAAGAAATATACGATATGAAAACGAACTTCTACGAAAGTATTGCCCACATTTTAAATGAGTTCAGATTGATAGTAAACGGAGGAGAAATGGGAGAAGATGATTTCTTCAGCTATCTAATTGAAAAAAGGGAAGTTCCGTCAATATTTCTGGAATATGCAAAAAAAAGCATTTTACAAACATTAAAAAGAGGAGAAATGGAGAATAAAAAGATTGCAAAGATATCTTTCATAAAATACCTTGCAAATGAGGTTGTTTCAAAAATAAACGAAGCAGAAAGAAAGAGGGAGGAAAATATTGAAAAATTAAAAAAAGAATATGAAGATTTAAAATCCTTGGAAAACGAATGTAGAAATGCACAGAAGAGTATGGAGGAGCTTGCAAAAAGTATTGAAAAACTGAAAAGTGATATAGAAGAAATAAGAAAGAAAAAGAGCGAGATATCACTGAGCAGTATTGAAAATATTAGAAATAAAATGTTTGATAAATATATAGATCTTGATAAAGTTTTGAACAAGATGTTTGTCTTCTCAAAGAGCATTGTAGATGTTTTTGAAAATGATCCAGAAAAGAGATCATTAAAAATGGAAATAATAAAGCTTAAAGAAGAAAATAAAAGTTTAAAAGAAATTATAAGACAGAAAGATGATGAAATAAATATTCTTAAAGAAAAAATTTTAAGTTTAAATTCGGAAATTGAAAGGCAGAGAAGAGAATTCGAGGAGATTAAAAACAGCATGAAAAAAGAAATTAAACATCTAAAAGAGGAAGTTATGAAAAAAGATGAAAGTATAAATAGGATTCTCAATGCGGTTGAGGAATTTTTGACAAAATTTGATGAGATAAGAGATATAATCAACAGTCTAAATGAATTTGAGAGAAAAATCCTTGATATAAAAGAAGATTTTGCTGGGAGTGAGAAAGGGAATTAGATGAAGCCTAAATAGTTGGCTATAGCGAGGAGCACTGCTCCGAGGATTCCGAATATTGCGGTTATTACTATCGTCCATATTTTTATTGGAATGGGGTCATTTGCAAAGATCGTGTTGTTTAATATAAAGAGGAGAAGCAGCCCCAAAACAGTGTTGTATATCAATTTTTTCATTACTTTGAGGAGCAGAACAATTACCGTTAGAACTATTATAAAGTATACAAGAATTTCAAGTGGACTCATGTTAAATATGTTTAAAGATTGGTGCATAAAAACCTTTCGGTGATGTTCATGATAAGGGCGGTATTCTACATAGAGGCACAGAGTAATGTGAGGAGTGCTGTTGAGGGCTCTTTGAGAAAGATAAGCTTGGACTTGGAAAAGGAAGAGAATCTCAGAGTTCTGAATTTAAATAAAGAGGATATTATCTATGAGGATGGATTATATTCTGGGATTATTGAGGCAGAAATAGAATTTTTCAGCTTTAAAAGCTACATACTTAATGCAATAAAATATGCTCCTTCAGCTATAGAAGTTTTAGAGCCCAAAAGGCTTAAAATTAGTGCTTCTGAGTTAATAGATGTCCTTGCCGAAGTAATAAAGCTAACAAAGATGTTTTATATGAAACACAACGTCATGTTTAAAATTCCAGAGGTAGATAAAGAATATAAAGCTGGATTGAGCGAGGATGAAATATACGATCTTCTAAGCTCTGGTGCCATTCATCTAAAGCTTGTTTTTGAGATTCCTATAGAACGTCATAAGTCTTTTTTATATGTTCTTTCTCAAGCTTGCGATATAAATAAGTTTAAATCGAATGAAAATATGATAGCTGTTGAGGTTTTTGCCGATGTTCTATCTCTCTTTGATATTGCAGTTAAATACACTCCTATACTTGTAAGTATATTAGAACCAGAGGAAATAACAATCAATATCGTTGATTTGAGAGATATAGCTCTCGATGTAACAAGCATTTTCTTTGAAGCTTCTCAGAGAATAGCTGTAATGTAATAATAACTATGCATCACAAGAATCAAAGAACTTTTACGGACTTTTTATTACAAGCTAATAATAAGGAGGCTGAGGAAATGAAGCTAAAATTTAGGAAAAATGAATTTAAAGAAGCTTGGCTTAAAGAGGAGGTTCGTTGAGAAATTCTAAAGATTGAACAAACAGAAGCATCTACGGGCAGAGAAGACCCATATATGCCTATGCCCAGCTACTGGCAAGTATATGATAGACTTAGTGGGATAAATAACTTTCGCATTTAACGAAGCAAAGAAGATCGTGAAGAACCTCAATAAGATTTGAGCAGAAGAAAAGGAAGCTAAAAGCATCTCCAAAGGAAGCTACTTATTGTAATAAAAGTTTAGAGAATGAGAATACATAGCGAGAGATTTTGGCTACGAGCTTGATCACATATTTTAAGATGATCCTCGAGGATTGGCTGAAGAAAGCGATTAAACTTCTTTACAGCAAGATTAATGGGACTGAATTTTTTTCGTAGCAGACGCAACAGAAGTTAATTGCTCGAATTTGTCTATCGCAAATATTTCAGGAAATCACGAAGCAAAACCGTTGATGATCTTAACGGCTTTGAAAGCGATTTTTTGGCAGATAATGCTTATGACTGTAAAAAGCTTAGAACATTTTTGCGGAGAAGGGGTTTCAATCCTATTCTATTATATAATTACGTGAAGGTGTATTAATCACCTTAAATTGGTAAAAAATCGGGTTATTGAAAGTATGATGTAAAGGATTTTTCCCTCTTTCTAGTTATAAGAGTTAAAATCTTTCCAACTTACTGCTCTGCAAGCTGGCATAATGTTTGTGTGCATGTTTACGTCATAATCATGATTTCTCAACAAATCCGCTCTGTTGCAAGTTTTATATATGTACCGATTAGCGAAAGGATAACATGAAGAGGAAGAGGTCTTAAAATTATAAGATATGTATAAAAGTATTACTTGAACATAAGAACAAGAGGTTCTATGAAGAGCTTTTTAAAGATGAAAGCAACGTTTTAGCATGCGATTCTACCGGAATTAGAGTGGACAACAGGAGCTCCTACTGTGAAGCGAGATCGAGAAAAAGAGAAAGCACTGGCATGTTCATATCGCTGATACAAGCAACATTTCAGTGATCTCTCAGAGAATCTGTATATGCACAAGCTCAGATTTCTTAGCTGATGTGAAAAACGAAAAAACACACAGTCGCAGATTCTGGCTTCGATTGCTTGGCAACTGGAGCTTCGCAGTTTTAAAACCTATTAAAGTTCAAGTCTAAAAAACGCCGGCTGCTCTATCTTAGATTCTTCCTCGTCAATGTGAAAAAAGATGGCTTTGCAAAACTTATAGGCAATAAGGTTAAATCCCACTTACGTAAGTTTTGCTAATCATCGCTTGCTACGACGTCTATCTTTTTTACTTATTTGTTACTTTTTTCCTTGTTATCTAAACTTACAACTGAGCAGCATATTAAAGTTATTTGAGTATATCTTTTAAATCTTATTAATTAATTATAATTTTTAAAAAGCAGAGTTCTCGACTCCTTAAAGGTTTATAATATCGCTCTTTACAGACATAAGCTTGTCTTAAGAATTTAATCTCATCCATTCTTCCAACATAACTCTCTAAGCCCATCAAACTTTTTGTTTATCCCATTAAATTTTCTATTAATATCGTTTTTAAGTTTTTCTACCATTTTAACAATAATTTCTTACTTTTTTCTCATTTAACTTATAGCTAAAAGCGAAACTTTTACATCACTTAATTTTTTACCCTTTCGAATCTTTTTAACTATTGCTTCTAAAGATTCCTTAATAACTGCATCAAAAAGCATTGAAATAGCATCCATGTCACCAAGTTTTTTTTAACTTCAGTAAGAGTTTGATGAAAATAGTTGTTTTAGCACAACAAATGCTCATGTCCTATTACTTTTTTCTACTTCCGAACTCAAATCTTGGAACGTATGTGCATGATAGTGTCTATACCATATTATCCGAGTAGATTTTTCTCATTCTGCGAAAGGTTTATATAGCGGTTACTTAAGGGTATTAACTGTGAAGGATTTTTGAGGGTGGTAGAATGGTTAGTATCAGAAAGATTGGTGCGGTAGTAGGTGGTGCCCTATTCTTGGGTGCCACGTTAGGTATGGCAACAGGAGCAATGAAAACAGTGACTGCACCAAGTGGTAAAAGCGTAGAGATAAACACAGACTGGATAGCAAAGGCTGGTGAACCACAAGCACAGCTTGTGGTCGGTGCAAACGCACCGTGCTACGACTGCGACAAGGCGAGTGCCGAGGTAATAAAAAGTGCGGTTGAAGACAAGCTTAAAGTTACAGGTGCCGGCGGGGACATAGAGATAACATATGGAACGAAGAACTTGGATGATCAGGATTCAGATGGTGATGGTGTAGACGACAACGATCCGGCAGATAAGTTCACACAAGAGATTCCGGATGCAGACTTTACAAAGGCACCGGTTGCTATAGCGGCTGCAGACGCTCAGAGTTTACCAACTACGAACTATGAAAACGATCTTATCAGAATAGGAACTGCTGGTGCAGATGAAGGTTTAATATATGATGCAAACAATGATGGTGATTTAAAAGACGTTTCGACGGGCGATGATTATGTATTATACAACGCAATCTACATACATGATGGCAGAGAGGGTCTAATACAGTTAGCTTACATACCAATACCAGATGCTACCTTTGCTCCCGGCGGTGGTAGCGCTAAGGGTGACATAATAAAGGTTCGCGGAACGAAGTATGTAATCACAGACATTGATTTACCCGGTCAGAAGGCAGAATTAGCACCAAAGGTGTTTGCAAGGGAGCTTACTGGATACAATACAGCCGACATTAAAGCGGAGAACGCTTTAGTCATTGAAGAAAATAAGAAGATAATATACGATCAGCAAGCTACAAAGCTATACTTGTATCTTGATAATGCAAGAGTAGATGAAATAGCACTAACAACGCCACCAGGAGCAACATTTGAAGATGTTACATCAAAGATAACGGCAGACGAGTTCAAAGCATACAAAATGTATGCACTACCTATTGATGCTAATGGAGATGGTGTTTACGAAAAAGTAAAAGTTGTTATAGCAAAGAAGGCGGAAGTAACTTCCGTTAAGAATAAAGAAGAGGGTGTATTGGGATACAATGAAATAAGGATAAACGATGACGATATAGGTAAAAACGGAATTGTGCTCTTAGGTCCAATGGTAGAACTCGAGAGAGGAGATACCGTAGACATACCAGATACCTACTACAGATTAAAGTGGACACTTGCAAGAAAGTTAACCGTAGAGAGAAAGAAAGTCTCCACAGTATCCAGTGGAACAAAGTTGAAAGATACCACATCCCCAGGTAAAGACTTCTTAGCAGCCGGTAAAAGCATCGTCGTCAGAACTGTTGGCGGGGACGTAGAGATAACATATGGAACGAAGAACTTGGATGATCAGGATTCAGATGGTGATGGTGTAGACGACAACGATCCGGCAGATAAGTTCACACAAGAGATTCCGGATGCAGACTTTACAAAGGCACCGGTTGCTATAGCGGCTGCAGACGCTCAGAGTTTACCAACTACGAACTATGAAAACGATCTTATCAGAATAGGAACTGCTGGTGCAGATGAAGGTTTAATATATGATGCAAACAATGATGGTGATTTAAAAGACGTTTCGACGGGCGATGATTATGTATTATACAACGCAATCTACATACATGATGGCAGAGAGGGTCTAATACAGTTAGCTTACATACCAATACCAGATGCTACCTTTGCTCCCGGCGGTGGTAGCGCTAAGGGTGACATAATAAAGGTTCGCGGAACGAAGTATGTAATCACAGACATTGATTTACCCGGTCAGAAGGCAGAATTAGCACCAAAGGTGTTTGCAAGGGAGCTTACTGGATACAATACAGCCGACATTAAAGCGGAGAACGCTTTAGTCATTGAAGAAAATAAGAAGATAATATACGATCAGCAAGCTACAAAGCTATACTTGTATCTTGATAATGCAAGAGTAGATGAAATAGCACTAACAACGCCACCAGGAGCAACATTTGAAGATGTTACATCAAAGATAACGGCAGACGAGTTCAAAGCATACAAAATGTATGCACTACCTATTGATGCTAATGGAGATGGTGTTTACGAAAAAGTAAAAGTTGTTATAGCAAAGAAGGCGGAAGTAACTTCCGTTAAGAATAAAGAAGAGGGTGTATTGGGATACAATGAAATAAGGATAAACGATGACGATATAGGTAAAAACGGAATTGTGCTCTTAGGTCCAATGGTAGAACTCGAGAGAGGAGATACCGTAGACATACCAGATACCTACTACAGATTAAAGTGGACACTTGCAAGAAAGTTAACCGTAGAGAGAAAGAAAGTCTCCACAGTATCCAGTGGAACAAAGTTGAAAGATACCACATCCCCAGGTAAAGACTTCTTAGCAGCCGGTAAAAGTATCGTCGTTAAAGCTGTCGGCGGAGAAGAGAAGGCACCGGTCCTTGAAATAGTAACAGAAGATAAGGCAGACAAGAACATGAACCTTATACTTGTAGGTGGTCCAGTAGCCAACACATTGGTAGCAGACCTCGTAAACGCTGGAAAGAGCAAGGTTGACTGGTATACAAGTGAGGGTGACATTGAAGTTATCAAAGATGCATTCAAGACCGGCAAGTATGCAATAATAGTTGCAGGTAAGGACAGAGATGCAACAAGAGCCGCAGCAGAAGCTTTAGCTGATGCTCTTTAATTCTTTTCTTTTTGTTTAAAAATTCACGATTAATAAATATAAGTAGTCGGTAGTTAACGATTTTAAGATCTTTCCAAGGAAAAAAGACTTTTTAGGGAAAATAATCACGAAGAGAAGCGTTGGAAAAGTATTTGCGAGAGATAAGGGAGCAATGTATTAAAAAAAGGCTGGCTTTGATGAAAAAGAGGTTGAAGGTATGGGAAAGAAGATCACGATCACGGGCTCCAAGATATTTGACATAGGCTACAGATACTTTTTAGTAGAGCAAGCTTTGGGCTGTGGAATAGAAAGGTTTAGAGCCATTAATCTGAGAAACGAAGGAAAGCTTTTAGTTTTTGTTGAAGGAGATGAAGAAGCTTTAAACGAGTTCGCAGAATTTGCTAAAAATAATTTTCCTAAGGATGCTCAGGTTGACAGTATAGAAATAGAGGACTACAAGGGCTACGTTCCAAAAATAGATCAATTTTTGCTGTTATTTAACGTTCAGCAGTCAAGAAAGTTCATAGAAATTGGTAAAGAGGTAAGAGACGAAGTTAGACTAACAAGAGAAGAGCTCGGAAAGAAGATTGATGAAGTTGGCAGAAAGGTTGATGAGGTTGCCAAGAAGGTAGACAAGGTTGCCGAGAAGGTTGATAAAGTTGCCGAGAAGGTAGATCAAGCAAGGGAGGAGCTTGGGGAAAAGATTGACATGTTAAGAACCGATCTAAAAACTACATGGAAGAGAGGTTTAGAAAGATTGAGGAAGAGATAGCAAAAATAAAGGCTAAAATTGGCTTAACGTAAAAACTTCTTTCGTAGTTTTACACTAAAGTTTCTGCATCAAATCATATATCTGATTTAAAACTTAGAACATCCTTTTTCAAATCGAAAAAAATTTAATAAAAATTTAACTATGATGTTATTTTATTGATAAATTTTTATGGAGATCATCGAAGCACTTGAAAGAAAATGTGGAGCTCAGGAAAAGGCTTACAAAGCTTATAGTTTCAGAGATCGTTTTGGATCCTGAGCTTAAGCTTCTTCTCGTTGAAAAACCTTGAAACCCTTGCAACGAAAAATGATCTGAGAAATGAGATTAAAGATGCAGAAGAAAGGCTTAGAAATGAGATTAAAAGCAATGCTAAAGATCTGAGAAACGAAATAAAAAATACTGAGGAAAGGCTTAAGAGCTATGTAGGTGTGAGATTCGATGCCTTGAACAAGAGAATCTCTTCAAGGTTGTTTCAGCAACGCTCATCGCTATAGTTGTTAGCTTGTTTGCTTCGAAGCTCTTCATTTAACTTAGCTATTGTGAAAACTTGCAAGGAGATCTAAGAAAAGCTAAGGCGACATTTCTCTGTTTTTTGTCCAAGCTAAGTAGCTTTGCATTTAGTTTTTTGGCAAGTTCTATGTATAAAGCATCGTAAACTGTTATATTCCTCTTCAATGCTAAATTAAAGGCATCATCAAGGAGCTCTGATTGAGATTTAAATTCTATAATCTTAATAAGTTTGATAAATGCTTTATAACAGATTTTTAGTGCGATTTAGTCAATTCTTTTTTTGTTTGAATGCGGTTATAAGAGCGTTTGCAGTCTCTTTTACTATTAAATCTACATTGTATAAATCCTCGTAAAAATACTGCTCAAAATCTTTTTCTCCAAGAATATGTGCAACAAGAGCAGAGGCATCAATGACTATCACGATCCTCCCTCACGATACTTGCTGAAGTGTCCTCGGAAACCTTAACTCCCTTTAGCATTTCTCTAACCTCTTTAAGAATCTTTTCCTTTATTTTCTTTTTAATGAAGTTTCTTATCTCCTCGCTCCAGTTTATATCTAATTCTTTCATCTTTTTCTTAATGTCTTCTGGAACTTTAACACTTACAATTGCCATATAATACCTTTTATAATATTTGCGAATATGCGAAAATAATATTACGATATTCTTTTTCTCCATAAAGATTAAATCTTATCACTTTTCAAAAGGTCTTTAAGCCTATTTACACCGTCTATTTCTTCTATGACACTAACAACAGCTTTTGGAACAAGAGATTGCCAATCATCGTTGGTTATCATTCTTCTCCTTATCTCTGTTCCCGAGTATAGCTTGCGGTTATAGAGCGGAGGGGTCTTTACTTCAACCCCAGCTTCTTTGAAAAGTCTTTTAACAAGAGGATTTCCAGAATAAACAACATCAAACGGTGGTGTTAGACTTTTTACATGACTTACCCATATTGCATTGTTGTTTACGTCTGGTATCGGTATTATGTAGAAAGTCTTATTTATACCATTTTCGAAGAGACTCTTAGCAATCATCATTATTCTCTCGCCGGCAGTAAAGGGATTTTCAAGAGTATGACTTTTTTGAGCACTTCCTATACCTATTATAATTTCATCAACTTCCTCGAGAATTTTTTCGACAACAAACAGATGACCCTTATGAAAGGGCTGAAACCTTCCTATGAGCAATCCCCTTCTTTTCTTCATCTTTCAACACCTATACCGAGGATGTTATCAGCCCCTTCATAGACTTCCCTTGCTATAAGCGAAGCTCCCCTTGCAGCGGAGTATTTATCTATTCTATATAGAGGTGCTATATTCTCAAGATTTTTTAACCTTTTGAAAACATTCTCATGGATACCAGCCCAGCCAGTTATTACAATAGCATCTGGATCAACCTCACTTAAAAAACCATATATTTCCATTTTTACACTCATTATCAAAGATTCTAAGGCAAGCTCCGCGAGCTCGTTTTTTGGTTCGAGAATTTCATTAGGATCTTCCGTAGGATAAATTTTTACAGCCCCGCTTGAATAAAATATTTTTGTAGCTCTTTCTCCTCTTTCAGCTCTTCTTAATCCATCTAAATCGAGAGGTCCATGAAAAATTCCTATTGCGCCTAAACACGCATCAATTGCACCAAAGAATTTGTCATCTTTTATTGCGATTGTAACGGTGTTTGAGCTTATATCACTAATTATTAAATTTTTAGCCCTGAAATCTTCGTTTACTCTTTTGTATGCGCAATAGCTTAAAGCTACTTTATCAGCACTTGCACAGTGTGAGTAAAGAGCTCTAAACCTTCTGTCGAGGACATCTAAGTTTCTGTGAAGCCCCGGTATTAAATAAGTCTCAAATTCCTTTTTCGCTATAAAATCAAAAATTTTTGTGCCAACACCTTTGTATTCTCCCACGCTTTCTTCTAAAACACCCCTATTTACAACTTTTTTTATGTTTGTTATTTTATTTATTGCATCTCCCATAGAATACGTTATGCATGCAGCTTTAATGTCAAAATCGTCTATTTTTTTAAGCAAATTAAAATTCGGATTTTTTCGAGATATTTCGAAGTAGTAGTTATCTGGAAGGATAAAAAAGCGAACAGCTTGGGTTCCATGATCTATTCCTAAAAAAGAAATTTGAAACACCTCAAAAACAAAAATAAAAGATTACCTCGTAAGGACAATATCTATTGCGGAGACGTTCAAAGTCCTTCCATCTGGAGTCTGCACGGTCTCTGTATTTGTGTATATTGCCTTTGTCTTAACGTCTGGCATGAATCTGTTTTTGACGATTTGCTCTACATCGACGGCTCTTGATATAGCTTTACCTCTTGCCTTTATGGCAACTTCGCTTGCATTATTATTGAACTGTGTTATTACAGCTAATACATAGTTCATAACAGGCTTGTTTCCTATGTATACTACGTTTTCCTTTGGAACATCTTCCTTTGGCTTCTCTTCGCCTTCTCTACTTAAAACGATCTCTATTGCGGATATGTTGACTTTTCTGCCGTCTTGTCCAGTAACTTCCTCGGTGCTCGTTTTTATGTCGAGGGTCTTAACGTCTGGCATGAATCTGTTTTTGACGATTTGCTCTACATCGACGGCTCTTGATATAGCTTTACCTCTTGCCTTTATGGCAACTTCGCTTGCATTATTATTGAACTGTGTTATTACAGCTAATACATAGTTCATAACAGGCTTGTTTCCTATGTATACTACGTTTTCCTGCATCCATATACACCTCCGTGCTACATTTTATATAGACGGGTAGCCAATATTTAAAGCTTTCGCATTACTGATTCTTAACATTGAAAGATTTTTCAAAAAATATAGATCATAAAGAAAATTTGAGAGAAATGTATAATTAAAGGTGAAAAAATAATATGATATATGCGGGTGCACGTGTTTACGAAGGAAAATTATGAAGATGTAGATACAATAATAGAAAAAATATTTAAAATTTATAAACCAAAATTGAACGATGTAACAATTATTAAGCCTAATTTTGTTGTTTCTGATAATATATGGTGCATTACCCATCCAGAATTTGTAAAAAGTGTTATAAATGTTGCAAAAAAATATACAAAGCCTATACTGGCGGAAGGAGGCTATACGAAAAATTCTGCCGACGAAGTCTTCGATAAATATGGGCTTAGAGAGGTTGCTGCATGCGTAAATATGAACAGAGAAAGATTTTACAAGGTTGAAGTTAAAGGCAAGTTTCTTGAAAACGTAAAGATATCAGAGACCGCACTCAAGCATGCATATAAAAAACCTTTTATAAGCGTTCCTAAGATGAAAGTTCACACGCTTACTGGGGTTTCTCTGGGAATAAAGAACAATATTGGATTTCTAAAAAAACCAGCCTTGGGCATGCACAGAAATATAAACGAAAAGCTGTGGGATCTACTGAAAATTTTTAACCCGTGCTTAACAATAGTAGATGGCATCGTTGGCGGCAAGGGTTCAGAGCTCAACTCAAAACCCGTAGAGCATGGAGTTGTAGTCGCCTCTGACAACGTCGTCGCATGCGACCTTGTCTGCGCATATCTCATGGGATTTCTCGACGAGCTTCCAGATGGAATAGATGTTTTTTCTGAGAAGCCTATAGAAGAATTAAAAAGAACATACAAAGTATCTCTTTTTGGAAAAATATACGGTGTGCTGAAGTTTGATATAAGAAATATATTTAGCTTACGTTAATTACGTTAAATCTCCCTTTTTAAACACTCTTATGGCAGAAATAAAGAAAATGCATGAAAATATAAGCAGTATAAGCAGAGAGATATAGGGAAACTCCATATTAAGCATGCTCGCTCTTAAGCAGGTGCTTGCATGGGTTAGCGGTAACATATATAGGAAATATTTAAAAACACCAGCATTCTCAACCGAGAAGAAGGTTCCGCTTAAAAAAGCCATTGGAAGCAAGAAAATTGAGTTAAAATTGTTCATATCTTCATGACTTTTCAGTGCTATTCCTACATATGCACCGAGGCTTGCGAAAAGAAAGCATGTTAGAGCAATTGTTAATATTGAAAGAATGCTTAGAGAGATGTGTGCCCCATAAAGTAGTCCTATGAGTATTATAAGAAAAGAGGTAATTATTCCTCTAAATACTCCAGCAAGAACCTTCCCAAGAACCAAGGAGAACGTGCTTATCGGAGCTACAAGATACTCCTCAAGCGTTTTTGTATATCTCTTGCTTATATTTAACGAAACACCAACCGCATAGAAGCTGTTAAACATTGCACTCATAGCTGCTATTCCCGGTAAAACAAAATCGAGATAATCTATCCCCTGCATTTTTATGCTCCTTCCCAAGCCAAGACCAAATGCCGTTAGAAAAAGCAGAGGATTTATTATACCAGCAATAAGATACCTTACAATTCTACGTCTAAAAGTCAGCATCTCTCTAAGAAAAACAACATAGAACTCTGGCATCTCAGCACCTCTTCTTTATCTATTCCTCAATAAGAAGACCTATACAATGCTGGGATAGTATTTTCTTTATTTCTGGTTTTTCAAATTTCTTCTTAACCCTTTCTTTAATTTCTCTTCTGCTGTATTCTTTCATACGTTAATTAAATCAATTTTCAACATGAGAAAAAATTTAAAAAGATATTCCTTCAGAAAAGGAAAAGATTTTGGGATACTTTTTGACAAAAAAGATGGAGAATATTATTATTTAAATGAGACAGCTGCAGAAATATTAGATATGGTTCTAAGTAGATGCAGCCTTAATGATGTATACGAACACCTTGAAAAGAGATTTTTTAATATTGATTACGGTAGCGTTAAGAAGTTCTTTGATAAATTCTCCTCAATAAAGAGTGGCATAGATTTTCTCGGCAAAAAAGACGCTCCGCTTTATGTTCAGTTCTATCCCACGCTAAGGTGCAACAGGAGATGTTCCTTCTGCTATCTTAACATGTTTAAAGGTAAAGGAAATATGGAAATAAGCCTAAAAAATGCAGTTAAGGTTATAAATGAGCTTAGAAGAAGCGGAGTCTTCGAGCTCGATGTTCTCGGGGGAGAGCCCTTTCTACACAAAAACATCTATGAAATCGTAGAATATGCGGTAAATTCTGGAATGCTCGTGAATATAAGCACAAATGGGTCTTGTTTGGACAATATAAGGAAAGTTGCAGAGCTTGATTATGTAAACATAGGATTATCTCTCCACGGATCGAAAGAAGATATTCACGACAGCCTTTGCGGAGAAGGTTCTTTTAAAGAGTGTTTAAAAGTTTTAGATGAACTTGGCAGCAGAATATCTGTAAAAACCGTTGTGTGCAGAAAAAACTTCTTTGATATAGAAAATATCGTTGAGATGCTTGTTAAGAAGGGTGTTAAGAGATACTACCTTATTCAGATGATAGACGTTGAAGGCAAAGAGAGCTTGAGCTTGAACGAATTTTACGAGGTTTACAAAAAAGCTTTAGAGCTTTCGAAGGATAGAATAGAGATAGGGATAGTGGGACAGTTCACCCACATATACTACAATTTAAGCGGTTACAAGCTTATTACAAAAACTTTCTGCAAAGCAGGCAGTGCTAAAGCTGTTGTATTCCCAAACGGAGACGTTTATCCGTGCACGATGTTTCTCGACTATAAAATTGGAAATGTTTTTGAGAAGAGTTTCGAGGATATATGGAGGAGCAGAAAGTGGAATCTTTTTAGAAAACTTAGAAGGATATGCA
Organism: archaeon; assembly: GCA_027051165.1. Classification (GTDB taxonomy): domain Archaea; phylum Hydrothermarchaeota; class Hydrothermarchaeia; order JALTZZ01; family JALTZZ01; genus JALTZZ01. Next base: position 1,450 of record JALTZZ010000075.1, on the reverse strand, counting down.
ATTTAAGCTGCAGATACGATCACGTATGCAGAGGCGGATGTTTAGGGTTTATCGTTAAATACGGGAGAAAAAAGAATAGAAAGAAATTGGAGCCTGATAGGAGATGCCCCTATTTACAAAATAATTTATTATAGTTGATATCTCGTGTTATTAGCTAATGGAGCGCATAGACAAGCTTGCTCAGACTTTTTTAGCAACAGCTGATATGGTAACAGAAGCAAGAAAAATAGGGTTTAATGTTGATAGAGCATTAAATTTATTAAGAACTGCAAAAAGCGTTCTAAATGAAGCTTATTTGAAAAGGGAGATTAGAGATGATCTACTTCAGCATATAGAACAGCTCCTCCAAGAGGCTCATGCTGAGATATTTTCCGTCTGCGGGGAAGAATTTACTGAAAAGTGGGATGAAATTTTTAAGAGAATAATGAAAGGAGAGAAATATGGAGAATTTAAAATAGAAAAAATGAGATTTGCTGTAGGATTGCCAAGGGATAGGAGGTGGATTAGAGTAAAAAGCTTGGAGGATGAAATCCTTAAAGAAATAAAGGAGGTTGCTGAGGTTATAGAAACGAAAGAGGGTTATGTGATATGTGGGGAAAACTTAAAAGAAGCCTTGGAGATTATGAGAAAGCATATGAAAAAATAGCTGATTCTCATGTTCATTTAACCGATGTAAAAAAGATAAGCAATCTCGATGTTGAATCAATAGTTATATCTGATGAATCCATAAAGCTACCCGGCTTTTATTTTTTAAAAAGAATAAATGAGCCAAAAATAGATTATCTTGAAGAATACAAATACTTCAGTGGATTTGTTGTTGAAAAAAACTTTAATATAAAGAGCTACGAATTTTGGAGATTCTTAGATGAGCTGTATATGAAGATAATTTTCTTCCACGATATAGAATTTAAACATGGAATAAGAAGCACGGATATAAATGAAATCGTTTCAAGCTTTCCAGAAATTCCGTTTATAATCTCCATAAAGGAATCTATAAGGGAAATAATGAAAATACTTCCGGAAAACAACTTATACTTTGAAACTTCTTCGATACTAAACTACATTCCAGAGCTCTTGGACATGGAATACAACATTGTTTTTGGCTCGAATTCAACAGATGCAAACGATCTTTCGCTGGCTGATGAGATAAAATCTATGGATATTGATCCAAAAAAGAAATTTGAAATACTTTATGGGAATTTCCTAAAAATAACAGAAAAAGTTGTTTAAAGAAGGTGAAAGGGCTATATGAAGGTTCTTGTGGTCTATGACATCTCAAACGACACCCTTAGGAATAGGATTGCAGAAATATTAAAAGACTTTGGGCTTGAGAGAATACAGAAGAGTGCATTTATAGGGGAGCTTACGAGTGAGGAAAGAAAAGACCTCAGAACAATTCTTCAAAGCGAAGACCTTGATAAAAACGACAGGATAGACATATTCCCTATAT
>JALTZZ010000074.1 GCA_027051165.1 archaeon | reverse complement strand
AGAAGAGACCATAAGGATTCTGAGGGAGGAAGGAGCCTACGAGGTTGGCGGGATAATGCACTGCTTTACGGGTTCTTACGAGACCATGAAGAAAGCGGTTGACCTTGGGTTTTACATCTCTTATTCGGGAATCCTTACCTATAAAAACGCCGAAGGCGTCCGTGAAGTTGCTAAGAAAACACCAACGAGCAGGATATTGCTTGAGACGGACGCCCCATTTCTCGCTCCGCAGCCTGTCAGGGGCAAACCCAACAAGCCGCCCTACATCTGGCACACCGCAGAGGTTCTGGCAAGCCTTCTGCCCAACACATCTTTAGAAGACGTTGACCGAATGACCTCCGAGAACGCCAAGCTCCTGCTCAACATCGGCAACAACGGGAAGAAGGAGACCATAACCTACGTTATTAACAATAAGCTCTACGTTAACCTTACCAACAAGTGCAACCTACACTGTGTCTTTTGTCAGCGCGAGAGGGAGAGGAACTTCATGGTAAAAGGTCACTGGGTCTGGACAACGAGAGACCCGTCAGTGGAGGAGGTTATAAAAGAGATAGGAGACCCTACGGGTTATGAGGAGGTCGTCTTCTGCGGATACGGAGAGCCGACTTTGAGATTCTCTGCACTGAAAGAGATAGCCAAGTATGTAAAGTCCAAAGGCGGAAGAGTTCGCGTGGATACCAACGGGCTTATGTTCACGTTCCTGCCCAAAGAGAAGTTAAAGGAGCTTAAAGGTCTTGTGGACGTCTGGTCTGTCTCTTTGAACGCACCCGATAAGGAAACCTACAACTCAGTCTGCAAACCCGCCCAGCCCGAGGCTTTTGAGAAGGTTCTGGAATTCATTAGGGAAGCCATTAAAGAAGGCTTTGAGGTCGTGGTCTCCGCTGTGGACTACCCGGGGGTTGATATGGAGAAGACTAAAAAGCTGGTGGAGGAGCTGGGAGCGAAGTGGAAGTATAGGCATTATGAGGTTGTGGGGTGAAGGTATCTTTGTAACATCTTCCAAGAAAATACGCTGACTTTTGATATAATGCTCAAAAGCATATTAAGTTAAAGGGGGAATTCTTTTCATGAGCTATGAAAGCAAGTCTATAAGGGAAGTTATTAGTATGATTGGCAGAAACGAAATATATCTTCCTGCTATACAAAGGAAGTTTGTTTGGAAACCTGAGCAGATAGAGAGTTTGTTTGATTCAATAATGCGGGGCTATCCAATAGGAACATTTTTATTTTGGTTTATTAGAGGAGAAAAGATAAATGATTATACATTTTATAAATTTATTCAAGATTATCATGAAAGGGACAAGTATCTAAACGATATAGCACCGAGACCTGAGTTAAAGGAAGAAATCGTTGGTGTATTAGATGGTCAACAAAGATTAAGCTCTATGTATATTGCCCTTCAAGGTACCTACGCATATAAAAAAGCTTATGCAAGGTGGTATAATGATAGTGCTTTTCCAAAAAGGAGGTTTTACATAAATTTACTCAGTGAACCAGAAGATGATGCAGGATATATGTATGAATTCAAATTCCTGACAGAAGAAGAGGCAAGGAATTTAGATGAAAAACATCTATGGTTTTTGGTTAGAGATGTAATGCTATGGGGAGAAGAACCGGAAATAGACGAATACTATGACAATTTACTAAATAGCGATTATGTATCAGATGGGCTAAAAGTATGTATAGAAGAGAAAAGAAGGCAGGTTAAAAAGACTTTGAGAATTCTGCACCAAAGAATAGTTATAGAAAAGCTGATAAACTATTACAAAATTGAAGAGCAAGAGCTAGATAATATTTTAGATATATTTGTAAGAGTTAATAGTGGCGGCACTGTACTATCAAAATCAGATTTGCTATTTTCAACAATAGTCGCTAATTGGCAGGAAGCAAGGCAAAAAATAGAGGACTTGCTTAGCACAATAAATAAGAAAGGGAATGGTTTTTATTTTGACAATGATTTTATTATGCGTTCATGTTTGGTCTTAACTGATTGCCCAATATTGTTTAAAGTAAGAAGTTTTAAGAAAGAGAATATAAATAAAATAAAAAGCCAATGGGAAAATATAGAAATATCTATAACCAAAGCGGTAGACCTTCTAGTCGAATTTGGATTCAATGGGGAAACCTTAACATCGCAAAATGCCATAATCCCTATAGCATATTACTTTATTAAAGGTGGTGAGTCTGACAAATCTAAGGATGATATAAGAAGGTACTTAATCTATGCTTTGCTTAAACAAATATATGGCAGCCAAGGGGACAGAGTTTTAGCAGCAATAAGAGATGTTCTGAAAGATGCTTTTAAAGAGCATAAATACTTCTCTTTTGACTACATCGTAAATAATGCTAAACTACCTAGTGGTAAATCTTTAAAAATCACAGACGAAGATATTGAGGAAATTCTGGAATATAAAAAGGGTCCTTATACGTTTATGATTTTATCTCTTTTATACCCAAATTTGAAATTTGGTCAAATTGAATTTCACCAAGATCACATACATCCTGCCTCTATGTTTACAGAATCCAAGCTGGGCAAACTTGGGGTATCTAAGGATAATATTAAAAAATGGAAAGATATGAAAGACCGATTACCAAACCTTCAGCTTATGGAAGGTAGAGAGAATAAAAGTAAGAATAAAACACCTTTTAAAGAATGGCTGAAAAATGCATATCCTAATCCTGATGAGCGTGGGAAATTCATGAAAGACAATTATATTCCAGATCATGTAAGTTTGGAGCTTAAAGATTTTGAGGTCTTTTATGAAGAAAGAAAAAAGATTTTAAAAGCACAATTAAAAAAAGTGTTGCAGCAAAAATAGAAATATGTATTTTATCCCCCAAACCCCTCGGGCACCCTCATCACTTCCAACCTTTTCAACTTCCTCTTAATTATCTGAGGTAAGTACTTCTTTACGTAGTAGCGGGGTAGCGAGATGCTCAGACCAAGCAGTAAGATAATAACCTATGAAAAGCCCCACCCCCAACCATCAAGCCAGGAGGTGAGAAAATGACTCAATCAGAAAAATAATCACCTACTTCTGCATTATAGACGATATCCTCAAATATATGGGTGTAAAAGATGACCCCCAAGAAAATGTTACCAATAGCGAGGTGCTTACCATGGGAGTTATAGCTCACATATCCTTCGCAGGCAATTACAACCAAGCCCTTGAAATGCTAAAAGGGGGCTTTAGACATCTGTTCCCTTACGTGCCTTCCCCTTCAAGATTCTCAAGAAGAATGCACAAGCTCAAACCCTACCTTCAAATGATAATTCAGCGGTTGGGACTGATGACTAAAAAGCCCAAGAGGTTCATAATAGACAGCAAGCCCATAAAGGTATGTGAGAACATCAGGATACCCAGAGCCAAGGTTCTGAAGGGGGAGCAATACAGAGGATACATACCCAGCAAAAGGGAATACTTCTACGGCTACAAGTTGCATGCTCTTATAGATGAAATGGGTTTATTTAGGGAAGTTCACTTGCTTGAGGATAAAGAGCATGACCTTGA
>JALTZZ010000073.1 GCA_027051165.1 archaeon | reverse complement strand
CTTAAGGGCTCCTCCGCTCTCCTCTTTCTCCAGCTGCTCCTTGAGGCTTTTGAGCTTCTCAAGTGCTGTGCTCATCTCCGTGCCCTCCTAACTGGCGTTGGTATGAATATACTTCGGTATTCCCGAAATGTCAATGGGTAAATCCCGAAGATTGACAAATAGACTTCCGAGTGTTAAGGGTATTCACAGCAGAGGTACCATAGGAGGGGAAGAAGGATTAGCACGTCACTCGAGAAGTCCTTAAAAGAATTCCTGCCCATTATCAAAGAAGCTAAGAAAAATAAGCTCAACGAAGCAGATACCAGAACACGGGTTCAGCTATTCTTGGAACGTGTCCTCGGTTACGACCTGCTTAAGGAAATCACCCAAGAACACATGGTATCTTCTCACTATGTAGATCTCGCTATCAAAATTCGTGGCGATGTAAAAATGTTTATAGAGGTCAAACCCATCACTTCAAAACTTAGAGACGTTCATGTTTCTCAAGCTGTCAATTACGCAGCGAACGAGGGTATAAGCACGGCTATACTTACCAACCTTGACGAGTGGCGTGTTTATCATGTGTCCCTTGATGAAGGAAAGATCAACTCTGAACCGGTTTTAGAGTTTAGCCTGATCTCAGATAAACCTAAAGATGTGCTGCCGTACCTTAAGTTGATCTCAAGGGAAGGACTTGTTAAGGGACATCTCAATAAATACATGGTAGAAGCTACATCGGTTACCGACAGGAACCTCCTCCTTGCTATGCTTAGCGAACCCGTTTTGAGGGCTATTACAAAAGAGCTGAAAGCTATAACAGGACACAGGGTGAACCAAGATACTCTTAAAAGAGCCATCATCAACTTATTTAGTGAAGACATATACAAGCTTGTTCAGAAAGAACTGAGGAAACGAGAAGGAGAGAAGGGAGGAGAACAATGATTATATTAGTTACTCTTTGTGTGCTAATAACTCTTGGCTTTGCCCAAGAAATAACGGGAGCCTTCGGGATTAAGTTCGGGCAGAAGTTAGAAACCTTGAAGGTGGTAGGAAAAAATGAAACCACCAGCGGGGAGCCTCTTTATGTTGTTGTGCCCCCCAAAGCACTCAAACTGTTATCTCACTATGTCGTCGGGACCACGCCAGTTTCGGAGAAGGTATACACAATTTGGGGTGTAGAATCAGGACTTTCTGAGGAAGAATGCAAGAGCAGGATGGAAGCCATTGCCAAAGCAATAGAAAGAAAATACAAGATACAACGGAAAGCTATCACGCTCGCTTTTGCTCAAGAAGGATACTATTTCACCAAAGGACAGAAGCGTATAAATGTTAAATGTGTAGATACTTTCATGGGTGGGCACGACCTGTATGTCCAATACTACGACGAGGCATTAGAGAAGCAAGCCAAAAAAGAATCTATCAAGGTCAAATCTAAAGAAATAGACGAATCAGGACTATAACTGGCCCCTACATCCACGAAACAACCCCCCTCGGATGGGGAAGGACTATAATTAAACCTATGACGCCTACTGCGGAAGGTGAAAGGCTTGAAAGCGTAAGTAAAGTGATAGGGTCTTTGCTCTTAGGGGCAGAAGTCGGAAAGCTCGAGGCGAAGAAGCTCTTCTTGAGCGTAAGTATTAAGATATACGAGTTCGCTCTGCGGCTCCTGTTTTACAGCCTCTACAAGGCGGCTAAGAAAGGGGGACACGAGCTTGAACTGGAAGATGTTTTAGAAGCAGAGATTCTGAAAATCCTTGAAGGAAGGCAATACAACAAAGAGGAGCTTATAACCCTTGTACGGTCTATAGCTCCCCCGTGGTCAAAGGAGCTAAAGAGAACCCTTGAAAACGTGGCTCTGGAAGCTTTTGAAACATACGAGCTAAAGAAGTTCCTTAAGTCCAACGAAGAAGCTCTCAACTCCTTCCTGTCCCAAGTGAAGAATGCAACGGATAACACTCCTCAAAACTAAAGCATTCTCCCGTACCCTAAAGGACCTGCAAAGAGACAAGTCTTGTAGGAACGTATCTGTTTTGGCGAAGATATTGGGAGAACTGATAGAGCAAGTAGGCTCATCATCCCTAACTCACTTTTTCTCGTACAAAGGTATGCGCTTTTACAAGAAAAGGCTTAAACATCCCTGCTCTCGTGGGGGCCGTTCGGGAGGAGCCCGTATTATATTTAGCGTCTCCAAGGGGCAAGGGGCAGCCACTCTTGTTTTGATCGCCTTCTACCTAAAAAGCGGGAAAGAAGCCATGACAGAAGAAGATGTGTTAGGGGCCCTGACATCTGGCATAGAAAGCATTCAAGATAAAGACATTCTTGGCTTGCTCGGTACTAAAAACCTTGAGAGATTTTTAAAGTCCTTGAAATAATTGTTCCACATCCACGGGGCGGTGGGTTATGGAAATCTGGAATCTAAATTTCAGTTAAATAACTCCCTATTGTCAGGGCGTGGTTTCATGCCTTTGACACGGACTATGTAATACTTGCCTGTGTTTTCCCAGACCCTGAGAGCTTCATTATATCTTTGCTCTATCTGCATATCCGCTATAAGCCTGTCGCCGAACCCAAATCTAAAGCGGCCTGCAACCAAGTCTTCGAAGAACTTCTCGTCTTTTATAAGCGCAGATATCTTGAACCCGTTGTACAAAAATTCCCATTTCCTGTTCTTGTTGTAATCGAGAATAGGTTTTATAACTATAAGTTCAACATCAAATTCATCCTTCAGATTTGTTTGCCCTGTTTTCCCAAGTAGTGGGTTGTCTGCAGTCATATTTGATATTTCCTGCTTACTCGCTCTAAATATACCTTCGCCCTTGTGCCTTATTTCGAAAAACTCTATGTCATCGGCTTCCTGAACTACCTCAAAGGCCTCCTGCATAGATTCATTGACAGTTAGATTTTCTTTATACAGCTTGAAGGCTTCTGGGTGTACCACGATCACATTCCCGTGATTATTCTCTATGTTTATCATTCCATTGTTCTCGGTTGTTATAGCTTTTGGTTCTTCACCGTTAAGGTGTTTTTGTATATTTAATAGGTCTCCGAATACACGAATCACCTTGGATAGGTAATCTGCAACATCCCCTATACCAAAAGTTGATGCTATTGTCGGCAGTATGCCCAGCACCTCAAGGGAGACGTCAAAACTATTTTCTTTAAACGCTTCTATATTCAGCTTGAGATGGTATTCCTCGCCTAACTCTTTGTTGACTTCTTGGATAATTTTCAACTGGTGTAGTAGAGACACAAGTAAGACGTTCGCATCTATCTTATGAGACTCAACTCCGTACCTGACATATAGATATTGGCGCCCACCGGCCCTGCTCATAGCTACAACAATAGTTTACATAAAGTCTGCTCTTTCGGTAATACAGCAAATAACTCCAGCTAATCCTCCACCCTCAAAAACTCAAGCTTCTCCATGTGCTTCGCTCCTACCTGTCAACACCAACGAGCTTATCCAAGTCTTTCACTTCTTCAGCGTGTTTGCTGGCGTGGAGCACTTCTATACTGACTACTCTGCCGTCCTCTGCGTAGTCG
>JALTZZ010000072.1 GCA_027051165.1 archaeon | reverse complement strand
TAGATGTATACGTATCCGTTTGTATATACGAGCTCATAATTCTTAAGCCCTTTTCCTCCACCGTTGAGTTGGAATGGCAGGAATTTTGTGAGCAGCTTGTTTCCCCACTCCTTCTTGCCTATCTGAACCCATATTATGTAGAATTTTCCAGCGGGAATTACCGCAAAATCAACTAATCCAACATTTTCAACCTCTTTCTTTATTTTTTCCATATCAAGGGTTCTGTTTCCAGTTTTGTTAACCTCCATTACTACGGGTATTATGCCCCTTCCTATGGAAATTTCGGTGAGAACTATGTATCTATCCTCCTCCTCGCGAACTGTATATCTTCCAGTTGGCTTTATGGAGTTGAGGAGATTCTCGATTCTCTTTGAATCTATCTTTATGTCTCCGGTGGAATCGAGAGTTAGTCTGTAATAGTATATATTATCCTTTGCATGGTAGTTTATAGCACCGCTCTTCGGAAACTCCTCAACGCTCACAAGTATATACACCGGTCTGTTTTCCGGATTATAGACCTCGTATAGATGCTTCTCATAGTAGCTACCCTCCTCGCTGCAGAAGAACTTCGCAACATCAACGTTTCTGTTTGGATTTCCAATAATTGTTCTGTTTCCTTCCTTTCTTATAACTTGAGGTCCAAAATTACCCCCATCTACGATTGTAGTTCTTTCTGCAAACGTCTGCAGATAATAGCCGTAGTCCCACCAGTGTATAAGCAGTGCATTTGGCTCTGTATGCTCTTTCATCCATTCGCCGGCATCCTTCCAAGGAAGAACATTAAGATCATTATTTTTAGATAATTTTACAAAAATAGCTCCATCTGTAACTGTAGGAGCAAATACAAGCACGAACAAGAATACTATAGCTATCTTTCTAAAGCTCTCATCTGTGGTGCTTTTTTTGACAAAGAAGTTTATCGTTAAAAGGGTTAGCAGAGGCACAGGGAGTGCAAGGAAGAAGTGGAGTCTTATCATATATCTAAAAGCCAATATTCCAAGTATCGTCCATATTATAATAAAAAGAATGCCGAATCGTCTTTCTCTGTAAAACTCATATGCTAAATAAGCCAATCCTACAGGAATAAAGAGCAGCATTAGCCCAAACATATCTTTAAAATCTTTAAGAGTGCTCATTCTGTAATATGCAACAGTTTCACCAGTTAAACTCTTTTTTCCATGAATATAGCTTTTTATAGCGGATTTTACAGTTGTAATTATGGCATCTATCCCATAAAACGCAGAGAATGCTACTAAGAATATTATAAATGCTCCAGCTAAGCTTAATCTAACGTCTATTTTTATCCTTATTGTTGCAAGGTAGAGCAGTGCGAGAAATATGCCGAGGTATAGTATGAGATATATAACGCTTTTGGGCAGCAAAGAATATCTTAGCGGACTTATGAGATCTCTTACAAGAAGAGTCAAAAATATTATAACGGGATATGAAAGAAACATGCTTTCTTTGTTCTCAATCTCCCTTTTTATTCCTATTATCAGCATATAAAGGACATAGCTCAAGCCAAATACTCCAAGGTAGAATTCGTTACCGCCCCACGTTGCACTCGCTAACCCGCTTGAGACACCGCTTGCAACTGTGTATATTATATGCTCTTTGCTTAAAAACCTCTGCTTAAAAGCCTTTATTGCAAGAAATATCCACAGAAATATAAGCAGTCCACCTAAGCTTTCCTGTCCGCAGTCACCAGCTGTGTTTCTTGTAAAAGAGGCTACAGAAACCACATAGAATAGAGCAGCAGCAAAGGCTATCTTTTCGTTCTTGAATATTTCTCTTACTATAAGATATCCGGCGATTCCCGTTAAGGCTCCTGTTATTGATCCAAAAAAGAAGAAATATTTCATCAACCCTTCTTTTGTAAAATCTACAAGGTTGAGATAGGAGAGAAGCTTGAAGGTATACCCTATGGCTAAAGGTAAACCAAGGGGATACTGCTCTATATATCTGTATGTCGGATAGTAGCCGAGGAGATCCAATGTTAAACCATCTTTCTCAACAAAAAATCTTGTATCAAGACCGCTAAAGTAAGCTGCAATTCTATACCAGATGTAAGAATCAGGATCGAAAAGGACCTCGTGAGCAGTCATGTATCTTATAGTAAATCCTATAAGAAGGATGTTCACAAGGATAACAACCCTCTTCAAAAATGCATTTTCAAGGCTAATATTTTTTATGTTAATCTGTGGCATAAATATAAAAATTGCCAGAAGTCTTATAAAGGTTTTGGTGATTTCATGCATGTGCTTGTAACTGGGGCTTGTGGATTCATAGGATACAGGGTTAGTGAGTTCCTGCTCAGAGACGGGTATAAAGTTGTCGGCATAGATAACATGAATGCATATTACGATCCCAAGCTTAAGGAATGGAGATTAAGGCAGCTAAAAAAATACAATAATTTTGACTTTTATAAGGTTGATGTATCGAGGTTTAAAAATTTAAAAAAGATATTTAGAAAATACAGCTTTGATGCTGTTATAAATCTTGCCGCAAGAGCTGGGGTTAGGGCGAGCTTGGAGAACCCTTGGGTTTATGTTGACACAAACGTTACGGGGACTCTAAATCTGCTTGAACTGTGCAAAGAGTATAAAATAGGGAAGTTTATTCTTGCATCCACTTCAAGCATATACGGCAACAGCAAGCTTCCTTTTAAAGAAGGCAAGAAGGTTGATAGGGTTATAAGTCCATACGCGGCTACAAAAAAAGCTGCAGAAGTTTTGAGCCACGCATACCACTATCTATATGACATTGATGTTACAGTTCTAAGATACTTTACGGTATATGGGCCAGCGGGAAGACCTGATATGAGCATCTTTAGATTTATAAAGCTAATAAAAGAGGAAAAACCAATAGAAGTTTTTGGAGACGGTTCGCAGAGAAGGGATTTTACATATATAGACGACATTGCAGAGGGAACAATAAAGGCTCTAAAACCTCTTGGCTATGAAATAATAAACCTCGGAAACAGCAAGCCAGCAAAGCTTAGCAATGTTATAGAGCTTATTGAGAGATATTTAAAAAAGAAAGCTAAAATTATATATAAGGACTTTCATAAAGCAGATTTAAGAGCTACATGGGCAGATATCAGAAAAGCTAAGAGACTGCTCAACTGGAAGCCAAAGGTATCGTTGGAGGAAGGATTAAAAAGAACTGTTGAGTGGTTTAATGAGAACTGGAACTGGGTAAAAAATATAAGGGTTTAGTATGTGCTCGATATTTGGGTTCAACTTTGATGATAAAGAGCTTCTTAGGAATATGGGCTTTATAACGAGACATAGGGGTCCAGATGACAGCGGATATTATGTTGACGATAAAATAAGCCTTGGACACAATCGCTTAAGAATCATAGATTTAAGCAAGAATGCAAAGCAACCCATGTGCAACGAGGACTCAAGTATATGGCTCGTCTACAACGGAGAGGTATACAACTTCATGGAGATAAGAAGAGAGCTCAACAATCACGAATTTATAAGCAGCAGCGACAGCGAGGTTATAGTGCATGGCTATGAAGAGTGGGGTATAGACGTTTTAAAAAAACTTCGAGGAATGTTTGCATTTGC
>JALTZZ010000071.1 GCA_027051165.1 archaeon | reverse complement strand
TTCTTTATTCTTATCATCTTTTTCATGCAGTATTCTATCTTTCTCCCGTAACCACCTCCGACGCTCGCTATCTCCCTCAAAATTTCATCGTCAAGTGTGTCTTTGTTTATCATATGTAATAACTTATGCAAGCAAGTAAAAATAGCGATAAAGTGAGTGTAGTTATTCCTGTATATAATGGTGAAAAATATATAAAAAAAGCTATTAAATCTGTTTTAGAACAGACTTATCCGTATATAGAAATCATTGTTATTGATGATGCTTCCACTGATAATACTAAAGATATAGTATTAAAAGAGTTTAAAAATCATATTATCTACCATAGGAATCCTCAAAATATGGAACGTAGTATCTCAAGAAATAAGGGTGTTGAGCTTTCTACTGGAAAGTATATATTTTTTTTAGATTATGATGATGAATGGGAAAGAGATTATATAGAACAATCTTTATTTTTTCTTGAAAATCATGATGTTGTTTACAGTTTTCCACGAACGTTTATAAATGAAAATGGGTCTATAATAAGAAAATCTAAAAAGATAATACCAAATGATTTAGGTGAGCTAATATTTTCCGGGATGATAGGATATCCTTCTGCTACAGCTTTTAAAAGAGAAAAATTTTTAGGATATAGGAATGATATTCTTATGAGGGAAGATTGGGAAATATTTATAAGAGCATATTTACATGGATTTAAAATAAAAATTATTGATAATGACAAGGTAAAAATAAGAGAACATGTAAATAGAACAAGCAAAAATTATAGTTTTTTCTATGCAACAAAAAAAGTTTTTTGGGAGTATAAAGACATAATTCCTAAAAAATATTATCCTTATTTCGCCTTCCATTATGCGGAAACCGCAATGAGGTTTGGAGAAGCTATGGAGGGATGGCAAGTTTTAATACCTGTATTACTTAGATATCCGCATATACTTAAAGATTCACGCAGGATTTTTTCTCTTCTCAAAAGAGGGTGGAGGTTTAAAATATTTTAAATAAATATGCCTATGATATCAGTTTTAATTAGAACCAAAAACGAAATTGAAAATATAGGAAGAGCAATAAATAGTGTTAAATCTTTTGCTTATGAAATTGTTGTTTTAGATGATGGTTCTACGGATGGAACTGTAGAAAAAGCTAAAAACTTAGGAGCCAAAGTTTTTAATGCTCCCAAAACTGATAATTTTGCGGAAAAGCTTAACTATGGTATAAAACTATGCAAAGGTGAGTGGATACTCATCTTAGATGCGGATGAAGAAGTTTCCAACGAACTAAAAAAATCCATTATGGATGAAATAAAGAAGCCAAGGTTCAATGCTTATCAAATAGCAAGAAGGACTTACTATCTTGGAAAGTTTCTAAAATATACTTGGTATCCAGAATGGCGATTGAAGTTGTTTAAAAAAGGACAGGTATATTTCGTTGGAGAAATACATGAAAAGCCAGTTTTTAAAGGAAGAAAAGGGCGTCTAAAGGGAGATATTTATCATTATTCTTATAAAAATCTCAAGCATCAATATATAAAAACTATAGATTATGCACAAAAATCCGCGATTTCCCTTTTTAAAGAAGGGAAAAAATTTAAATTTTATAACCTGTTGTTTAATCCAATTTGGAGTTTCATAAAAACCTATTTTGTAAAACGCGCATTTATGGATGGATTTAGAGGATTGCTAATTTCAATATCTGCCTGTTTCTATACTTTCATAAAATACTTATTTTTGTTGGAGTTAGAACTAAAGGAAAAGTATGGGGACGCTTTGTGGAAAAGAGGTTCATGATTTAAATGCTCTGCATGTCTTCCTCAAAGAGCTATCCCAGAATAAGGAATTAAAATAAACTGTATGAGCTTGAGAATTTACAATACTCTAAGCGGTAAAGTTGAGGAGTTTGTTCCCCTGAATCCCCCGAGAGTTCTTATATACACCTGCGGTGTTACAGTTTACGACGATAGCCACGTAGGACACGGAAGAAGTCTTATAGTCTTTGACGTCTTTCGTAGGTTTTTAGAGCATCTCGGTTATCAAGTCAAGTTCGTAAGGAACTTTACGGACGTTGACGACAAGATTATAAACAGAGCAAAGCAAGAATGCACGGATTTTATGACCATAGCGGATAGATATATAGCCCGCTACTACATAGATATGGAAAACATAAGAGTCCGTCCTGCGGACGTTGAACCCAGAGTGACGGAACACATTAAGGAAATAATAGATGTAATTCAAAGACTTGTAGAAAAGGGATACGCTTACGTGGTAGAGGGAGACGTTTATTTCTCCGTAAAGAAGTTCAAGGATTACGGAAAGCTCTCTAAGAGGGATATAGAGGAGCTGATAGCGGGAGCTCGCGTTGAGCCATCAGAAAAGAAGAAGGATCCATTAGACTTTGCTCTCTGGAAAGCTTCTAAAGCTGGAGAGCCTGCTTGGGACAGTCCATGGGGCAAGGGAAGACCGGGATGGCACACTGAATGCGTTGCTATGGTCTTTAAACACCTTGGAGAAACGATAGATATACACGGCGGGGGACTTGACCTCGTATTTCCTCACCACGAAAACGAGATAGCTCAGGCGGAGGCGATAACCGGAAAGCCCTTTGCAAGATACTGGATGCACAACGGACTCGTAACGGTAGGTGGACAGAAGATGTCCAAATCCCTCGGAAACTACGTAACTCTCAGAGAAGTTTACACAAAGTATCACCCGGACATACTAAGACTCCTTGTTCTCTTTACCCATTACAGAAGTCCCTTAGACTTTTCCTGGGAAAAGATGGAAGAAACCCTTAAAGCTTACGAAAGGCTAAAGGGAGCTATAGAGGATATAGAGCTTCTCAAGAAACTTGAGGTGGTTGACGAGCCCTTAGGAGGAACTCATCCCCTTTACGACCACGTCAAAGAGTTTGAGGAAAACTTCTACACCGCTCTCAGCGATGACTTTAACACTCCTGAAGCCCTTTCCTTTGTATTCAAACTCGTGGGAGAGCTCAATAAGGTAAAAAATAAAGCTTACTCCGAAGGAAAGATTAAAAAGCAAGAGCTTGAAGCTTACGAGTTTGCGGCAAAGTCTCTACTGAACACCTTAAAGAAAATTTTCGGACTGTTAGAGGATTTATATCCCGAATGCAAAGTTGAGAGAGTAGTTGAAAAAGAGTTGGAAGCTGGTCAGGTGTTTGATGAAAAACTCATAGAGATTTTAATTGAGGCGCGCAATATAGCGAGGAAGGAAAAGGTTTTCACGGTTGCGGACTACATCAGAGACAAGCTCAAGGAACTCGGAATTATCTTAGAAGATACTCCTGCGGGAACTAAGTGGAAGAAAAAATAATTGTTACGGGGCGAAGCCCCGTCTTTTAAAAAATTTTTTAAAAACCAAAGGTCATAGGCATATCCATGTTGACATCTTTTACTTCTTTGATTTGGGGGAACTTTTGCTTTAGAACTCTCTCAATTCCTGCCTTCAATGTAAGAACAGACATTCCACATCCGGAGCAAGCTCCTACAAGTCTGACGAGAACCGTTCCGTCTTCCTGAACATCCACAAGCTCAACGTCCCCACCATCAAATCTGAGAGCAGGTCTAATTTCGTCAAGAACAGCTTCAATCTCTTCCCTTGTAG
>JALTZZ010000070.1 GCA_027051165.1 archaeon | reverse complement strand
GTCTTTCACCGGAGAAGAGGTTAATACCCCTTCTTCTATATAAATCTTTCTGCGCTTCGTCTGGAAAATTTTGCTTTGTTTCTAATGCAAATGTCCTTTTATAAGAATGAATAGTTTCTCTCGAAAAATTAGTTTTTATAGAAAAACTAACCCTCTTGCATCACTCATCCCGCAAGGGGGTTAAAATAATAAGAAAAGTTAAAAAAGAGATGAAATAATAAGAAGATGGAGAAATATATGACGTTACTGCGTTAAACGCTCTGTTTCGCTTTGTGTTGTTACATTCGGACAACAAATGAACATCTAAAACTGCTTCTAAGTTAAAGCAAACAAAACTCCTTAACATTTATTTCTCTTTATTCTTCTAAAATTAAAAAATAAAAATATCTCACTTTATCATTTCTGCCGCTTCCAATCCTATCTTTGCTACCTCTTTTGGAAGACCTACGTAGCCTGTTAGGATATTCTCATCTCTTTGTCCCGCTGTCATTATCCACTTTATAAATTCTCTTAGTGCCTCAGCTTTCTTGTCTTCGTAGTTGCTCCAGACAATCATGTGGCTAAAGGCGATAATGGGATAGGATATGCTGCCGGGAGCGTCTAAAAACGATTCTATATCTTCCTTATATCCTTCTGTTGGTTTTGGGAAATTCATGCTAACCATAGACACGGCTTCTTTAATAGTTTCTTTTGTTGGTTTTACAAAGTTGCCATCTTTATTTTCTATAGAAGCTATTTTAAGATTTTCTTTTATCGCATAGGCGAGCTCTACATAGCCTATGGTGTATGGTGTCTGCTTTATTATTGCAGCTACGCCCTGATTCCCCTTACCGCCAAGTCCTCTACCCATTTTATCTGCTGGCCAGTCAACTACCTTTCCGCTTCCAACACTGTTCTCCCATTCACTGCTTATCTTGCTTAGGTATGCAGTAAACACGGCTGTTGTTCCGCTACTGTCGCTTCTATGCACCACTATTATTTTTTCATGCGGAAGATTGGCATTTGGATTAATTTCTTTTATTCTTGGATCGTCCCAGTATTCTATTTTTCCAAGAAATATGTCAACAAGAACGTCTCTGCTAAGATTCAGATCGTCTACGTTTGGAAGGTTATATACAACTGCTATTGCACCGATTATTATAGGAAACTGCAGAGGTTTTCCCTGTTTTTCTAATTCTTTCCAAAGCTTTTCTTTTATAGGAGGATCGCTGCATGCAAAATCTACTAACCCGTTTTTGAAATCGTTCTGCCCAGCTCCACTTCCTTTACCCGTATATTCAATTTTTACACTTGGATTTATTTTTGAATATTCGTCTATCCATTTTTCTATCTGAGGTTGTGGAAACGTTGCACCGCTACCTATTATTGTTATTTTTCCAGATTCTTCCTTTTTTTCGCAAGCAGAAAACATTAAAAGGATAACTGCAAGTAGCAGCACAGCATATCTTGTCAAGCTATCACCTCCAAGCCTTTTAGCCGCCTTCAAATTTATATATTTTTATAGATTATTAATATTGTTTTTGAATAGATTATACATATATATACATACATGTGAATATAATACATAGACATATATTCTTATACCTGTTCAAACTTGTGGCTATTCAAGCGATTTTAAAAATTTTAAAGTATGTGAGCCTTAAAAAATATAGGTGCTCAAATGCGGGGGTGCCCGAGCCAGGTCAAAGGGGACGGACTTAGGATCCGTTGGCGTAGAGCCTGCGAGGGTTCAAATCCCTTCCCCCGCATAAAATAAACCATTTTACAAAACGTCGCTAAGAAAGCCTTAGAGTGGGGATGAATTAGGTGAGGTGGGAGGGGGAGGTGGATGGAGTAGTGGCAAGCAAAATGTTTATAAAGCGGTTCTGCAGAGCTGATAATATGCGAAAAGCAGAGAAGCAAAGAAAGCGGAAAGTAATGAAAGAGAACCAATGTTTTCAAGCTTCATCCAAGCAAAGAACAGGAGAAACAGCTTTTCATAATATGCGAGATGTCAGCCGTGCTTTGGAATAAAATAAACTACATAAGGAGGCAGGCATTCTTTGAAGACAGATTCAGCTGGGAAGAAGGAGTTAAAGAGCTATACAACGAGTTTAAGCAGATTATAGGCTCAGCTACTGCACAGCAAATAATAAGGAAGAACGACTTTGCTTGGAAAAGCTTCTTCAAGCTAAAGAGGCTCCAGAGCAAGAACAAGCTGCCTTCCAATATAAAGAGGGTATCTCCACCAAGAAACTGGAAGGACAGAGAAACTGGCAAGAGAAAGCTTATGACAATAATAAGAAGGGACTGCTACCGCATAGAAAAGAGCTCTAAGGGCAAAAAGTATCTTGTTTTTAAGGGCATGAGGATAAGGATAACCGGCAAAGCTAAGTGGCATGGAAAGCAGGGGCAATTAGAAATCTTCTACGACGATTTAACTAAGAGCTGGCACGCTTATCAAACCGTTGAAGTGGAGAAGCCCAGAGCAAAAGGCGATAAAAAAGCTTTCGTTGACGTTGGAGCTATATGCTTGATAACCGCCTATATAGAGGGAGAAAGGCAAGCAATAGCTTTCTCAGGAAGACCTCTATTAGCTGGCTGGTGGTATTTGAGCAAGAATATAGCAAAGCATCAGAGCGTTCTCAAAAGAGTAAACGATGGGCACAGCTCTAAAAGGCTTAGAAAGCTATACAGAATAAGGCAGAGAAGGTTTAGGCACTATGTTAACACAGCTGTGCATAAATTTGTTGAGCTCTGCTTAAAGAAGGGAGTTAAGACTATTTTTGTTGGCGTTCCCAAAGGGTTAAGGGAGAACAACGATAAGGGCAAGAGGGTTAATGCGATAGTCCACAACTTCTTCAGCTACAGGCATATTGTCGAGAGGCTTAAGATAACAGCCGAAAACTTTGGTTTAAAGGTTAAGCCCGTTGATGAGCGTAATACTTCCTCACGTTGCCCTTACTGCGGATCAGCCAAGTTCGTTAGGAGAGGCAGGCTGTTTAAATGCCTTAAATGTGGTAGAGAAGCCTATAGAGACGTTGTGAGTGCTCTAAATATAGCCCTCGTCTCCATGAAACCCTCTAAGCTGGGTTCCGCGAGGAGCAGGCTTAGAGGGGCTGAGGGAGGAGGGTTTAACTGGATGCTGGCTCATCCCGTGCTTTTAAGGGTTGAGAAGTCCTTAGAAGCACAAACCTCCCCTTAGGGGAGGAGGTCAACTTTTTATTTCATGAGAATCTTAACATGATTCATCACAGGGGTGTTGGAGATGATAAGAAAAGTTATAGACTATATACACACATACGATGCCGGAATTTTTCCAGAAGATTTAGAAAAGGCTCAAATAATAAACCTCGGCTCAAACGAGAATCCATTTCCTCTGCCAAGAAACGTCGTTGAAGCTATATGCAGAAGTGCAGAGAACGTGAACAGATATCCAAATCCAAAGTATGAAAAACTTAAAGAAAGAATAGCGGAATACTGCGGTGTAAATAGGAAGAACATCTCAATAGGAAACGGTGCAAGCGACGTGTTAGAAAATGCATGTAAGATATCCTTAGAACCTCTTGACAAGGTTGTGATGAAAGTTCCAACATATTCAATGTATATATTTCTTGGCATGCTTAGAGATGCTGATGTTTTTTTTGTAAAAAGCTATGAAGACCTTGTTGAGGAAAGTAAAAATTCTAAGCTTACATTTATATGCTCGCCAAACAATCCAACAGGCGAAACTTTCCCAAAGAAGGTTTTTGAGGAAATAATGGAATCCACAAACGGAATTGTGGTTGTTGACGAAGCTTATTATGAATTTTGTAAAGAAACTTTTTTAGATTATATAAACGATTATAAAAATCTTATAATTGTTCGCTCTTTCTCAAAGTTTTTTGGGTTGGCTGGTCTAAGAATAGGCTATGCAGTTGCAAGCAAGAAAGTTATTGAAGCTCTTGAAAAGGTTAGGCTTCCGTTTAATGTAAACTCGCTTGGTGTAGAAGCTGCAATGGAGGCTCTGAAAAGCATAGAATATTTTGAAAGGGTAAGAGACTATATAGTTAGAGAGAGGGAGAGACTTATAAAGGAAATAAATAAAATAAGTGGATTTAAAGCATTTGAAAGTAAGGCAAACTTCATCTTGGTGAAGGCATGGAAGAACGTTTCAGAGGAGCTTGCAAAGAAGGGGATTATTGTTAGAGATGTGAGCGACGTTGTTGGATTAGAGGGAAACTACTTAAGAATAACCGTTGGAAAAAGAGAGGAAAACGATGCTCTAATTAAGGAGCTAAGATGTATGGGGAATTTAAATGAAGGAAGAAAATAAAATCGAAACTGCTCTAAGATTCTTGTTTGAAGAGAAGAAGATTATAGAAAAAATAAAAAGGAGATTTAAAATAAGAGAAGAATTAATAATTCCTATGCTTTTCTCCATAAAATATGGAGGTAGCTGGAGCTATGTGAATGAAGAATGTAGCATAGCAGTTAAAGACAGAACAACGATATTTGATGGAAATGTTGGATTTACCAAGGAAAAAATATATCTCTTTATAAACCCAGAGGTCGTCGAAAGTAGGGGGATCGTATATAGGCTTGAGAAGTGCGGTAGCAAAAAAGAGAGGGTCCTCGTTAAGAGAGCGTATGAAGTTCATGTAAAAGCGGATAAGATAATAGTTGCTGAGATAAATCCGAAGACAAAAACTATTTTAATAAGGGAAGAGAAGCTGAACAATATTTTGCTTAAGCCTCCGCTTTCATACAGCTTCATGCACGAGTATGAGCATGTTATGAAAAGAGAAATAGAGGGTGAGGATATTTTTGGATTCAGCATAATATACGGTGGATAGGGATGGATGTAAAGCAGGTTATAGTTGTTAGAACAGATTTAAAAATGAGCAAGGGAAAGACGTGTGCACAGGTGGCACATGCAAGCTTAGAGGCATGCGAAATTTCAAAGAAGGAGTTTAAAGAAATATATGAAGAGTGGAAGAGCTCTGGTGCAAAGAAGGTTGTTCTTAGAATAGATAGCGAAGAGAAAATTCTTGATCTCTATGAAAAGGCAAAAAAGATGGGCTTGCCGTGTTATCTCGTAAGGGATGCTGGATTAACAGAGCTAAAGCCGGGGACTATAACGGCTCTTGGCATAGGACCTTATAAAAGTTCTGAAATAGACAAAATTACTGGAAATCTAAAGCTTCTTTAAATGCTGTATTATTTGGTTCCTTGTAATTTAACCTTTATATATGTAGAGGATATATGGCGATATTGATGGAACCAGCTATTATATATGCAAATCTCTGTCCAGTATGCAAGGGAGATATAACCTTAGAAGAGCTTGAAAGGGGCATTTGTAGAAGAACAAAGAAACCTTTAGCAAATATTGGGTTCCTTGAAAGACTTAATGATTTTTGTGAATTCTTCAGAAAAGCAACAAACTTTGAGCCAAGATCCCTCCAGAGGCTGTGGGCTAAAAGAATTTTGAGGCATGAAAGCTTTGCTGCCATAGCACCTACGGGTGTTGGTAAAACCGTCTTTGGGATAGTAGCAAGTCTCTATTTTGCAAGGATGAGGAAGAAGAGCTATCTCATACTGCCGACGGTTGTCCTTTTAGAGCAGGTTAGAGCTCGTGCAGAGGAATTTATAGAAAATCTCAAAAATAATGGATACGATATAGATATAAGGGTTCTCTATTATCATGGAAGAATAAAAAATAAAGAAGAATTCTTCGAGGCTCTCAAAAACGATGAGTTTGAAATTTTAATAACAACAACTCAGTTTCTGGCAAAAAACTTTGACAAGCTCAAAGGAAAGCTTTTTGATTTTATATTTGTAGATGACGTTGATGCCGTTCTTAAAGCCTCTAAGAATGTAGATAAAATATTGATGCTCCTCGGATTCAGCGAGAAAGAAATATTGACTGCACTGAGAAAGGATGTAAAACCAAGGAAAACAAAGAGGATATTGATGGTATCAACTGCAACCGGAAGAAAAGGGGAAAGAACAATACTGTTTAGAAGGCTTCTGAACTTCGATGTTGGTGAGCAGAGAGCGAGCATAAGGAACGTTGAAGATATTGCAATGCCCACCAGAGATGTTGAGAAGGTTAAGGAGATTCTCAGAAAATTTGGAAGAGGTGGGCTAATATTTGCTCAGGATTTAAAAACTGCAGAGGAACTTTACAACTCACTTAAAGAAGAATTTAAAGTAGGCTTGGTTAGTGCTGTTGACAAGAAGGCTTTCAGCGAATTTAAAGAAGGAAAGCTTGAAATGCTTATAGGAGTAAGTGCACCGTATGGAGCTTTAATAAGGGGTCTTGATTTGCCAGAAATAATAAGGTATGCTATATTTTACGGGATACCGATGTTTAAGGTTGGTATAAAGGATATAGATTCCGTATCTCCAAGAGTTTTAAAAGTTCTCTGCCATCTTTTCGGATTAAGTGAATATTTAAATCTTGTCGAAAGAAACGAGGAAGTTCAGAGAAAAGCAAGAGAAGAAATTAAAAAAATATTTGAAAGCGGCAACCTTCGAGAAAAGATAAAGGCAAAGGATATCCTCATAGAAGATAGCTACATAATATTTCCAGATGTTAGAACATATATCCAAGGTTCTGGAAGAACTTCTCGACTATACGTCGGCGGTATAACCAAAGGAGCAAGCTTTTTATTTGATGATTCGAAAAGGTTGGAGGTTTTTAAGTTTAGAGCGAGATTTTACGACATTGATTTCAAATCTATAGATGAAGTCGATTTAGAAAAGCTTATAAAAGAGATAGACGAAGACAGGAAAAAGTTGAGAAAGAAGCAGGAAGCTAAAGAACTTATTAAGCCTCTTCTCTTTATAGTTGAGAGTCCTACGAAGGCTAAGCAGATTTCAAGATTCTTCGCTAAACCGAGTGTCAGGATTATTGAAAACCTTGCATACGCTTACGAGAGTCCGATAAATGAAAATGTTACAACGCTTATAGCGAGCATAGGGCACATAACCGATCTCGTCACAGACAGAGGTTTTCACGGCGTGCTCAGCAATGGAGCTTTTATCCCGGTTTTCACATCCATAAAGCGATGCAGAAACTGCGGTCACCAATTCACGGAGGAGCGTGATAAGTGTCCTATCTGCGAAAGTGATGATATATACGATTCAAGAACTCAGATAGAAATTTTAAGAAAGCTTGCGTTTGAGTGTGAGAACGTTGTTATAGGAACTGATCCAGATACTGAAGGAGAAAAAATAGCGTTTGATATTTACTGGCTTTTAAAGCCTTATGCAAAAAGTATAAAGAGAGCCGAATTTCATGAGGTCGTTAAAAACTCTGTTTTGAATGCTTTAAAGAATTTAAGAGATATAGATTTAAACTTGGTTAAAGCTCAACTTGTTAGAAGGATAGAAGACAGATGGATTGGTTTTGAGCTCAGTAAAAAGCTTAAAGATGTTTTTAAGGAAAGAAATTTGTCCGCCGGAAGGGCTCAGACACCAACTCTCGGATGGATAATAGAAAGATACTACGAAAACAAGGAAAAAATAAAGGTTGGAATTATAAAAGAGCTTGAAATAGAAATTGAAGGTCTTGATAAAAAGGAAGCTGAAATTAGAATAGAAGTATTAAAAGAAGAAGAAAGCACTGTAAACCCGCTACCGCCATATACTACGGATGCCATGCTTAGGGATGCAAACGCCTATTTAAGATTGCCAGCAAAAAGAACGATGGAAATTGCACAGGAACTCTTTGAGAGCGGTTTAATTACGTATCACAGAACCGACAGCACAAGGGTCAGCGATAAGGGTTTGGATATAGCAAGGATATACTTGGAGCAAGACTTCAGCGCAAGAAGATACGCAAGCGAAGGTGCACATGAATGTATAAGACCTACAAGACCTATAGATAGGCAGGATTTAGAGAGACTCATTGAGGAAGGTGTAATAAAGCTTACGATAAACCTTACAAAGTGGCATTTAGCTTTATACGATTTAATTTTCAGAAGGTTCATGGCAAGCCAGTGCAAGCCTATAACTGTGGTTAAGCAGTTTAGTAAAGTAATAGTTGATGGCAAGGAGCTCACCGACGAGAGAATCGTTTCAGCTAAGGGCAGAGCATACGAGCTCTATCCATACTTTATCAGGGTAAGAAAGAAGCTCGAAAGCGGAAAATATAAGGTAGATGTCGATGTGAAGACGTATCCGAAGAAGCCTTTATTTACGCAAGCAGATGTCGTAAGCTTGATGAAGGAACGCAGAATAGGAAGACCTTCAACGTATTCGACAATAATAGATAAACTCTTCAGAAGGGGGTATATAATAGAGAGATACAACAAACTAATTCCAACTCAGAAGGGAATAATGGTTTATAGATATTTAGCGGAGAAATTTGGAAAATTTGTCAATGAAGAGAGAACAAGATTCTTAGAAGAGAAGATGGAAATGGTTGAAAAGGGTTTAGCAGATTATCAGAAGGTTCTTGAGGAGATGTATAGGGAGATTCTTGAGGTTAAGAAAGTCTTTTAAATTTTAAAATGCTCCCAGAAAGCTTGGGAGGAACTTCTGAACTCCTATAAATACTCCATAAGCCCCTATGCACAACGGAGGTGCAAATCTCAGTCCTTTTCTAAAATCTCCATACATAACAACTCCTATCATCAAACTTGTTGCAAACGCTTGAGCAATCACATAGAAATTGAGAGCCTTAATTATATCCTTTATTTCTGGAGGCACTGCTACCTCCCCTCCTAAACCAGCGAAGACGTTGGGTAAGCCAGCTACAATCCCCATAACGCTTGGACCAGCAAAGGCACTCATCATTACAAGAAAAGACACTTGCTGTGCTGTTAAGCTCTTTCTCTCCCTCATAAGCTGCCTAACTGCTCTTACATCTTCGCTTATATCATCTAAAACATCAGAAATGGGTGCTCCACTCTCTATACCCTCAATCATCAACGTTATTGCCCTTGTCACGATCGGAGACCTTGTTCTCCTTGCAAAAGAAAGTAAAGCATCTCTCAAACTTCTTCCCTTTCTCACTTCTACGAGTATTTTTGCGAATTCTTCGCTTATAGCACCATAGTTACTCTCGACAATATTCTTTATAACACTCTCAAGAACAAGCCCGCTTCTTATACCTACAGCCATGTGGTGCAAAACGTCTGGTAAAAATTCCTCTATCTGAGCCTTTCTCTTTTCAGCCTGCAGCTTTGGGTATATCATCATTGCTGCTAATACACCCATAAAAGAGAAAATTCCATACACGATCCCACCTAAGAATCCCACAACCAAAAAGGAGATAAATCCAAGCATCGTTGAAATAGCTATCCACTCCTGTGCAGAAAAAGGCATATTTGCATTTATCAGCAAATATTCTAAGCTTATCCTTATTTTTTTAGGGATGAGCTTCTCTGGAACTCTTATTTTTGAAATTATTGAAATAATTCTTTCTCTCGCAGAAACCTTCCTTTCTTCAGCTTCAGCCATTCTTACCACTCTTTATCAAGCTTTTGGTTCGAACTTCTTTATTACAATTGTGAAGTATAAAGATACTGCAAATATTGCTAAATAAATTATCCACATCAGTGTTGGAGATATTATAACGGCTTTTTGAGAGATTCCTAAAGCTATTACCAAAACCGTAAGCATTACCGGAGCAACGACCACAAGAAACATATACATCATTGTAAATGTGTTCAAAACTTGAATAAAGTCTTTTATTTTCATCCTTACTTCTGTAGAAATTTCTTCTGCAAGCATCTTAAGGGTGTTTGCTATATTTCCTCCGGTTTTTATTGTTGATATAATGTGTCTTATTACCTTTCTCAAGGCTGGAGACCCTATTCTCATATCCATTCTCTCTAAGGCATCTTCAATAGTTGAGCCTCTCTCAACTTCAAGAAGAACTCTTCTAAATTCTTCGCTTAAAACACCATATCCGCCTCTTGCAACAGAGTTTATTGCCTCAAAGAGTCCACTTCCACCAGCAAGCTTTGTTGCCATGTGTCTAAGTGCAAACGGTAGCTCCCTTGCAAAAGCATCTCTCCTCGCCTTTACCTTGTTTTTCGGATACATCCTTGCAAAAAACAGCGAGAATATAAATGTAAGAAATGCTATCGGTATAGCAATCGTTATTCCAAATATGCCGAGGAATTTTACAAAGATAAGCGTGCCAACGATACCCACTACAACGGCAAGTATTGTGCTTATTCCAAGTGCAAAAGCAATGTATTTTTTAACTGGAATGTCAATGTGTGCTCTATATAAGTCTTCTTGCAGTCCGCTGAAAAATCCAGATGCCTTTGTCGTGTATCTTGAGAAGACATCTGATATCATTGACATAAATCTCTCAGAAAATGGAACTTTTAGCTCCTCTCTTTCTATTTCCTCTTCTTCGGCTTCCTCTCTAAGAATGCTTTCCTCGACCTCTATAAGCCTTTTGATTCTTTCAAAACGCTCTTCTTCAAGTATCTTTCTTTTTTCATCAAGCATCTTTGCAGCTTCTTCTTGCTCCTTACGCACTATGGCGATTTCTCTCAGCCTTCTCTGAAGTAATTCTGCACTATCTATCGTTTTTGCTCCAAGCCTATCTACAAAATCCAAAATTTTCGATACTACCCGTGCCATAGCACCTTCTCTGCCTCTTTAATTATTTTTTCTTTATCCACATAGTATTTATTCACAAATTCAATAACACTTCTAAGATCGTTTTTCACATTATTCACCATATACTTAAGGGCTATTTTTCTGTTTTCGAGCTCCTCAAAGAATTCTTCCATGCTCATTCCACCGCTTTCTGCAAGTTTCTCCTCAAGGCTACCCTTGTTCACCCTTTTTAGTGTATCCTCTTTTGGATCCCATTTATATATCACGTTTACGTCTATTTTCTCATCAATTTTTACAACTTCTGCTATCTCTGTTATCCTCCTTACGGTTGCATCGTTTTTCTTAATCTTTTCCATCATAACAATTAAATCGAGGGATGTTATCATAGACTCTGGAACGTTCATTGGTGGTGTGGTAAGCCTTACAATAGTCTCTTTCGCACTATTTGCGTGCAGAGTCCCCATACATCCGCTGTGTCCAGTGTTCATCGCTGTAAAGAGAGTTCTCGCTTCTTCTCCTCTAACTTCACCGACTATTATTCTGTCAGGTCTCATTCTAAGCGTATTCTTTACGAGATCGTCCATGGTTACCTCTCCAACCCCTTCCACGCTTGGAGGTCTCGTTTCTAATCTTATGCAGTGATCAAGTGGCAGATTTAGTTCCGCGGTATCTTCAATCGTTATTACTCTCTCATTCTGTGGTATAAATGTCGCTAAGCAGTTTAGAAATGTAGTCTTTCCAGTGCTGCTTCCGCCAGCTACGATTATGTTGGCTGGCTTAACTCCAAAGCCCTCAACAGCAAGCCATAGAAATGCTGTAGCCTCTACGTTTATAGTTCCATTCTTTATGAGGTCTATGAAAGTGAGAGGCTTTTTTCTGAACTTTCTTATTGTAAGGGTTGGACCGTCTAAGCTTATAGGTCTCACGGTTGCGTTAACCCTGTCTCCGTTTGGCAGCTTTCCATCAAGCAGAGGAACGCTTACATCTATCCTCCTGCCAACGACGTTTGCTATTCTCTCTATAATTCTTAGTATGTCCTCCTCGTCGTCAAAGATAACGTTTGTCTCGCAAATTCCGTATCTTTTATGGTTGACATATACAGGTTTATTTACTCCTATTATCATTACTTCTTCGAGATTGTCATCTTGCAAGAGGTATTCTATCTCACCAAATCCGAGCAATCTATAAGTTATAAGTTCTGCAACCTTCTTCTTTTCTTTTTCATTTATTCTCTCGCTCGCAAGAAGCCTCATCACTTCTCTTTCAAATATTTCTCTTAATTTTTCTTTTGGAAGTGTTGATGGATCAATCTTTATCTCATCAATAACCTTTAATTCAATGTCTTTAATTTTCTTTCTATCTATATTAGGTAGATCAATTAAGTATTTTGGAACAACGTCCTCATAAGTTATTCTGTAGTTCTCTCCGATTTCAACAACTCCTTTTCTTTTTCTTCTTCTAAGATAGAATTTGTGTATTTCTTTTCCTATCTCTTGGACTGTGCTTATATTATTCTTCAATAAATACTCAAGGAAATCTCTCCTTTCTTTTAATTCTTCTTCTATCTCCGCTATTGTGATGCCCTTTAATCTTGCAATTTCTTCTAAGTATTTGCTATCCTCCCCAGTCCATTCTAATTTGTCTTCTTTAGCATTCCACTTAAATATTGTCTTCATTTTTATTTCATTTCCTTCGATTCCTGTTATTTCTGCTATTTCTATTATCCTTCTTATTGCCTTGCCCTTATATCTCATTCTCCCTTGAACAACGATAAAATCTAAGGCTGGTATCATTTTCTTTGGAACGTTCATTGGAGAGGTTGTAAGCCTTATAATAGTTTCTTTTGCCGTATTTGCGTGTAGAGTTCCCATACATCCACTTAATCCTGTATTCATAGCTGTAAAGAGTGTTTTAGCTTCTTCTCCTCTAACTTCACCGACTATTACTCTGTCAGGTCTCATTCTAAGCGTATTCTTTAGAAGAGTATACATGCTGACTTCTCCTTTGCCCTCAACGTTTGGCGGTCTCGTTTCTAATCTTATCCAATGCTTCAATGGCAGCTTCAATTCTGCGGTATCTTCAATCGTTATTACTCTTTCGCTGAGCGGTATAAACGTCGCTAAACAGTTCAGTGTTGTCGTTTTACCGCTGCTTGTTCCGCCAGAGATTAGAATATTGGCTGGCTTAACTCCAAAGCCCTCAACAGCAAGCCATAGAAATGCTGCTACGTCTGTGCTCATAGTCCCAAATCTTATAAGATCCACAACTGTAAGCGGATTTTTCTTAAACTTTCTTATTGTAAGGGTTGGACCGTCTAAGCTTATAGGTCTCACGGTTGCGTTAACCCTGTCTCCACTCGGCAGTCTTGCATCCAGTAAAGGTGATATATAATCTATTCTACGACCTATGCTTGATGCTATCCTCATTATCAAGCTAACCAGATCCTCTTCGTTCTCAAAGACGACATTCGTCTTACACATTCCGTATCTTCTGTGGTAGACATATACTGGTTTATTTACACCTATAACCATTACTTCTTCGAGATTATCATCTTCTATTAACGGATCTAATATGCTGTAGCTAACCATGTCCCTCGCTATAATTTCTGCAAAAACGTCTTTTTTATCAACCTCTGGAAATTCCGTTTCAATGAGCTTTATTATAGCATCTTTAAAAATTCTTTTCCTTTTTTCCCTATCTTTTATTTTTTCTGGGTCTATATTGATCTCCCTTATTGCGATGAGCTTTATTCTTTTTATTAAATTTTTCTCGTATTCGTTGAGTTCAGGTAGCTTTACATGATAATAAACTATGTTTTCTCCGGGTTTTTTGAAAATTTTATACTCTTTTCCTTCTTCCAAGACACCCTCTTTTTTCCCTTCATCAGTCTTTGTTTTATCAACAACTTCTACAAACTTCGGCGAAAGATATATAAAACCATCTACGACCTCGCCGTTAAGCTTTATCGCTATTTTAAATCTCAGGTCACCAGAAGTTATCTTGCTTGCACTCGATATTGTGTATTTTGATAAACCGTTCTTTATATGCATTATTTTCGAAAGAATATTTAAAAGCTTTTTTCTAAAGTCTTCAAGAAGAATTCTTCCTTCAAACGAATTTATATCAATTTCTTTATTAGATAGTATCCTCAAAAGCTTTGTTGCATCTTCTATCTTAAAAATAATAGTTATATTATAGTTCTCAGCCTCAAAGTTGTAGTATAGAACCTTCGCTTTCTCCTCTAAAACTACATCGGAAAATACTCCAATATCTACTTCCCTATTTGAAATTTCATACAATGCTTTTTTTATCCCTTCTACAAGATTATTTAGGATATTTTCTGCACCCATCTATACATACCAACGATGCTTCCCATCTACATTAATAATTGTTGCTCAGCACTTTTTAATGCCATATTCTGAAACATCTCCAAATTTAATGCTTATTTTTTTGATTACGGTTTCAAAGGCTTCTTCTATGGTATCCTTGCTGAATGCAAACTTTAGTTTGTTCTTTATTTTTTCACATATTTCTAAGTAGTTTCTCCTGAGAATCTCAAGCAGGAACTCCTCGTTTAAACTGCTCATAAGATTATACTTGTCGTCAACCTTTATTCTTGGGTCAAGGGTGTTCTTTAATATAACAAGCAGCCAGTCATGCGGTATTAGTGCACGTGAAGCAACGTATTTTGCGAGTTCTCTAAAGAACTCCGAATACACCTCGAGAACCTTACTTTCTTTGGCAACAGGTTTTTCTTCGAGAGGTCTCGCAAGTTTTTCTTCATACTTATCTTTAACGAATAAACCGGGTATTACCTTTCCAAGATACATGTTGAGAAGCGGTATGTTGGGCTTCTTTGTGAACTCTATATAGACAAGCTTATCGTTGTATCTCCTTATATAACAGACGTTGCCACTGCTTCTTTCTATGACGATCTCCTCTAAGTTATCTACATCAAATAGAACGGAAAGCTTAAATGCAAGCTCTTCCTGATCCTCTATATCGCATGCAACCGCATTTCCATCCTTTTCCAAGAGCATGCAACACTTAACGTGCTTAAAGCTCTTCTTAAATTTTTCGATTTCTTGTTCTATTTTTTCCTTCATCATAGCGACACACCCGATACTATATCCATGATATCAGTTATTACTGTTGATTCGTCTATATCTTTCTCAAAGAAGACAGCTATGTCTGTATCTTCGTATCTGACTATTACGGTCTTGTAATCTTTGAACTTTATTCTTGCAATTTCGTATCCCTCGCATATCTCTCCAACAAGCCCAGCAAGCACAATAGCTTTTTCTTTAAAATCTTTTTTCTCTTCCTTTCCTATAATCTCACCATTCTTTATAATATAGCACGAAATCACGTTTTCAAGAGACACAATATCGCTTGCAAACTTCTGGGCTATAATGTCTTCCATATCTCATCACCCAAAGCATTTTCTATAATTTCTTTTATTTCTTCTTCCGAAGGTTCAGTAAGATTATATTTTTTAAGCAAATCTAATCTTGACAACTTTATCTCCTCAATAACTTCATATATGTCAAGTATAGCCTTTTTATCTTCTAACAGCTTTTTATACTCTCCCTCAACATACACGAGTGTTCCATTTGAATATAACAGCATAACTTTTTTCGCTTTTCTTGAAAAAGCTTCTATGAGAACCTTTTCGTATTTCTTTGATATATTTTCCAAATCCTTTTTTATATCAGTGCTTATTTTTGTTTCTATTTTATTTACTATACATTCCACATCTTTTATTTTAACTTTTTTTATTGTTTTGTAAAGTGCTATAACCATCTCCTTTTTTTCATCCTCTTTTAAGGTTTCTCCCTTTTCAAAAAGAACCTTGCCTTTATAGAGAACGATTATTGACTTTCCATCTGTAGCTTTTATTAAATACTCTTTTGAAAGCTCTTTTAAACTGTTTATATCAACAACGTCTTTATATATTTTTGTTGGCTTCATGTCCAACAACCTTTTAACTACCTTTTTCAGCTTCTTCAAATCTCATTCTTATAAATATTACAAGCATTGTAAACAGCATTATGTAAACAATGGTGTTTATCGATACAAACAGAGGGGAAATAGCATGCCAAAAAGCTTCGTATCCCAGAGCTATCAAGATGTATTTTACAATATACTGAAAGCTTCTTGTGAAAGATAGTGTTATGAACGCAAGTGTTAAGAAGTATATGAGTAGCCAATACCTAAATGTCAACGGATCCTTTTTTGTTTTGTGGAGGATGTAGTTCGAATTTATGAATATAAGTATACCAAGAATTAATATTGCAAGGGCACTGACAACTTTAATGCCGTCCACAACTATGCTGCTCATACGAACACCTCCCTCATAAGTTTTGTAAATCTGTAGAAGAAGAAGAATGCAAGAGCTATAAATATGGCTTCCAAAGATTCTACAACCATAAAC
>JALTZZ010000069.1 GCA_027051165.1 archaeon | reverse complement strand
ATGCTCAAGAAAAGCGATGAAAGAAAGGAAATTCTCAGAAAAATAGGAAAAAGAATACACAGAATGAGAATAGCAAGAGGAACGTATTGGATAAGGGTAAGTGCTATGGGCGGCTTCAGAGAGGTTGGAAGAAGTGCAATGTATCTCCACACGCCAGAGAGCAGAATACTCATCGATTGCGGGGTAAACGTTGCAGCAAATACAAACGACGAGGCGTTTCCCTATTTAAACCTGCCAGAGTTCGATCTTCAGCAACTTGATGCTGTTGTTGTTACACATGCTCATTTAGATCATTGTGGTTTTGTTCCATATTTATACTACATGGGTTATGAAGGACCAGTTTACTGCACGCCACCGACGAGAGATCTTATGTTTCTGCTTCACTGGGACTATTTGGATGTCATTGAAAGAGAAGGAAGACCTCTTCCCTATCCAAGAAAATATATAAAAGAAATGCTTAAGCATGTAATACCCCTTGATTACGGAGAGGTTACTGATATTACACCAGATGTAAGGCTTACTCTGCACAATGCCGGTCATATTTTAGGCTCTGCAATAGCACACTTCCATATAGGCGATGGCTTATACAACTTAGCCTATACCGGCGATCTGAAATTTGAGAGATCAAGGCTTCTTGAGCCAGCGAACACAAAGTTTCCAAGGCTCGAGGCTCTTATAATCGAGAGCACATACGGCGGAACCCAAGATATGCAGCCGAGTAGGAGGAAGGCTGAGGAAGAAATTGTAAGGATTATAAACGAAACCCTCGGCAGAGGTGGAAAGGTTCTTATACCCGTCTTTAGCGTTGGCAGGGCACAGGAACTCATGCTCGTAATAGAGGATTACATGAGCAGAGGGGTGCTAAGAGACAGCGTTGTTTATCTCGACGGCATGATATGGGAGGCTACAGCGATACACACAACATATCCAGAGTATCTCAACAGAGAGCTTAGGGATTTAATATTTCACCGTGGCAAAAATCCATTTTTAAGTGATATATTTAAGAGAGTAAAGAGTTCTAATGAGAGAAAGGAGATTGCAGAAGGAGAGCCGAGTATAATAATGGCAACCTCCGGAATGCTTACCGGTGGACCTGCAATAGAGTATCTCAAGTATCTTGCACCCGATGAGAAGAACAGCTTAATTTTTGTAGGATACCAAGCTGAGGGTAGCTTGGGAAGGAGAATACAGAAAGGATGGAAAGAAATTCCGATGAAGGAAAATGGAAAGACAAAAACCGTGAAGATAAATATGAGCGTGCATACTGTAGAAGGTTTTAGTGGACACAGCGACAGAGCTCAGCTCATAAACTACGTTAAAAGGCTGTCTCCAAAGCCACACAAAGTCTTTACATGTCACGGAGAAGAGCAGAAGTGCGTTGAGCTTGCAAGTGCAATATATAAATCTCTAAAGGTAGAAACGAGAGCACCATACAACTTAGAGGCTTTTAGATTTAAATGAAATAACTACATCCCCGCTTACGATAAGTTTAACATCGCAAGAGGAATATCTGTTGACAATTGTGGTTAAAATATCTCTGCTATCATATTTATTTCTAAGAAGAATAATTTTTGCCTTGTTTCCCTCTTCAACAGCATTACTTTCCAAGTTAAGAATCTTTCTTCCGTTTATCGTTGCCATTTTTAGCACTTCTTCTGCCCCAAAACTCCAGTCTCTGGATATTCCCCTTGCAACTTTAAAAACAAACTCAATTTCTCTGAACATGTCCAAGTTGTTTGCCATTGCATTATCTGTCCCTAATGCAACTGTTGTTTTTTCATAAAGATTTAATATATTTGGAATACCAACTGCAAAAGAAGCATTTGCCCTTGCACATAAAACAACTGGTATTTTTTTCTCTGAAATTAGTTTTAAGCTTTCTTCACTAATATTTGTTGCATGAACTATAAAGCTTGGATTAATTTTTAGAACATCTTTTACATCGTCTGAAACCTCACCAGCGTGCACAGCTAAAATCTTCCTTGCTTTTTCCGTCTCTTTAGATATGATTTCTATTTCCTCCCTTGTATAATCTGAAATGCTGCTTATTCCAAATCCGTCGTATTCCTTCAGAATTTTTTTTATTTTTTCTTTAAAATCGTGTTCTCCGCTGAACGTTCTTGCAAGAACCTTCCAGTCCAAAATTCTTTTTAGCTTCTCAATTTTCATTTTTATACCAAACTCCCTAAATTCGCATAATGCGAGAGTTCCGGATTTTATAATCTCAGCAATGCATTTTAAAACATGCCTTTCTATACTTGAGTTGCTAATCGCCCTTTCTATAACTTTAAATTTAATTCCATTTCTCCCAACACGCTTTTCTATCGGCATATAGAAGCCCTCATCAATACCTGAGCAGTCAAGAAGATGAACGTGAGCATTTGTAAACGCTGGCATTACAATGCCCTTCTTCGCATCTATTGCAGAAGCTCCTCTTGCAGATCCCTCTCCAATCTCCGTTATTTTTCCGTCTTCTATTTTTATGTATCCGTTTACAACCTCAAAATCTTCACCATAGACTATCTTTGCATTTTTTATCAATATTTTTTTCTTTTTTTCGAAAAATAGATCATTAAAAATTTTTAATTCGTTCAAAACAGCTCCCACCATGATGGGGCTTTGAGCTCATCACGCCAGAATGTAATTCCTTCTATTGCTTCATATCTCTTCCACTCGTATGCATACTCTATTGTTATCGTTTTATCAACGATCCATACCGGAACCTGAGGAACAATATCGTAATCAACCTCTATTCTAAATTCTTCCTCTGGCATTGATATAAGACCGCTCTTAAGCCAAAACACTAAAGAATTGTCAAAACCATCAAAAAGTTTTTGCCAATCTGGTGCATTTATTTCCGCATCGCTCGAGTAGTAGTTTTTGTTTACATCTATTATATACTTCTTCTTTCCGCTGAACCTTGTTATGTCGGTATAGGGAGCAGGCGAGGCTTCAACAAGCTTAGCTCCCTTAACAACCCAAGGAGCCTTTATTATACCGGGTTTTGTAACCGTAAGCTTAAAAGACTGATACCATCTTACCACTCTTATTCCGCTGTATTCCCTTTCAATTGCGAAAGGATCAATCTCCCCACCGCTACCTATGTTGTCAAACTTCAGATAAAAAATTACACCTTCATTCGGAAGAAGCCAGAAGCCGTATCTATCTCCTATATTAACTATGGCTTTTGAATACAAACCCTTCTTTGTGTAGACAAATCCCTTTTTAATAAGGCTGTTCCTATCTGTAGGTAA
Organism: archaeon; assembly: GCA_027051165.1. Lineage (GTDB taxonomy): Archaea > Hydrothermarchaeota > Hydrothermarchaeia > JALTZZ01 > JALTZZ01 > JALTZZ01. The sequence continues at coordinate 12,994 of JALTZZ010000069.1, read as the reverse complement.
GCCATACTTCCTCCACAAACCAGATTCCATTACCATATAAGATTTTGCATAGCTCTCTATTTCGTTTGGAGTCCATCCTTCTGGAAATGCAAAGAACACTTTTTTAAATCCCCAATTTTCAACCTTGCCCTCTATATATGTGCTGATACTTCCAACGCTACCTTCAGATACCTCAAGTATCTCAAAGCTATGGCAAGTTGATATCAGGGCTATAAGAACGAAAAATACAATCAAAAACTTAGGGGGCATCCTCTTAATCCCCCGTCCAGTTGAGCTTTACAAACGTTATATACATATTTTTCCTTTTTTTGTCATCTATAATCCTTGGAATAATTTTTAAAGCTTCATCTTCGCTAACCTCAAGCAGTATAAGGTATTTTAATTTAAAGTCTGCAATTCCCGTTTTTCTTATAAGCTCATTAAGCTTTTCGGCATATTCTCCTACGGTTACATCAATATAATCCTCAGGTATCTTTCCTGCTGCGGTTGCCTTAATAATCTCCCATATATTAACGTTGTATGAAGATTCCGCGTATTGCATTTTATATCCAGCCGTTGCTGGAAATATCCCCGTTATAGTCCCAATACCGCCGGCAGAGATCGAGGATACCGTTCCTTTACCCTCGCTACCTTCACCGCCTACAACCTTCCTCTCGCTCTCGCTTAGAGCTATGTTAACGCTTTCCTTACTTACAGCTACACTCACAACCATGCAGTTCTTTGCTAAAACCTCGATTTTATTATCCTCCTCAACGTAGTATATGTCAACAATAGCTCCGGGTTTTATAAATATCGCACCCTCAACCTCCATAGGTAGATAGACTTTCCTTATTATCTCGATTTTTGCAGTTTTAAGTTCAGAAAGCGGTAATCTGTCAAGCTCCTTGATTATTTCACCATAACCTTTTATAGAGTAGTTTGCCGTTTTGAGCATTACATCTTCCGTTTTGTTATATTTCTTCAACTGATCTATTATATAGCTCTTCCAAGCCTCTTTTGCATAAGAAGCTGGATTTATTTTTGCAACCTCTTCTATACTCTTAGCTTTTTCGATTCTGTCGAGCAACTCATACTTCTTTTGAGAATATTCAGGAGGCAAACCAGAAAATGCATCTTCTACCTGCTTTTTCCTTATATTCTTAGCCTGCATGAGTTGCTGTTTTAATTTTTCAAGTTGTGCAAGCCTCTTCTTTTCTTCAATCTTCTTCTTTTCTTGCATCGGCTTATATATAAAATTATAAACAGCAAACGTTGAAATTCCCGCTATTAGAATTATAACAAGAATCCCAACAATAATGTTGCGCCTTCTTCTGCTTGGTGTTGGAGGCTTCTTTTCCCCCTCTTCCTCCTCCGAAACTTTAGCCCTAAGCTCTTCAAGTCTCCTTAATATGTCATCCTCATTCTCTGCCATTAAATAGGATTATTCACAAAACCGCATATAAAAAACTTTTGTTTTAGAAACTTTTATACCGTATAGTTATTTGGATTGCATGGCTTCCCTTAAAACCTCTTTAACAACATTCTTCACTTCCTCCGAACTCGAAGAAAATACTCCTGTTGCATAATTGGGCTTACCACCACCTTTGCCTTCTATTTTACTGCATACTTTCTTTACTATCTCTGCTGCATTTATACCGACTTTTCCTCCACTCGCACATACCAAATATGTTTTATCGTTTCTTCCTATTAAAGCTATAAATGTATCCTCTTTAAGGAGCTTTCTTACAATCTTATTAAGCAGATCAAGATTCGCTCTAACGCTGTCTATGAGAACTTTACAGCCGCTTTTTTCTGCAAATCTTTGTTTGAGGTTCTCAGCATTTAGCTCAGCAAGCTCTTCCATTAGCTTTTCCCTTTCTTTTCTCAAAGCTTTCCACTCATTAAAGAACCTCTCAACAGTTCTTGGCAGATGTTCTGGATTAACATTTAATATATCCGCAGCCTTTTTAAGGGCATTGAGATTTCTCTCTATAAAATCAATAGCCGCCTTTCCAGCAGTAAATTCTATTCTTACCACATCATCTTTTATCTTGCTCGTTGATATTATCTTTATAAGCCTTGCTTCGCTTGTGTTCTTTAAATGCGTTCCACCGCATGCTTCGACGTCAACATCGCCTATTTTCACCACTCTTATTATTTTTCCCGGCACGGCTCCACCTTGGTATAGTCTGAAGCCGTATTTAGCTTCCGCATCGTTTCTCTTCATCAAATAGCTTTCAACAGGTATAGATTTTTCAATTATCTCGTTTGCAAGCCTTTCTATCTTCCTTACCTCCTCATCGCTTAATGCTTTGTAGTGCGTTATGTCGAGTCTTGCCTTATCTACATCTTTCTCCGCACCCGCCTGCCATACATGTTCGCCAAGCAGAAGTCTTGCAACGCCGTTTATTATATGTGCTCCCGTGTGATGCTGTGCAAGCTGTATCCTCCTTTCCTTATCTATCCTACACTTGACAGTATCACCCTCTTTAAAGCTTAAATCTCCTTCTACTCTATGTATAATGTGTCTTCCCTGTTTAAAAACATCAACTACTCTTGTTTTATTTATATAACCTTTATCGCAAGCTTGACCACCGCTCGTTGGATAGAAGGCTGTTCTGTCAAGAACAACATACTTGTTATCTATTATTTTGAGAACCTTAGCCTCAAATTCAAGCAAAAGGTAGTCATCATAGTATAATATTTCCGTTTCCTTTACGTTAGATAAATCAAACTCCCTAAATTTCTTTATAGTTCTTCTCGTTTTCTCATGCCTTTCCGCAACCCTTATATAAAAATCAGGAGGAACCTCTATATTTAGACCAGCTTCTTTAAGCATCTCAGGGCTTATCCCATGAGAGTCATAAAGCTCTATAAGCTTATTTATATCTATTTTTTGCTTTTTTAGTTTAGAAACTATTCTTTTTGCTTTTTTCCTCGTCTCGTAATACTTCTTCTTTTCATGATCGAGTATTTCAGCAATTTCGTCAAGGTTTTCCTTCAGCTCAGGATACTGCCTTGATAGATATTCTGCATGCCACTCGCATATTTCTGCAAGTTCGAGATCAAAGTTATATTTATTTATGTAGTCCAAGCTCCTTCTTATCAAAACCCTCAGGTTATAGCCCCCACCAACGTTGCTCGGTAGTGCTCCGTCGTTCAATGCTACTAAGAGCGATCTTGAGTGATCTGCGATGCTGTATAGACTCGCTATTGGAAGTATGCTCTTCTTCAAGTATTCGACGTCAACGTCTATCTTCTCAGCAATTTCCACCCACTTCTTTTCGACATCTGCTTCATCCACGTTTAGCAGTCCAGAGTATGGGAGGAATCTCTTAAATAAATCTTCATCTTTCTTTATTCCTGCTTTTTTAAATAATTTTTTTATTACATCTCCAAAAACAGAATCATAGCTCGTTGAAGTGGCATTTGTGAACCATGCCGGTCGCTCTTGACCCATTCCCATGTCGAGAACTTTTATTTTTTCAAGCTCCTTTACCTCACCGTTAACGATTTCATACGTCATGTATACCTGATTCCCTATCTCCAAACCCCTTGAAAAGAACTCCATGCTTAAGCCAAGATTGCCACCGCCAGCCCACGCATCTTCGTGAAACTGTATTTCCTCCTTAGGAATTTTTAATCCTTCTGTAAGCCAGATATAGATGTGCTCAAGATATGCGTTGGGATTGAAGTTTTCCGGCTTTTCGAAGGCATGCTGCCCTATCATTACAAATCCCGTATAATGTCTTCCAGTAATCCCTACATTTTCGATATCGTTAAATCTAAGGCAGAACTGCGGCACTACAAGAGGATTAGCCGGAGGTTCAACCTCACCAGTAACGCAGTATGGCTGAAAATCATATATGCTCGCCTGAACGAAATCTACGTCATCTCTCCACCTCGCAACAACTGGGTAGCGATTTATGGGTTCATATCCAAGCTTTTTAAATATATCCTTAAATCTTTCCCATACCTCTATATAGTCCAGCCTTACTTTTGCTGGGGTGTTGTCTATAAATTTATATCCGCCTGAGCAGTTTGGATCTCCGCATACATCCCTCTCAACAACACTCCAGAAGTAGGTGCCGCAGACTTTACATTTAAATCTCCTAAATCCATGAGATTTCAGTGTTTCAACTGGATAATATTTCTCTGGTTCTTTTTGGGCTTTTTTCTTAAACTCTTGCTTCAGCTTTTTCTCATCTATCATGAGTCTCACCATTACCCTAAGAGATAAAATCCTTTACCATGTTAAGCATATTCTAAAGCACAGCTTTTGGAGGGGTGAGGAACCATGGTAATAGAGGTAGGCAGAGTTTGCGTAAAGATTGCTGGAAGAGAGGCTGGAAGGAAATGTGCAATTGTGGATATAATTGACAAGAACTTCGTTCTTATAGATGGTCCAAAGGTTAAAAGAAGAAGGTGCAACATAAAGCATCTTGAACCGCTCGAAATTAAGCTCGATATAGGCAAGGGAGCAAGTAAGGAAGAAGTAATAGAAGCCTTTGAGAAAGCCGGAATAAAGGATGAAGAGTGATAAGCTTCCATTTGAAAGAGAAAAAAAGCTTCTGGTGAAGTCCAAAGATACAACAAACAAAGACTACGGCAAGCCTCCAGAGGCAAGGAGTGTTGAGGAGCATATACGCTATGGGGTTATAAATCTTGATAAGCCTCGCGGACCAACATCGCATGAGGTTGTTGCTTGGTTAAAGAAGATTCTTGAGATAAAAAAAGCCGGGCACGGAGGAACTCTCGATCCAAAGGTTAGCGGTGTGCTACCAGTAGCTTTAGAGGAATCAACAAAGATCATACAAACTCTTTTGGTAGCTGGTAAAGAATACGTGTGCACGATGAAGTTGCACGGCGATGTAAGCAACAAGAAGCTTCTCAGGGTCTTTGAACTTTTTACTGGGGAGATATATCAGAGACCTCCAGTTAAGAGTGCCGTAAAAAGGCAGTTAAGAAAGAGAAAGATATACTATCTCAGACTGATAGAAAGAGACAACAGATATGTTCTTTTTAAGGTAGGATGTGAGGCTGGGACTTACATAAGGAAGCTTGTAAACGATATCGGCGAAGTCTTAGGCGTTGGAGCACACATGGTTGAGCTTAGAAGAACAAAAAGCGGTGCTTTTAGGGAGGAGGAATCCGTTACCCTCCACGACGTTTTGGATGCATACGTTTTTTGGAAGGAAAACGGTATAGAAAAGCTTATAAAGAAGGTTATATTGCCAGTTGAAAGAGGGGTTGAGCATCTCTCGAAGATATATATTCGGGACAGTGCGGTAGATGCGATATGCCACGGAGCAGACCTTGCTATCCCGGGTATAGTGAAGCTTCACGACGATATAAAGCCAAAAGATGTTGTTGCAATAATGACGCTTAAAGGGGAGCTCGTAGCTATAGGTGAAGCTTTAATGGATTCTAAAACGATTATGGTTGAAGATAAAGGTATAGCGGTTAAAACGAAGAGAGTGATAATGAAGCCGGGAACTTATCCGAGAATGTGGAAGAAGAGAGAAGAGAAGGTTTTAGCTGAGCAGTAGCCTATTTTAAAACTATATATTCATCCCACGCTTCTCTTGAAGTTCCGACGATTACACGTCTATATTTGCCTAAGCTGCTTACGACTTCCTCCAAATACCCTTTTACAATAGCTTTCTCTCCACTAAAAACCTGTCCAACATAAGTATGCGTATAAGAAACAACTTTATAAACGTTTTTATCCCCTTCTACAATATATTCCGCAGGATAATCAAACGCCTTTGAATCGTCCAAAACCTTAACTTCAATCTTAACCTTCCCAATTCTCCTTATTTTATAAAATTCCTCCTTTATAGGATTTTTTCTCACAAGCAGTATATCAAAAATTCTATTGTTATACACTCCCCTGTTTTTCTTTCTCATTTCATGAAACAGAAACTTTTTAAATGGTATGCTTGGCTTCCTCTTTTCATACACCCTCCTTAAATCCCTCTCGCTCAGCGGAAAGTTTTCAACAGATTCCCTTGCCTTTTCAAAATTTTTATATCCGTATATGCAAAAATCTATATCAGAGGTTTTATCGTGAAGCTTAACCAAAACAGATCCAGTAACACCAATTTCTTTTACTCCAAGCTCCTCGTATATATCTGCCACATCTCTCTCCACATCATCAGCATTTTCAGAAAAAAGAATTTCTTTGATCCTTTCCTCCGGCTTATAAACCTTTTTAACTTCATCAAACGCCACACCCTGCATTTTAAATCCTAAGTATGAAAAAACATGTTTCTTCATCTTCTCAAGTAAACTAAATGAGAAATCTGTAGATTTCACTTTTTTATATCTTATTTTATCGTTTTTTCTTATTCTATCTCCTCTTCTGCTTGGATAGTATCTCAAAAAAGCCAAATATCGGTTGTTAATTGGAAAATATGAAACAACAGAAAAAAGAAAGCCCTCATTAGTTTCTATGAAATCTCTAAGAGTTACTCTCTTTTTTTCCATTTTATTTCTTTTTTATTTTTATTTGGACTATATCTCCTATTGTTAGCTCTGGCGTTTTTGAAGAATAACTCCTAAAACTTTCGCTCTCTATTTTCTCAAGTATCCTTATATTTAATGCTTTTTCAAGTTTTTTAGCAAGTTTTATGTCAGGAACCATTTTTCCAGCTTCTATCCTTGCAATTACAGACTCCTTCTCGTTTATTTTCTTTCCAAGCTCTTCTCTTGTTAATCCAAGTCTTTCTCTCGCATTTTTTATTATAATGTTGTAATCTTCAACTACTTCTATGCTCTCGTCTAAAAACGTGCTTCTCTGCTTTTTCTTCCTAACCCTCTGCGTAACTGGTTGCAAACCCTGCGACCTTCTCTTAGGAAACTTGCTATACGCCTGAACCTCAACACCAAATTTTGCACATCTCGAGCAAACCTTAAGCTCTGCACCCTCTATTTTAACTTTATGGGGCTTACCTTTTATAATTTGCCCACAAACCTCACATCTCATTTCAGGCACCCGCTTGCTTCCTCTTTATAAGAGCTCTTCTTAACATTATTAAGGTTGTGCTTTTTATCTTTGATGTCTGTTTTAAAACAAAAAACTTATATTAAATCAATAAAAATAGTCAATAAGGTGCTAAAAATGCAGAAATACAATAACATGTCTTTGATAGCAATTATATTAATTTTTACTGTCTTAGCATGCATTAACATGCCGAGTTATGAGGTTAAAATATCACAAGAGAAGAAAATAAGTGAGAAAACAAAAACATGCTTGGGATGTCATGAGAGATACACTCCCGGAATTGTGGCTGATTGGAAAGCGAGCAGGCACGCAAATATCGTTCCAGCTGAAGCTCTTAAAAAGCCAAAGCTTGAGAGAAGGGTAAGTAGTAAAAAAGCTGCAAAATACAGAACCGTAGTAGGTTGCTTTGAGTGTCATGGTTTAAACCCTGAAAAACATTCAGATACCTTTGATCATTTTGGATTTAAGATACATATAGTAGTTTCCCCAAACGACTGCAGAGAATGTCACGAATTGGAAGTTGAGCAGTATTCTGAAAGTAAGAAGGCTTATGCTTATGATAATTTAAAGAAAAATCCTGTTTATTCCATGATGTATCGTGCAATAATAAGCTTAAAAAGCGTTGATTTAGATAGCTTGAGGGTTGAGCAAAAAAATGTGAGCAATTCTACGGAAGCTGAAACATGCTTCTCTTGCCACGGGACAAAGATTGAAGTTTCTGGATATACCTACGTTATTAAGGATGGTCTGAGGGTTAAGGTTCCAGTATTAAAAAATTGGCCAAACCACGGCGTTGGTAGGATAAATCCAGACGGTTCTCGCGGAGCTTGCACATCGTGCCACCCGAGGCACAGCTTCAGCATAGAGGTTGCAAGAAAGCCATACACCTGTGCACAGTGCCACCTTGATCCTGACGTTCCAGCTTGGAACGTTTACAAAGAAAGCAAGCACGGAAATATATACTTCAGCAAAGAGAAATACTGGAATTTTAAAAGTGTCCCCTGGGTTCTTGGTAGAGACATCAAAACACCAACGTGTGCAACGTGCCATGCTTCCTTGCTTGTAGATGAAAGTGGAAATATTGTTGCTGAAAGAACCCACGATTTCGGATCGAGACTCTGGATCAGACTCTTTGGATTGACTTATGCACATCCGCAGCCAAAACACGGTGCAACATACAAAATAATGGTTTTCGACAAGACTTTAAATAAAAATATATCGCTTCCAACAGGACTAAAAATGGAAATTTCAGATAAATATCTTATAACAGAGGAAGAAATGGAAAGAAGAGCAAATGCTATGAAAAGAATATGCAAAACATGCCACGCTACAGAATATGTAGATAGACACTTTGAAAGGATGCATAAAACGATAAAAGAAACGAACAAAATGACATTAGAGGCAACAAAGCTTCTTTTAAAGGCATATGAACTCGGTATAGCAGATCCAAGTAACATGTTTGATGAATATATAGAGCAACTGTGGGTTCAGCAGTGGCTCTTTTATGCAACAACCACAAGATACGCAAGTGCAATGACCGGAGCCCCAGATTATCAGACTTTTAAGCTTGGATGGTGGGAGATGACTAAGAATTTAGAAAAAATGAAGTTTGTTATAGAAGCTTCTCTAAAAAATTCTTCATCTCTAACAAAATAAAAATAGCTTAAGCTTTTATAATTTTTTGCAAATATTTTAAATATGGAGCTAAGGCAGGTAACTGAAGGAAGGACAAAGCTTCTTGTTCCTATAAGAGAGGCAGACACAAGATTATTTTACAATCCAAGATCGGAGATAAACAGGGACATTACATGTCTTGTTGCTAAATCTTTAAATGTATCAAGGTTTGCAGACGTTCTTGCTGGAGTAGGAGCAAGAGGAATAAGGGTTGCGAATGAGGTAAAGATAGATGTTCATCTGAACGACATAAATCCATTAGCTTACAAGGTTATAAGGAGAAACGCGGAGCTAAACAATTTGGATGTTAAGATAAGCAATTTAGATGCAAACCTCTTTATGCAGATGAACAGAAATGAATTCGATTTTATAGATGTTGATCCTTTTGGATCACCAGTATTCTTCCTTGATAATGCACTTATGTGCGTAAAGAAAAACGGCTATGTTGCAGTAACAGCTACAGATACAGCACCACTCTGCGGAGTATACCCAGAAACTTGCTTTAGAAAATATTCTTCTCTCCCCCTGAGAAATGAGTTTTGCAAAGAAATTGGTTTGAGAATTCTGATAGGCTACATAGCAAGGAGTGCCGCAAAGTATAGAAAGGGAATTGAAGTTGTTTTTTCGCAAGCTACAGATCATTACTATAGGGTATTCATAAAAACTGTAAAAGGAAGGCAAAAAGCTGATATTTCTTTAAAAAATCTTGGATATTTATATTACTGCAAGAAATGTATGAAATACAAATATAAAAATGGATTTCTTCCAGAAGATGAGTTGTGTGAAGTGTGCAAAACTAAAATGACAGTTTCAGGAATTTTATGGCTTGGAAAACTAAAAGAAAATAAGATTGTCAAAAAAATGATAGAAGTAAACTATTTAGAGAAAAAAAGACTTAAAAAGCTTCTTGAGATAGTAAAAAATGAGATTGATGTGCCTTTTTTTTATGATGTTCACTCAATTTGTAAAAAGATAAAAATGAGAGTGCCACCCTTAGATTATATAATAAATTCTCTTAAAGAGATAGGATATCAAGCAAGCAGAACCCATATATCCCCAACCGGTATAAAAACAGATGCCGATATAAAAACTGTTGAAAGCACTATAAAATCCTTTAGTTCATAAATTATTTAGGGAGTGAAACATTACAATAAATTAGTAGCAGTAGATAAAGGGCTCGTAGCCTAGCCAGGATAGGGCGGCAGCCTCCTAAGCTGCAGGTCGCGGGTTCAAATCCCGCCGAGCCCGCTATTTTGCAGGCAAAATGAACTTCTTTTTTCTGGGGTTACTAATACAGTTACTAATACTTTCAACAATTTTTGTAATCCCATACACGAGTATAGGAGTGACTTTATAAGCTTGAAGTATCTGTTGATGGATGTAGAGCCACTCAACTACAACATGCACATGGAAGGCTTTATAGTGTGGATGAGGAGCAGGAGCTGCAAGAGACATGCAAGGTGCATGATAAACTATCTTGATAAATACTTAAAAGGAGAGCTTTAAAGATACTCGATGAAATTTCAGTTGCTATATACAGGGAAGTTCTAAAAATACCAAAAACTGGTATAGATATGTATGTTCCGAGCTTGGATGAAATTTTGAAGAACTATAAGAGGATTTCCGAGGAGAAATACAGAGTCCTTTACAAACTGCTCTTCTTCTCTGGAATAAGGGTTGTAGAGGGTATAAGAATGCTCTCCTCGTATGATCCAAAAAATCTTGAGATAAAGGTAAATATAGCTAAGTATCATTTAAATCAGCTGAGAGGAACTAAGAATGTCTTTATAGTTTACATACCAGCAAAGTTTGTGGAGGAACTATCGAAGTTTGAAGTTACGGAAAATAGTGTTGATAAGTATTTTAGAAGGAGAAAAATAAGGTTGAAGTATTTAAGAAAGTGGCACTACAACTACCTCGTTATAGAGAAGAGGGTTCCAGCAGATATCGCAGATTTTATACAGGGAAGATTTCCAGCCACGGTTTCTGCGAGACACTACTTGGCTAAGATGTATGGAGCCGATGAGTGGTATTCCAAGGTTGCTGATGAACTTTATGAAATATTTTTTTACCTTAAAAAAAGACATCTCCTTAGTTTTAAAGAGGAATTCTCTTAAGAACAAGCTTTAATAATATTTTTTAATTAGATTTATAACTTTTTTGCTAAGTCTGACACAGCAAGATAATTATATCAAGGTGAATTTGATAAATATTAATATTTTTAGCTTAGGTTTTCTATAGAACTCTAAATAATAGTTTGTTATTTTAGTAGACTCCTAATTTCCTCAGCCACTTTTTCTGCATTATCAATGTATCTAAATCTAATTTCAAAATATCTTCCAGCACCACTTGCAACTACGACCTGCCCAAGTTTAAATAAAACTTCCCAAAAGCCTTTTCTTGTTTCAATTCCCCTTATTTTACCTATTGGTATTTCTGTAACCTCAAGCTTCATGGGACTTCTATATTCTTTTAAAATTCTCATATTCGTAACATAATATGTAGTCCTTAATGCAACCACAAGATCAGAAAGTCCGTGCAAAATAACTAAAACGCCAAAAAAATAAAAAATATAACTAATGATATTAATTTTTCCATAAAGGTAATAGTAAAGTCCGGGAAGAAGAATAAGCAAGCCTATAAAAATTTTTCCAAATGACGGCTTTAAACTTGGATGTATTTTTAATATAACCTCTTCACCTTCACTAAATCTGACCATTATCATCCCCTCAGCAGTCTTATAAGGAAACCAAGTACCCCGAGAACTATTGGTATTATAGCAAGGTATTTCTGATCTATTTCAAAACCAGAAATTTCAAGCTTTTTAGATGGTGATAGAGTTACAGCTTCTTCAAACTTTGGATTATCTTCAGAAAGCTCTACAACTTTTTCCCACAACTCATACCCTTCTTTTTTAACTTCTATATAATATTTGCCACAGAGGACTTCTTTCATAATTGGGGTTTTTCCTATAAATTCCCCATCAATGTAAACCTCTGCACCTGATGGGCTTGATGATATATCTATAATACATTTTTCTTCCACTTCTGTTTTTTTGTATGTTTTTTCACCAATTTCCTCAAGTTCTATAGAAATATCTTTATATTCGCCAGAAGACAAGAATACTCTTGTTTTATAATCTTTATATCCACTTTTACGAATAAGTAGTGTATGGCTACCTTTTTTAATAGGTATCGTAATAGGAGTAAGACCTTTATACTCACCGTTAATATATACCCCTGCACCACTGGGAACTGTTTCTATATGAAGTTTTGAAGGCTCTAAACATACTCCATTCTCACAGCCATATTCACAAGTTCTTATATACTTTTCAAACTCGTTATAATCACATTTTCCATTAGAACAGAAGTAATCTCGGTATTTTTGATAAATATCGTCTCCTTTACAATATTTTTCTCCAATAAAACTATCTAATTCATCACAATCTCTGTAATACCTCCATTCTGTAGTACAATCTGCATATTTATATTCTTGTTCAACGATATTACCAGAACATTTCCTGTTACCTGTAAATCCCTCAGTACATTTTGTTGTTACACTACTAATAGATGTAGATGATATACATGAGTTGAGACCTTTAATAAATGCTTCAGCAGCTTTTCTTGTTGCATCACTATCTTTACCACCAATTATTATCGCATATTTCCCAGTTGTAAAAGCATCCTTTATCACTTCAATATCTCCTATACTATTATACCAGTCTATTTTTGATTTTTCAGCATTAATAAGGTCAGCAGTTAAGGTATTATCAACGGGACCTCCTATCAATATTAAATTCATACTCTTGTCAGCCTCTTTTTCTGTTACTATATCTACAACGGGCATTCTACCATTTTCCTCTAAAAGACTTTCAAACTTATCTCTTAATAGTTCAGCAGTAGCTATATCACAATCATAGCAAACAGCATTTCTTCCTATAACAATCTCTGCATTTGGTATTCCCCCTTTAGCTATCCAATCTGTGTTAATTTCTACTGATGTTCCACTTGGAGCTTTTATAGTACACATTATTGCATTAGTATTGCCAAAATTTAAGATTAAAAAGAGGATTAAAGTAATAATCATTATTATCTTTTTTCGATAACTAATCAGATACATATCGTGTAATTTTGTAGAAAATTATTTATAAAATTTTTCCTTTGATCTTTAATGATACTCTGGCTACATCAACTATAACATTTATTTTCATGTTTGAATAAAATTAATAATTTGATGAACACTCAAGATGAAAAATTTGAAGTAAAAGATTTTAATCAAAAATTGTATATTCTACTATTTATCTCCTTTATCTGGCTCTATGTAATAGTATTTTTG
>JALTZZ010000068.1:3375-3754 GCA_027051165.1 archaeon | reverse complement strand
CACATCAATTATTAAAAAAGGAAGGGTTATATATGAAAGATAAAACTGACCTTGTGGAAGCGTGGATTAAAAAAGCAGAGAATGACCTAATAACTGCGAAATGGTCTATCAAAATAAAACCTGAACCTCCGCTTGATATTGTATGTTTTCATGCCCAGCAATGTGCTGAGAAGTATTTAAAGGCGTATCTTGTGTATCACGACATTGAATTTGAAAAAACTCATGATTTGAGAAAACTCGTCCTTTTATGCTCTAAAGTGAAAAAGGAATTTTTAGAGATTTTAGAAATTAGCAAGAGGCTCACAGACTATGCCGTTGATGTGAGATATCCACTTTTAATTGAAGAACCGACTCTGCAAGAGGCTGAGGAAGCCATTGA
>JALTZZ010000068.1:0-3365 GCA_027051165.1 archaeon | reverse complement strand
GTTGAAGAAAATCGATAGAGAATCCCTTGAAAAGGATGTGGGCACAAAAATAGTTTAGCCCCACCACAACATGCGCAAGCTTTTTTAATATCAATACTCATAGTGATTGTGTGATGAGGTACTTTATAGAATTTCGCCTTAATTCCTATTGGGGAGGTTACGGTAATAAAAAGGGTGTGAAATATTTGTTAGGCGACATGCCGTTAAAAATATTTGGAGAGGTGGAAAAATCTTGTTTGAGAAAACTACTATAACAAAACCAAATGCTGAGGCAAGAGATATAGACGAATTATTTGCAGGCAAAATTTTTAGAGTTCCGGATTATCAGCGAAACTATTCATGGAATAATAAAAATTGGGCAGATTTCTGGAATGACATTAAAGAAGGCTTAGACACAGGAACTGAACATTATTGGGGTACTATTACCTTAAAAGCCACAGAAGAGACATATTATTGTGAAGAAGAAGACAAGTATTTTAAGGTCTTCGAGGTAGTAGACGGTCAGCAAAGGTTAACAACAATATATCTATTTTTACTTGCTCTTTCAAATGAAGGAAAGCCCGTTTTAAAGAAAAGATTTATCAAATGCGGAGATATTTATAGGTTGGAATTAGGCGGGCTCAATAGTCAATTTTTAAGATGGTTGGTAGATGGGGAAAACCCAAGCCCAGATATAAAAACTAATAAGCTTCTGAAAGAATGTCTCGAATATTTTACAAACCAAATACGGTCTTTTGGAAGATTAGATGATTTGTCGAAGTATCTTCAAAAAATTACATTTTCGCTTGAGTTTGTAGTTCAAGACCAAACTTTAGCAGTAAAAGCCTTTGAAAGTCTAAATGATCGTGGAAAGCCTTTAACTTTGTTAGATAAAACCAAAAGTTATCTGATGTTTGTATCACTAAGATATTTGAATAGTAAATTAAATGGTAAAATAAACCGTGTATTTGGAAATGTTTTCACAAATTACGACATCATTAAAGGAATCGGAGAAAAGGAAGACATTGATTATATAAAAAGTAACAGATTTACTGAGGACGAATTATTAAGATTTTTCTATCATTATTTTGCTCATTACTCAATTACAAAGTACAATTTACCTGTAGGATACGATTATGATGCAACAGCAAACGATGTATTTGAAATATTTCTAAAAAAGTCTTGCGAACATCTTAGAAGTAATTCTTCGGATATTGAAAACTTTTTAAAAGAATTTTTAGATGAAATAGAAAATTTTTCATCATCGTTTAAAATAATAATTGAAAAGGTCAAAGAAGATTGTAAGTTTAAAAAATTATTTAGTTTTCTGGGGTTAAATACAAGAGTCTATCCTTTAATTATTTCATTGGAATTTAAAGGATGGTTGGACAATTCAATGATAAATATTATTGAAACGTTGGATTTGAGAGTTTATAAGGTTAGAGGAACAGATCCACGAGCAAAATTGTACCGAGAAGTTATATCGCAAATAAAAACAACCACAAATCCTGAAGAAATAAAAAATGGAATTATCTCATTTATAGATGAATTCATGCCCGACCCACTATTCCAGCACTGCTTAAACCAAAGCATTTATGAAAATCCTGCGACAAAATTTATCTTATGGGAATACGAGAAGAATTCTACTTTTAACGATTGTAATTATCAACTATATATGGATTGTCAAAAAGAACACATTTTTGCCAAGAATCCTAAACCTACATTTCCATCGTATGGATTTAGCAATGAGGAAGAATATTTTGCAAATATTAATAGGCTGGGTAATTTATGTTTATTGGAAACAAAATTAAATAAACAATGTCAGAACAAGTTAATTAATCAAAAAAAGCGATATTATCAACAATCCAAGATTAAAAGAACAAAGCAATTAGGTTTTGATATAGATAATAAAGGATTTAATAAATCTGAGATAGATAGGATAACACAAGAGATCATAGATTTTTGTTTAGCGAGATGGAGAGTATGATTAGCGGCACGTCGCACAATAAGCAGTACCCTGCTTCGGCTTAGGCCTCGTCCATATCCTTTCCTATCCCTCAGGTCATGTACCCCCAAGCCTATAAAGACTTAAATCAGAGCACAACCTACCAAGCCCTACTTAACCCACACCCTGCGCCCCTCCACCATGTAGACCACCCTCGCTCCCGTCTTTGCGGCAATATCGCCTATCCTCTCCAGGTAGCGCGCCACAAAGAGCAGGTCGGTGGCGTCGTCTATCCTGCGCGGATCCCTGAGCATGTAGGAGATGAGCTCATTGTAAATCTGGGTGTAGAGGTCGTCCAGAAAGTCGTCCATCTCCACCAGCTTATCCGTGTCGGGCGATTCGTGCTTCTCTATGGCTGCGAGGTCGAGGTCTATCATCTCCGCTATGGTGGCTGCCATCCTCGGTATGTCTATCAGTGGCTTCAGCAGCTCCTTCTCCTCGTACTTCTGTGCGATCTCCGCTATCTTGAGCGCCAGGTCGGCGATGCGCTCAAAGTTGTCGCTTATTTTAATCATCGCATTCACAAAGCGCAGGTCCCTCGCCACGGGCTGCTGAAGCGCCATGAGCTTTAAAGCGCTTTCGTCTATGTCTAGGTTCAGGAGGTCGCTCTTCTCCTCCAGCTCCCCAACCCTCGAGGCTTTCTCCATGTTCCTCTCCTTCAGTGCCTCGACGCTCAGAAGCACCGCCTGCTTTGCAATGCCTCCAAGCTCAATTACCTCGCTGCGGATCTTCTCCATACCCCTCTCAAGCGGCGTTCTCGGCATTTTAACCCTCCATCTCTTTTACAAGCTCCCTCACCCTTCGCTCAATCTCGTCCCTGACCCTGCGGAACTCCTCTATGCTTTTGCCCTTCGGGTCAGGAAGCGCCCAGTCCTCAAGCTTCTCGCTTTCAACCAGGAAAAAGGGGCAGGACTCGCGGGAGAGGCAGCCCATGGTCACCACCTTCTTGGCTCTGGTTACCATCTCCTGCGTGAGCAGCTTCGGCTTTTCGCTGCTTATGTCTATACCCTTCTCTCGCATGACCTCAATCGCCTTGCGGCTTACCCGCGAAGCAGGCTCAGTGCCGGCGCTCTCGGCTCTCGTGCGCCTGGCGTAGTGGTTGTAGAAGCCCTTCGCCATCTGCGACCTGGCAGAGTTGCCCACGCACACGAATAGCACATCCATCAGCCAAACCTCCCTGTTATGTAATCCTCAGTGCGCTTATCCCTGGGATTCTCAAATATCTGCGCCGTCTCCCCATACTCTATTAGCTCTCCCATCAGGAAGAAGGCGGTGTAGTCGGCTATCCTCGCAGCCTGCTGCATATTGTGGGTGACTATCACTATGGTGTAGTTCTCCCTTAACTCCAGGATGAGGTCCTCTATTTTCGCCGTTGCCACCG
>JALTZZ010000067.1 GCA_027051165.1 archaeon | reverse complement strand
GGTTAAAAGAGAAATAGAAGCTGAGTGTAATTTAAAAAATCCAGTAATAGAGAAAATAATCAATTTATATAAGAAGAGATATGATCTTGATATTGTAGAATATGTCAGAAAAACCTGCGATAAAGAAAAAGAATTATTACCGAGAAAATTGTTAAAATTACTTTTTTCTCCAGAATTTAAATATTTGCTACGTCGTTTTTATGTGAGAACAGAAAGACCTTTAGCTTTTGGATATGGAGTGGTAATAGACAAATTGATAGAAAATATAACCAATTCCTTCAGAATGATATATAATGAAGTTTTTAAATTAAATGCTGTGCGTTTTATACCTTTTGGCAGAAGCCCTTTTGTGTATGAATTGGAATATATATCGCAGGAACCCTTCTTTAGACAGAAAGAATTAGTTGAAATTTATATGCATGATCCTATATTTTATTCGTATATTTCATGGCTTAGTGATGGAAGAACTAAATTTCTGAGAGGGGAATATGATGAAAAGATTGCTAAAATATTTAGTCCGGTGCTTCAGGGAGAAATAAAATTTGATAAGCAAACAAAAGAATTAAAATATAAAAGATGGGGGTATAGGCAAGAAGTTCCTATGAAATTGGCTTCGGCACTTGCAAGTGAAGTCAGCGGAATTTTTCTGCCAATTCTTACGGTTCCACCAGAATCTTGCCTAATTATTGAAGAGCCAGAAGCACAGCTGCACTACTCCGCTCAGATATTGATGGCTATAACTTTAGCTGGTCTTTCAAACGAATTTAACCATAAAATTATTTTCAGCAGTCATAGTGATATATTTGCCATTACTTTAGCATATTTAAAAGAGCTCAAACCTAAAGAAAAAATAAAGGAATTAATAGAAAAGTTGCTTAGAATGCAAAATATTCGCATTAAAAAAGATAACATAGAATATCTGGCGAAAATAATATCTAAAAAAGATCTTGATGTAAGATTCTATTATTATAAGCCTACCTTAAGAGGTGTAATAGTATCAGAAAAAACATCAAAAGAGATATTAAAAGAAGTTCCCGGCATGACGGATGTTGTGGATACATTGGCTTCATGGGCATTAAGCTTGTGAGGTGTTTTATTTGCATAAATTAAATGCTGAATATGCAGATAACGATTGTGGAACTATAATCAAAGGTAGAGATCCATATTTAATTATAAATATAGAAAAGTATTGTAAAATAAATAGAATATCACCTTCACATTGCGATATTGTTTATGTTACTTTTAAAGATGATAAATGCAGAATTTATCTTGTAGAATTTAAAAACATTGAAGAATTTAATGAAGAATTAGAAAAAGAATTTAAAAATACTAAAGAATCAAAATTTTGGTCAAAAATAAGAAATAAATTCGATCAAACTTTAAATTTAGTAAAAAATTGTATTGCAGACATTTTAAAAGTAAAAATAGAAAGATGCGAATGTTATGGCGTTTTGGTATTACCTATAGATATAATTGATAAAATTAATGAAATATCTTCTATATTCAAGCGAAATAGAATCATTATAGGTGGTTTAAAAGAACTAAAGGATGCGTGGATAACAGCCTGTGGAGATGAAATCTATAATAAACATATAAATTTAAAATAACAAATTTTTCATAATTTACTAACAGAGAGGTCTTACTTAGCTTTTGTTCTTCGTAGCTGTAAAAAAGTGTAAGATTTTAAAGGGAAAATGTGCATGATTTTACCTTTTGCATGTGTTAGGAGCGTGCATGGTAAACACACATTAGACCTGTCCAAATAACGAGATATTGGCACAACTATGCACAATAACGTTTTTTGAAATGCCTGATTTTATCTTTTTTCATGCTTTTAAGCTAAAACTTTAGAAATGACTGTGCATACTTGTGTCAATACTTCATTATTTGGACAGGTCTACACACATTTACTAAAAGATTTTTTTAAGAAAAAGCAAGTATTTTTCACATTTATACAGAAGACATTTATCATATTATGGTATTAAGAAATCTCTAAACTTAAGTTTCGAAGGAACACCTTCTCCCTTATATATACAGTCAAACGCTTCGTTAATTGTTCTGAGATAAGGATTTTCATTTTCACTAACTTTATGTTCTCTCATCAAATCAAAGAAAATATCTCTAAAGGTTTTTTGGGCTTTCTCAAGGTATTCTCTTGCTTTTTTTTACATTTCCTTCTTTAATCTTTAAAATTCCAAGTTGACCCAAAGTTATAGCTCTTCCAAGCCTATCAACGTTTTTTGTGCTGAAATCATTTACAACATCTATACCATATCTTTTGGCATTTTCAACGAGTTGCCTAAATTCTTCATCTTCCTTTATCATTTTTTCTATCTTATTTTTATTCTCAGCTGTTAAATTTTCTTTTAATTTTAAACTTTCTTCATATAATTTTTCTGCTCTTTTATAATTACTTTTAAGTTCCTCTATTAATCCGAGATGATGCAGAACTTTAGCTTTACCATATGTAAACCAGTATTTTTCAAATATTTCATTAACTCTTTTAAAGTAATCTTCTGCTTTATCAAATTTTTTTAAATCTTCGTAAAGTATTCCCAAGTTGTATAGAGCAACTGCTTTAATATAATCATAAGTTGCTCTATTTAGAGCTTCATTGTAATATTTTTCAGCTTTTTCAAGCCGATCTTTAAGATGATAATATATGCCAATACTCATAAAACTGTGAGGTATACGAAAATGTTTCATTTTTAAAAATATTTCATTTGCTTTTTTCAATTCTTTAAGCGAGTCCTCACCTAAAAGCATGAGAGTATATCCTATTCCATACAAATTATAACCTTTAACGAGTTCATCATCAGATACTTCAAGTCCTTTTTTAAATGAGTTATAGGCTTCAGAAACCGAGCCTAACTTTATCTGGGCTTCACCAATATTAGTATATACTTCTCTATAGATGCCAAAAGCTTTTTCAAATGAAATTAGTGAGACCTCAAAATTTGATAGATACCAACATACAATACCATAAAAAATTTTAGTTTTTATGATTTCTTTTTTATCTTTAACAAAATTAAGAACATTTAAACTTGATTTCAGACCACCTATAATATTACCAATCCTTATATATGCATAGCTCAGATGTCGATATGATTCAGCTTTTTCATATTCTTCAAGATTATCTACACTTCTTTTTAAACAGTCAATAGATCTGTTAAAATTACCTATTTCGTCATATGTTATCCCCAATTGCAACAAAATCTTTGCCTTTTCATATCCTTCTAAGTTTTTATGAAGAACCTCTAAGACTTTCACAAGCTCTTCCAGATTAATATTAAGTCTAATATCAACTAAAGTTTTTTTATCAGCAACAACATTCCAAGCTTCTTTAAATTTATTACTCATAACAAGATGGTAAATATATTCAAGAACGTATCTAATGTTATCAATTTTTCTTTTTTCTAAATAATCGTCGTAGAATCTTTTATAATACTCTACCGCTTTTTTATGAGCTTCTCTTTTCTCTTTTTCGCTTAAAAAAGAGTATGTACATTCTTTAACTGTGTCGTCGTAGAACACGTAACCAGATTTAGTGGATTTGAGCATGAGCCAATCTGCAAGCTCTGGAAGAACATTCTCTTTTAAATTAAGGACTTTTACAACTTCATTGTCAATCCCGGTTCTAAAGACGGATAGAAATTTCAATGCCCTTAGCTTATCTCCCTTAATGTTCTCTTTAATAAACCTCTTTAAAAACTCCTCGACATATTCATCTCCTTTTAAGTCTTTTATATTTTTGACAATTTTTTCCTTAAGTTTCTCTAAAGGATATCTTCTTAAGTTTCTAACAATAATTTTTGTTAAGAGAGGATGTCCTCTGCTAATTTCCTTTATCTCCTTAATACTGTTTTCATCAACTTCGATACCATATCCTTCTGTAAGATATTTAACAAAACCTTCATAGTCCCTTTCTATACCACTTATCTCAACTATTTCTGTAATACCAAGATATTTTCTTGATGTTGTGATTACAGTAGCATTAGTGAGCATGTCACTATATTCAGAAAGGAAAGCAATTACCTTATCATCTGCAAGCTGAGCATCGTCTATAAGGAGCAGTATTTTTTCTCTATTAAGAATATCAACGAGACTCTCTGGTTCAATAGTTCCTTTAATCCCAGCTATTGCTTCGCATAATAAGCTATAATCAAGTTTCTCTGTAAAAGTATATTTCTCTATTCCTACATTTTCTATAATCCTCCTAAAAGGCTTATAACCAGTTCCACTGCTATATGACGTTTCTCTGTAAATTGCTTTAATCTTATATCCTTCAAAAGCCTTAAGAATTAAAAGAACCTCCGCCAGCGTTGTTTTTCCTATACCCCCAACACCTGTTATGCATATGGTTTTTCCCTTATCAAACTTTTTCCAAACCTCTTTAAGCTCTTTTTGTCTTCCATAAAACTCTGGGATATGAAGTTTTCCATCATCATACCATTCCACAATTTTCTTTGGTAAAGACCTTCTCAGCTCTTCTATAATCTTTTCTGCAATTTTTTCTTCGTTCCATTCACTTTTTACTTCTATAGGCGGATTTATAGTTACCGAATTTTCTACTTCTTCGATAAACTTCTTCTGCTTTTCATCAATGTCTTCATCTTTGAATTTAAGCTTTATATAAATTCCCGGCGTATTTTTGCCCATAGTAGCATATCTGAATTCGCAGTGAGTGTATGATATTCCTTTTCTTTCACACTTTTCTTTAGCTAAACAATTATCTACTTCACAATTTTTTATTGTAGAGCCATAATTTTTTCCCATTATAAGTAGGTATACATCAGATTTTTCCAGATATTCTATGGATGTTTTTTGGGATCGCTTATTATCTGGAAGAAAACTCTCCATATAAATTGGTTCTAAAAAAGGACTATATTGTTTAATTTCATCTATTATCTTTTTTCTTATATTTTTTAAATCTCCGTAAGTTGAGCTTATAAAAATTTTGATATTTTTATCACTCATACTTTTATTTTTATGGAACATTACTAAAATATATATTCAATGATGTATGTTTGAAAGAAAAAGCTGATGTGATATTTATTTCGGAATACCGTTCGTTAGGGACTATAAGGATAAAATAATATGTTAAAAAACAAAAAATTACTACTATTTCTACCAGCGGAAAATTCCGTTTCTCGGGATGTGGATAACATCTGCAGCAGACTTTATTTCTAACCTTCACAGTTGCGAGGAATTCAATTTTCCTAAAGTATTCACAATTTTTCAATGATTAAATAGCTGTTTATAAATATCATTATATCTTCACAGCTATGAAGATCGGAACTCCGTTCGAAAATGCACGGGCTTCATAGCTGTGAGGACATAAATTCTCAACAACGTTATAAATGATTATGATAAAGAAATGAAGAATATCAGCAGCATTCTGACAAGAATTAAGAGATATGCGGAAAAAATAGAAGGTGTAAAAAAGGTTATTCTATACGGCTCCTATGCAAGAGGAGAAGCGGATGAACACTCGGATATAGACATTCTTATCGTTGTCGAAGATTCTGCCGATGCAAAAAAGATTGAGGAAAAAATGAACGATTTGCTTTTCGATATTCTGCTTGAGGAGAAAAAATTGGTATCGCTTTTGGTGGTTAAAGAGAGCTTATTTGAGAATTACAGAGCACCGCTCTTTTTAAACATAAAGGAAGAGGGAATAGTATTATGAAGGAAATTGAAGATTTAATAAAAAAAGCATGGAGATTTTTGAGAACCGCCGAGCTTGCTCTTAAAGATGGA
The DNA here is from genome assembly GCA_027051165.1 of archaeon. Taxonomy (GTDB): domain Archaea; phylum Hydrothermarchaeota; class Hydrothermarchaeia; order JALTZZ01; family JALTZZ01; genus JALTZZ01. The sequence continues at coordinate 10,644 of JALTZZ010000067.1, read as the reverse complement.
GACTACGATTCCTGCGTTTCAAGAGCCTACTATGCGATGTTCTTCACCGCCGAAGCGCTGTTGCTTTCAAAAGGTCTTAAAGCATCTTCTCATTCGGGTGTGATAACATTATTCGGAGAGCATTTCGTTAAAACTGGAATATTTGACAGAGAGATGGGCAAAGCTTTGAAAAGAGCTTATGATTCAAGACAAAAGGGAGACTACGCAGCGGGATTCTTAATTGATAAGGAAGAAGCAGAAGAAAAACTTAATGATGCGAAAAAATTCGTTAAAATGGTGGAAAAATACTTAAGATCTTCAACTGAGAATCGTTCTTCACAGCTGTGAAGGTCTGCGGTGCTCCAGATAAATTCAATTTCTCACAGCTGTGAGAATACAATAAAGTTTATGAGCAGCTATTTTATGATTTTAAAATTTCAAATACCTTAGGGAAGTTGAATTCTTCACAGCTGTGAGGAAGCGAAAGGGAGAAAAAGAGAGAATACCCTTTAAGCTGAAACATGAAGCTGAAGGAAATTGAAGCTAAAATTAAGGAAATAGACCTTAAATACAAAAAGAACTTAATTAAGTATGCGGAGGGAAAAATGGAAAGAGAAGAATTTATGAGATTGGAGAGGAAATTGATAAAAGAGCTTGTGAAGCTCAAAGAAAAGAAAATAGAGCTTGTAAATGCAAAAGAATTTGTCGAATTTGTTGAAAAGAATAATCTCAGCAAAAAAGAAGATGTGCTGAAAGCAGTTAAGCTGTTTCTGAAGATACCTTTAAAACACAGAAAATTTGTGTTAGAATACTGCGGATTTGATGCTTGGAAAAAGGAAAACACTAATGACTGGGAGAAAAAAGCATACAAAGCTTTGAAAATTCTCTGCAGGCAGAAAAATATAGACCTCAGCAAGGAAGAAAAAGCAAAGCTCGTTGATGAAATATGCAGGAGGTTTGGGATATCTGCCTTCACCCTGAGGAAAAACATAGATAAGATAAAAATTGATGTAAGAGATGATGCAGAGGATTTTCTAAGCGAGTGGTATGAAATGGTTACCTCTTGAAGATTTTAAGCAGTGCATCCACTATGTTTACTTGAGTTTTAGGAGCTTTAAATCCGAAATGCTCAACAATTTTATATACGCTCTGCACGAACTTTGATTTTTCTGAGGGAAGCTTTCTTCTTTCCACAGCCTTTTCAACCTCTTTATCGTAAGGAACACCTGTTATTAGCGGAAGATTGAGCTCCTCAGCCGTGCTGTAGGCTTCCCTTTCATTCATTACTTTGTTCACAATGAGACCCTTGAAAGGCTTCGATATACCGAAGCTCTTCGCCTCTTTCTCGATTGTGTAAATGAAGTTTTTTGCTCCTTCGATATCAGGTCTTAGTGGAGTGGTAACCACGTAAGCATCGAACATGAGCGTGTAGAGAAGGTGGTCAACGCTTAAGCCAGCTGGTGCGTCAATAACAACGAAATCCCCTGTTCTCTCAATGTAATCCTTGAACTTTGAGATTTTCTCAGCTACGATGTTGGGATCTTCAAACTCTCCGTGCAGAATTCTTTCCCTTGTGCTGTATGCTACAAAAAGGTTATCTGATACTGTGCTTTCAGTTATAATTTCTTCAAAATGCAGATAATCTGTTGTTAAATAGTTTATCCACCCGTATTCCGGTATTTCTTTTCCCTCAAGAAGGAACTCAACTGTTTTTGAAGAGGGATCCGCACCGACGAGTATTGCCCTCTTCTCGTATGTTCTGCTGATCAGGTAGGCTATTGTCGCCGATAATAGGCTTTTGCCCACACCTCCCTTGCCGCTCTCCAGAACCACTATTCTCATGTCCTTTATGTTAATTTTTAAATCAAAACCCTCACAGCTGTGAGGGTGCAAATTTTTAAACTTTAAATTATTTGGTGAGAGGGATGAAAGGGATTATTCTGGGAAACTGCGGAGCGGAGCACATAGAATACATCAAAAAGATATACAGCTTTCTCAAGGAGAATTATTCCTCCGGCGTTTTCATTGTTATGGGCGATGCGAAAAAATTTGAGGTTTTTGAAAGAAAAGTATTCAAATTCGGCGGAAATAAAATAGAGGAAGCTGACGGATTCTCGGAAAGGGAGTATGAAGCGGTGGTGATACTGTGATAGAGAGGCTGAAGAACATAGAGGAGCTCGCAAGGGATTTGAAAGTTGTAGGGGCGGACAGAGACAAAATAAAGAAGATAATAGACTTCATAAAGAGCAAGAACTTTGAAGTGAGGGCAAGCGAGCTTGCGGTGAAGCTTTCTGAAGCAGGACTAACAAAAGAGCAGATTCTGAGAGTTATGAGGAGATTCAACGTTGACGACAATCTGATTGCATATGCTATGAGTTTTATAGCAGAAGAAAAATCAGATGAAATAAGAAAGCTTGATTTCTCGAAATACAAAAAGGAGAGGAAGGAGCTGAAGCTGTGAGCGCTTTATATCTGCTGCTTGCAGCTGTAATAATAATCGGAATTATTGTTTACATCGGCATGAGCTTTGTGGATGACCATTTAGAAGCAAAAGCTCGTTTAATTTTTAAGGAAGCGTGCACGGAATACAAATACACGGGCGTTTTCGATTTGAAATACAACAATCTGCTGCCAGCGGATTTTTTAATAGAAAATCTAAGCAGTCAACTTGCTTTAAAGAAAAACACCAACATTATTGATGTCTGCTGATTTCTTCCCATACATCTCTGTATTTTCTCTTAAAATCTTCTATCGCTGAATTTATCGCTTCGGTAACATTTCTGAAATACTTTTTCTCGACAAGAAGATTTAAAAATTGCTTGTTCTTTATAGAAGTTCTGAAGCTTACCGAAGTTTTCCCCGTCATTTCAGAACCTCTATCAGTTGCTGCTTTGTTTCCTTGCTCAGCTTCGGTGCAATTTTTGCCATTACCTCCTTAAGCAACGTTTGATCTTCTGTTAAAATCTCCTCTATTCTCATTTTTATTTTTTCTTTTTCATCAAGCTCCTTCTCGTATTCGAACTTCAATTTATAAAGTGCATACTGAATGATATCTGACTTTGTCCCCATTTTGTCCTTTCCTTCTACGGAGCTTATGAACTTTGCGAGAACCGGCGGAAGCTTGACCGAAACTTGCTCCTTAGCCATACATACCACCGCTTATTGGTGCGAGGATTCCTTCTTTCTTCTCGTAGAGATCTAAATCTCTCTTCAAACTTTCGACTACCTCGTAAAACAGCTTTTCGTCGCAGTCTATTATTTCCCTAAGGACATCTATGTGGACTTCTCCCTGAGAGGCTAATTCGGCAACCTTGGGGAGCACGTAATCTCTATACCACTCCTGCAGTCTGAAATATTCTTTTACGTATGGCTTTGCGCTTCTCACAGCTGTGAGGGTAACCGCATCGTGCACGCCGAGATGCAGGACTATATGAAGCCCGCAGTCCGGACACTCAATTTTTGTGAACATCTTTATCACCCAAGATTTTTAAAGCTTCTTTCTTTAAATACTCATTTTCAGCAACTTTTCTCATAGCTTCTCTGAAAACTGCCGGATTGCTTACGAAAACTCCGTAAATTCTGTCAACGAGCTCCCTCTTTTCCTTTTCTCTTTTCTCTTCTTCTAAATCTAACATTATCAGGGCGTGCTTTATGACGGATCCCTCATCGCCGAACTTATCTTTAAGCTTCTCGACAATTTTCTGATGATACTCCGGTAGCTCCATCTCGATCTTCATCATCACCACCGTATAATACTATGGTATTACCGAGGGAAAATATTTGTATTCCAATGGTAATACAGGATATTGGGACGGGAAAGAGGTGCCTATCTGCTGCAGAAACTTTAGAAAGAGGAAAATTGCTGCATATCGCTCCACAGGAAATCAGGGTAATACTTCTATTTTGCTTTTGCTTATCTTCAGCTTTTTACTGCCAGTAATCGTTATCGGGGTCTGGGAAGGAAGATTTATGCTGTAGGTTTTTGTAATCTCCTTGCCGTTTGCTCTTACTTCCGCGGATGTTATAACTATGGAGCATCCTTCTGGCACAGAAACCTCTACGACAGCGTATCCTTCATCTATCTGCTCCCACGTTTTTAAAATTTTGAGAGCTTCCTCGTTTAATCTGGAATCCGTGCTCGTTTTCATGTAGTCAAACGCATAGATAGCCGGAACCACTACCGCAAGCACTACTGCAATCACCTTCGCATACCAGCCCAGCATGAATAGTGGAGAGGTTAAAAGCTTAGTTCCTCACAGCTGTGAGGGCAACTTTCTTCCAAAATATGAGATATATTGTGGTAAAAATTCCTACGATGATCAGAAGCTTATTAACAGTGCCTTTCACAACGGATGTCGCAAAAACAATCAAATAAATCCCAACCATGAATTTAACGAGCAGATTCCAGTCCTTTTCCGCAAGCTTTCCGGCTATGCACACGATCAATGCTGCTACAATCGAGTATGCAGCACTTCCGCTTGCAAGATATATAATCACAGCAACCAACAGATATGTAATCATGGTTATTGTTGAGCTTTTAAGCTCTCTTCCTCACAGCTGTGAAGACTTAACAGATTCCCAGACATGCGGATACTCTTTTTTGCTCTTCTCTATCAGCGAATTTAAAAAATGAGATTTGTTCTTATAATAACCTCTTTTAACGAGCTCCTCAATAAATATTCTGTTTACAATCGCCGTCCTGAAAGACAGCTTTGTTCCGTTAGTCATACCATCATAAGCCAATATTAACCTCTTGAGAAAATTTCACAGCTGTGAAGGATTAAGCTTCTGCAAAAAAGTTAATTTCTTACTGCGAAGAAATGATGACACTCACATTATTTATGTTTATAATCCAACCCCCTTTAACTGGTGAGAGCAACACCCTGAATTTTACCGGCTCTTTTGCAGTTAAGCAATTTTTCAGACCGACATACGTTTTAATCTCAGTATTAGGTTTGAGGAGCACGGTTTTATTAGTGTAAACATGTATTTCTCGCTCGACGATATTTTTCGACCTTATAGGGTTTATCTTAACGCAGGATGGATTGAAGTCCACCAGTGGGGGAGAGTGCGCAACAAGCTCGATGTTATGATGTCCGGATGCTCTGATCGGCTTGGCGTATATTTCAACACCCTTCAAAACGTAGCCTTCATCCGATTTCTCATAGTAGACTAATGCCCAGTAAGAACCAGCAGTATTGTGCATGTTCAGCAGGATGAGCGCTGCTAATGAAGCGAGAAATATCAGGATGTAAACCTTTGCATGTTTTCTCATGTTTTGACTATAATCTCCTTCACATTAAAATACTTTTTGAGGATACTGTCAATGAAATCCGCTTGAAACCTAAGGGTAGAAGAATATTTTTGTTGTTTAAAACATCATAAAATCATTTCCAATCTAAAAATATAGGCATAAGCACCTTCTGCAAGTTTACAGCTGTGAGAGCCAGCCCAAAAGCTTTAGATTCTGCGAGATTGTTGACTCGCTCACACCGCATGCAGCTGCAATCTCCTCCATTGATAAGCCGATGCCGTGCTTCCTGCAGACGTAGTATATTGCAACAGCAGCCTTCGTCTGCATCCTTCTGTTCGGAATCTGCCTGTAAACCTCGGCAACTTCCTCGTAAAGCATTTTTCCGTTTTTGGTTTTTATGTCATCAATTCCCAATCTCTGCAGGCACCACCTTATGTAGTCGGTTGCATCCTGATGAACCGGAGTGATTACCCCCTTCCTTATGAGAAGGCTTCTGACCATTTTTATCTCTTTTAACCGCACACCCATAGGTTTTTTAGGAAAGCATCCGTAAACATCCTTTTTAACAATGTATTCCACTATTCTCCTCAGCTTCTCGCTGCTCATCCTTATTCCGTATCCCCTCGCAAAGTGCATGAGCCTCTGAACCTCGTCCTTAAACACCTCTGGATTTGAAGGAAATGTGATTTTGAAGACCTTTCTCGGATAGTAGCCGTTGGAAATGACCTTCGGATAGTATTTCTGCTCCACGGCTAACTTTTCGCCCAAAACCAACCCGCACTCACCGCACACAACCTCTTTATCTTCAACAATCCTCCCACCGCATTCCGGGCACCTCATGGTATTACTATATGTAAGTTCTCCAATATAAAGATTGTATGACTATTGTAATACAATCGTCAGACATTAATATCTTATGATTATAACGTATCTTCCGTATGTGATGTAGGTTTCATCTCCCTTCTTTTTCGGCTTTGCATCAGTTAGAACCTGTATTTCGAAGTCATATATGCCTCTCGACCTTAAGTAGCTGCTCAGCTCCTCCTGAATCTTCGCTTTAAGCAGGTTTTCTTTTTCAGCGCCCGTTAAGCCTTTTTGAGAAGCCTCCCTCAGCGCAAGATATTCCGCCCACTTTACAACCCTCTGATACTCCTCAGCGGAAATCTGAGCATACACGGAAGAAGGAGCCGAGTAGCTGACTACTTTCGTGTTCTCTTCGTTGAGCTCGGTGATGTAGGCTACGGTAAACACACCCACAATGAAGAAGCCCATGATCAGAAACACCGCATACATAGCTATTCAAGGGTTTAAAAATTTGAACCCTCACAGCTGTGAAGTTTTATTAGTTAATTTTATACAAACATTTTATGAGTAAGGATTTTGTGACAAAAAATCTTGAAAAAATCATAAAGGAGTCTTATGAAAACTATGTAAAAGAATGGAAAAACAGCAGTTATATTAAAGTGCCTGAGTTTAAGAATGCTTATCTTGAAAGGAATATTACACCGATAGAGCAGAAATATTTGCTTATCCATAAACTACCAAAACTTCATGTAGAAAATCCAGAAATGCCTAAAATGCTACCAGAAATTCCAATCAAGCTTCTGAGAAAATTGCCCATATACTTGAATAAAACCTTAGAAATACAGATTAATGATGATCATCTTGAATATTGGGCATGGACAGCTGAAGTATTTAATGAATATAAGAATAAAGTCGCATTTTTTAATGATATAGACGAGGAAGTTAAAAAAGCTATTTTTACATTATTTCATGCATGCCTAATGGAGCTTATGCATCCGCCTGTTACAAAAGAAACTTTTTTATTGAATAATATTATAACGATGATCGTAAGCAGGCATGTTCAAAATGTTGTATTAAAAAAATATCTTGTAGCTGCACCATTGGCTTTCCTCGTTTTTGAATCATTAATAAAGAATTTATGCAAGCATTATAATACTATTGCTAACTTAAGAGAAAGAATAAGGTTGGGATTTTTACTTAAAAATAAATTTGAAAAAGAAACATTGCCAATGCTTCCAGAAGAATTTAAAGCCAATATTATAGAGTTCAACGATACCATAGAAGCTATTTGGGGCGATGGTAGAAAAAAGTGGTATAATATAATATCTGAATGGAGAAATAATCTTCTACACGGTTCAAAAACATGGTTACCAAAAGTTTATGGAGTTATAACAAATTATATATGCCTCATTCTCTGGCACTTTATTCCAGAAGAAGAATATGAGAAGAATCTCAAGAGTATTATTGATAGGATAAGATTTTCCAAAGAAATGACATTACTATACGGTGAAATAGGGAGACATTTCACTTTTTATCCACCATAAGAAGATTTTTTATTAAATTTATGATACCTCAGGACTCCCGCTCTTTTTCTTGATCTTCTTTTTAACCTCTTCAACAGCCTTTTTAGAAGCTTTCACCCTTATTATGTTCTGAGTTGAAATCTGATAGATGGGCTCCTCAACCGGTGCGTTGAGCTCGTCGAGCCTCACGACATCTGCAAGAACAAGCTTTATATACAGCTTTGTTCCGTCCTCAAGTTCGTATTCGTTCCACTCCTCCTTCTTAACTTTGAAGGAAAGCTTTTTCCCGGTAACAAGCCTTCCATCCGGAGTTCTTACTACAACTTCTTCGAGCTCATCATCTGTCATGTAAAAATCTCGAAACTTAACATCATTTACATTATTTTGGTATTTTTTAGTATTAATCCTCAAAAAATCTCTCATCCATACAGATATTAATAATTTTGCTATTTAGATAATTTCTATATGTAATATTTTTTACTTTATTAAACAGTAAATTTTATATTGTATTTATCTATATAAAACATCTTTGTATGAGCAGTCAGGCACGATTATATAAGGATAATGTGTGGGAAGAGATTATTTTAGATAAATTAGCTAATGATATTATAGATACAAAAGAATTTCAGAGACTTGACAGAATAAAGCAACTTGGATTCGCACATTATGTTTATAGAGGGGCAAAACATACCAGATTCGAACATTCGATAGGAGTTTATCATCTCACAAAATTAATTTTTGATAAACTTGTTGACAACCATGAGAGGCTTGGTATAGAATATCCTTTTAAAGAATTAAAAGAATATTTAACCAAAGAAGAGAGAAAAGAGGTAGAAAAAATATATAAAGGATATAGTAGAGAAAAAAATAAAAGAAAATTAAAACAAGAGCTTGATAGTTATATAAGAAAAGTAAATAGGAGAGTAAGAGATGTTGTGTCTATAGCAGCTCTTCTTCATGATATCACTCATGTGCCTTTTGGACATTCTCTTGAAGATGAATATAAGACTTATGAGAAACACGATGCTATAGAAAGCATGAGATATTGGTATTTATTTTTTGATAAAAATAGCGAAATAAGAAAAATTATCGAAAATAAAGAGCGATACCATGAAACTCTGGAAAATACCGATCTTTTTAAGCTTATTTATGTAATCCTTAAATATAAGCATACTATAACAGGTTCTAAAATAAAAGATTTTGAAGACGAACTAAAAAAGAAAATTAGAAAAATTATAGGACAGAACTTTTCTGATAAGGAAATAGAAGAGATTAAAAAAGAATTTAAAAAAGAATTTGAATTTTTAAAAAATGAAATACCCGACATAAATAATCTCAAAAACATTTTAAAAAGTAACTTAAAAAAAGAAAATATTAACATTAAAGATGAAGATTTAGAAAAATTAGCACAGATTTTTGCTTTATATGTTTGGTATGATAAGTTCACAAAAGAAGGGTTATTTCATCCATTTATGTCGGATGTAATTGCAAACACCATCTGTGCAGATCTTTTAGATTACATAATAAGAGATGGAAGAAATTGTGGTCTTTCTGAGCTTAAATATTCTACAAGGATATTTGAACACTTTTACATAGGCAAGAGCCTTTATCCCAAAGAAAAGCCTAAGGAAGAATTAAGAATGGCTATAGCAGTTAAAGACAAAAGAGGAATGTTAAGAAGAGATATAATAACAATTATAATAAGTTTACTGAGGATGAGACATTCTTTAGCGGAGAAAGTTTATTATCATAAAACCAAGACATGTGTAATAACGATGCTTAACAGAATATTAAGAATTTTAGAAAAAAATGGTAAACTACCTCCAGATAAACCACTTTCTGAAGATGGTTCAATTCTAAATTTTGGAGATGAAGAATTTTTATACTACATAAAAGAAACGTTAAACGAGATAAAAAATGAAAAAGAGAGAGAAAAAAATAAGAAATTAGAAGATTTAAGAGATTTAAAAAATAAATTAAAAGAAAAAAGAATTTCAAAAAAAGAATTTGAAGAAAAGAAAAAATTAATAGAGGATGAATTTCAAGAAATATCAGAAGAAATATCAGAAATATCGAAGGCTAAAGAAATGTTAAATATGATTAGAGAAAGGAAATTATATAAAGTTGGTTGTATAATTTCTCATGAATTGCTTCATGATATTAATCTCCCTGCTTATGAGGAAGAATTAACAGAAAAGTATCATAACGAAAAGGATCATCAAAAAAACATAGAAGAGTTAGAGAGAGAAATACTGGAAGAAGCGGGTAATATTAAACCAAGTAATTGGGAAAAAGAAAATAAGAAAAAAGAAAATAATTATATTCCAATACTGATATATTGTCCTCCAAGGCATCCTCAAGCAAAGGAAGTTGCAACGTTTATTCAAATAGATGAGAATGGCTTCTGTATTCCATTAAACCAATTTACGGAAAAGACTGGTGGTATAACCAAAGAAATTAATCTCATATCAAAAGAAAAATATGAACATCTATGGAAATTTTATTTATATGTTCATCCAGAAATTGACAAAGACGAATTTTTGGTTACAAAAATTGTAAATGCTTTTTTAAAAGTATTGTTTAAAGAAAAAGAAAAAAATAAGAAAAATTTATTGAAAAAAATAGTAAAGAGTGAGAATTTTATTACAAGTATGAATTATGTGCGTTGCGATGACCCATATAACAGTGAATTTGTGGTAGAAATTTTCAAAAAATGGTTAGAAAAAGGAGAAAATGATAAGTATATTACTTCTCTCAAAAAGTTAATAAAGGATTTATTTAAAGAAAAGGTAATAGAGAAAATAAAAAAAGAGGACATAAAGAATATTGGAAATATTGATAAATTATTCGAGAAATTTGTGGAATATTCAGAAAATGTTATTGATAGCAATCTTGAAATTGAGATAGAAACGGATCAACATATTATCGATAAAGTTAAAAGCATGGATAAAAGAATGAAAAAGAAAATAATCGAGGAACTTCGTCCTATGATCATTGAAAATTATGAAAAGCGAAAAGAAGCTACTATTATGGAACTCACAAGAGTAAAGATAGAAAAAAATCCCTATAAAATATATAAAAAGA
>JALTZZ010000066.1 GCA_027051165.1 archaeon | reverse complement strand
TTAGTATCATTTTTTGCAAAGCCTTGTTGTTCTTTATCTTCATAATACTATCTTCTAACTCCCTTCCCCCAATATTTCAAGATTTTTTAAACAGGCTCAGGTTAAACAATTATCGGTAGGTCGCAAATTAGATGATTTAGGAGGCATGACCTTGGAAGCATTGAGTTGGAGTCCTGAAGTAGCTTTCAACTTTTTTAAAGTGTAAGCTCTTTTCAGCCCTCATCCCTGATCATCTGGAAGGCTACCTACCCAATTATCAATCTCAGCCGTTTATATTTAAGAGTGTTATGGCAAGTGTGGAAAAACTAAAAGAAGAGCTGGAAGCCAGATATGCAAAGAACTTCTTCTTTTTGAAGTTCAATGCCCCGAAACTTTTCAAGAAAGCCCTTCAGGATGGCAAACTTGACTGGAGGATAGTAGTTACCAAAGAAGGATACCCTAACGCAATTATAAACGGTGCACCGCTTTATCCAGAGGACCCGAGATATATAGCAACTAAGCAAGTAGATCTGTTTTCAGAGATGCCATTAAGGATAATAGGAGATATTTCTACATTATCAGGAAAAAGGAAGCTTATACACGATAGATATGCTACAAAACTTCACTCACTGAGGAAGAAATATAAATCTTATATTGTAAAAAAAGAGAAGATATGGGATAAGAAAAATATCCCTGTTCTTATAATCCTCGGCACTGGTTTCGGATACCATATAAAGGAACTTATAAATAGGTTCAATATTCAACATATGATAGTTGTTGATTTGAATCCTGATTTTTTTAAACTTAGCTTGTATACTATAGATTGGGAGGAAATTTATAGCTACTTTAGAAACCCCAAATATAGGCGTAGTTTTGAGCTAATAATAGATGAAAATGAGAGAAAACTTGCATATATGATTGAAGATCATTTAGCAAGAGTGTGCCCAGCCTTTATATCTTATATTTTTGTATTTAAGCATATGGATAGCCCTTTATTTAATAGATTAGCACCACTACTTAGGGATACGTTGGAAGAAACCCAAATACTTTGGGGATTCTTTGACGATGAACTTTGGTCTATAGAACATACAGTATTAAACGCTCTTAGGCGTATACCTGTATATACAGGATCTAATAAGCTTGATACAGATTTTCCTGTATTTCTAATAGGCTCTGGTCCTTCCCTTGACAATTCTTTGGACACTATTAAGAAGTTTAAAGATAAAGCGATTATCGTTTCCTGCGGAACAGCCATAAGACCTCTGGAAAAGGCTGGAATAAAACCAGATATACATGTTGAAATGGAAAGGACAGAAATAACTTACGATAGCCTGAAGGTTGTTAATAGGGATTTTCTAAAGGATATTCCTATTATTGGTTTTAACAATTTATATCCAAGAGTGTTTGATTTATTTGAAAGAAGCTATATTTTTTTAAAACCAAGGGATGCAGGATCTCCACTGTTTCCCCATACACTTCCAAGATTATCTATGTCTAATCCAACTGTAACCGCAACAGGCTTCTCCTTTATGATAGACGTAGGCTTTAGAAAATTTTTCTTTTTTGGGATAGATCTTGGAGCAAAAATACAAGAATATCATCATTCTAAAATGAGCATATACTATGAACAAGATGGACAGAAGATCAAACCTAATTTCAATATGAAAGTGGAGGGAAACTTTGGCGGTGAAGTATGGACAGATATTGTTTTCTATCACAATAAGAAAGTTATGGAAAGAGCTATAGACGAATTCAAAGATAGGTTGGAAGTATACAATACTTCTGATGGAGCAAAAATAGAAGGAGCAAAACCACTTAAGTTAGAAAGTATTGGAAACTTAATCTCTGATACCCATAATAATAACAAGGAGGAGATCCTGAATGAAATATTCAAGAATTTCTCAGAAGAGCCTTATAAATATGTTGATGTAAAGTCGTTCATAAAAACTCTGGAAGAGGATATGAATATCTTTGCTAAAAGATATTCAAATCTTAAGGTAGAAGTGGGATCTTTTGAAGAACTGATGAGATTACTTTCTGACATACAGCTCTTTTTCTACGAACTTGCACTAAGTAGGAGAGTGCAAGGCGAATATGCTCTTTATGCATTACTTGTAACCTCAATACGCCAGTTCTCTGCAGAGATATTATCCGTAGCTTACTCTATTGATAATGAAGAAAGAAGACAGTCATTTGTAAATGACGCACTCTCCATAGTTTCCGGTTTTATCAAAGACGCCCACCGCGAAGTTCAGAGGCTAAAAAAGAGGCTCAAACTCCCGATATAGATAAATGACTAAAACCAATTAGGAGGTGTCAGCCATGGCTCTGAGGATCAACTTTAACTACTCTTCAGCGGTTACTCAAACCGCTGTGGAGACAAACAATAGGCTTATGAATAAGTCTTTGCTTAGGTTATCAACAGGTCTGCGTATCCTCAACGCTTCGGATGACTCTGCAGGACTTTTCATAGCGGATCAGCTGGCGGTAGTTGCCGCGGGACTTGAGCAGGGTAACAGGAATATTAGCACAGCTATATCTGCCCTACAAATAGCTGAAAATGCTGCAGGTCAAATTTACGGTAGGCTTAAAGAAATCTATGTAAAAGCCCAAAACGCTGCCAACGATATTAATGATCCGAATGCAAGATCAGCGCTCCAGAGAGAAATTCAAAATCTTGTTGATGCTATTCAGAAAATAGGAACAGACACCGAATATAACGGTATAAAGCTTTTGGATGGGACATTTACAGGAAAGTATATCCATTACGGACCTAGAAGTGAGCAGGTTGTAAACATTAGCGTGAGCAGTCTAAAGGCAAAAGATTTAGGTGCATACGTGTTAGATTTCTATGGTAAAGCTCAAGTATATGGTAGCGCCCTGTCAGCTTTACTAGCAACATATACTGACTTCCAATTTGCTGCTACTGAAAGTATAGATATAGCGGGGGTTACACTTAGTCCAACTGCAAACGAGATCGTCGATGCTAAGAGAATTGCTGATTGGGTCAACTCTGATCCGATTCTTAATGAACTCGGCATATCTGCAAAGGCATCCAATACAAGCGTTGCGGACCTAACTTGGACAAATATAACTGTTGATTCAGATGATATTGTTTCTATAAACGTTTACGTAGGTCCAGAAACAACAGCAGACTTCACTCTTACGTATAACGGTGGTGATGTTATTACACTTGAAGGTATTGTTTCCGCGATCAATACGGAAGCTTCCGCAAGGAATCTAAACCTTGTTGCTAAAGCTGAAAATAACAGATTAGTTTTGCAAACCGAAGGAGAAACGGTAGCTATAGAAATATCGGTAACTGATGGTGGTAATAATGCTATTACCCAAATAGATCTTGGTCAGTTCATAGAAGGTGGTGCTGGAACGCAAACGGGAACTGAAACCATTGTCTCTGGTGTTAAGGTGGGTGACCTAAGAGTTATAGGTTTGGATGCGTATACATACGACTTTACAGGAATAGCAGGAGCTTTTGAAGACATAGCAGGAAATGCAATAAACACTACCGGTACAGCTGTTAAATACGATCTCTATTCGTTGGATGTTACTACCAACGCCAAGGCAGAGCTTGCTATGGACATAGTAGATGCGGCCATCAAGAAAGTAGATACCGTTCGTTCCCAAATCGGTGCTATTATGAACAACCTCCAGTCTATCTATGATGCTCAAAAGGTTGCTTGGGACAACACCAAAGAGGCGGAGAACGTCATCAGGAACACCGACTTTACCAAGGAGATGATGACCTTCACAACCATGCAGATCAGGATGCAGTCCGGTATCGCAATGCTCGCCCAGGCAAACA
>JALTZZ010000065.1 GCA_027051165.1 archaeon | reverse complement strand
GAAGAAAATCTGAAAAACGCCTTTGCTGGGGAAAGTCAGGCACATATGAAGTATTTAATATTTGCAGATAAGGCTGAAGAGGAAGGTTTTAAGAATGTTTCAAGGCTCTTTAAAGCAATAGCGTATGCAGAGCTCGTTCATGCGAGAAATCATCTTAAAACACTTGGTTTAGTGGGAAAAACGGAGGAAAATCTGCAAACTGCTATAAATGGGGAGACCTTTGAAGTTGAGGAGATGTATCCGGCATACAACGCCGTAGCAGAGCTTCAAGAAGAGGGCAATGCAAAAAAGAGCTTTACTTGGGCTTTAGAAGCGGAGAAAATACATGCTGGTTTGTATGAGAAGGCAAAGCAGGCTGTAAAGGAAGGGAAAGATGTAGAGATCGGCGATATCTATATATGCTCAGTATGCGGCTATACGAGCACGGAATCCGTTGAGAGATGTCCTATATGCGGTGCACCAAAAGAAAAATTCAAGAAATTCTGAGATTAAAGTCTGCCAAGAATAAAGGCTATTAAAGCAAGTAACATTGTAATTTTTATTCTTTTTTGAGCTTTTATTGACGTTTCTTTGTTTACATTTTTTAAAAATGACAAAATTGTATATATAAATAGGATATCAACAAGAATAACGGCTTTTATGTAGTTCTCATTTAGAAGTTTAAGTATGTATGGAAGCGGGCTAAGTATAACAGCTAAGATAAGAAATATGCTTGCTATAACTGCTGATTTTTTAAATCCATAAAGTGCGGGAAGTGTTCTGATAAATTTCCTATCTCCTTCGTAGTCTTCTATGTCTTTTATTATTTCTCTTGATACGTTTGATAGGAAAGCTAATACTGCTAAAATTGCTGATACGGCTGGATTTAAAACCGCAATGCCTCCAAAAATAAATGGACTTGCAACAAGATAGCTGACAGTTATATTTTTTAATATCCCTCCTATTCTCTTAATTTTTTTCGCATACGCATAGAGAAGCAGAGAGTTAAATAGAGCAAGCAAAAAGGCGTATAAATTAATAAGTAGAGATAGTAGAACGCCCAACAAAAAGAGGATCAGTGAAAATATATATGCATTCTTTAAAGATATCCTTCCGCTTGGTAGAGGTCTGTATGGCTTACTTATTTTATCTATTTTGTAGTCGTAAAAGTCGTTTATTGCATTTCCCGCACCACAGACTAAAAAAGCAACAATACAAGCAATAAAAATGTTCAGAACATCAAAAGAACTTGAAAGAGAAGCTCCTATAGCTACAGCAATACTCGCCATTATGCAGTTGTTAACACGCATCAGCTCAGCGTAGGCTTGCATGTTTATTATGTTAACATTAATCACTTATAAACAGCCCGGTGGTGTAGCTGGTCAATCATTCGGGGCTTTGGACCCCGAGACGTCGGTTCGAATCCGGCCCGGGCTACTAATAGTTTACCATGTTAATTTAAAACTCATAAATCGAGGGCCCGTAGCTTAGCCTGGTAGAGCGCCCGGCTCATAACCGGGTGGTCGTGGGTTCAAATCCCTCCGGGCCCACATTTTTGACATGCTGATTATTTTGATTGTTCCTGTTAGAAAAGTTCGTGGAACGTGGTTAATTTTCATTAAACTTTTCAAAAAGTTTCTATGCATTTCACAGCTCTCAAAAGCCTTAAAATCGTCAACATTATCATTACCCACATCCAAACCTTTAGCAACAACCTCATTGGAACAGCTATCACCACTTATACTCTTTCTACTTGCTATATTTTGCTTCTCAATATTATTTTCATTTTCAACAATGTTTGCTTTTTTGCACCTCTCGGCAAATTCTAAAATATTTTCGAAATTTCTCATCTTAGAAAGAGCCCTTTTCTTGCTTCTTTTGTCCTTATAATAAAATCTCCTTGCTGAGTCATGACTCAGCAAGAGGGTTATCATTCTTATTATACCTAAGCCTTCATCCTCCTCGTAAGCATCGTAAATAAACGTTGTTGTTGCCTTTCTCCCACAATAGTCTCTTTTTTCGCTCCCAAAATAATTTATATCTTCTCCTTTAGAAGGTTTATAATATCACTCTTTATTGACATAACCTCCTGCCTTAAAAATTTTATCTCATCCTTCAAATCTCCTATCTCGCTCTCTACACGCTCGAACCTCTTCTCAACGTATCCCTTGAATTCGTCAAACTTCTTGTCAATTTCATCGAACTTTCTGTCAATCTCGTTGAATCTTCTGTTAACATCGCTTTTAAACTCTTCAAATCTTTTGTCAGCTTCATCGAACCTCCTATAAACCTCATCAAACCTCCTGTTCACATCGCTTTTGAATTCATCCAGTCTTTTGTTAACATTGCTTTTAAACTCCTCTATCATTTTAACTATAAACTCCTGATCCTTTCTCATCTGGCTGACAACAAGAAGAAGAACCTCTGCATCGCTGAGCTTTTTTCCTTCTCTAATCTTTTTAACTATTGTTTCCAAGGCTTCCTTTATCACCGCATCAAAAAGCATTGAAATAGCTTCCATATCTTTATCCTGCTTCATAACAATGATAAGGAATTTTAAATAACAAAAATTAAAGAGACTTGATCCTCCCCTTAACCTTGCTACTGACTTCAACGAATACTATCTTATGCTTAGGATACTCCTCAAGCTTCTCCTTTAGGTATTCTTCCACAGGTTCTGGCAGTTCATCTGAAGTGCTAAAGCTGCGTAGCTGTCAACCTCTAAATAGCCACGTGTTATTATTACCCTCGGCACTCATGTGTATTTGCTGAGCACTTGCTCTGCTGTTATCTCGTATATGTCTCCCTCTAATTTCTCCGGCTCCTTCTTTACTATGTCCTCAAGCTCCTCTAAGTATGGATAGAGCCTTGTTTTATCTGCTATGCTGAGCAAGCTTGCCAAGGCTTACTTAGGAAATCTCTACAAAGTTTCTGTGAACAACCCCCCATTAAGGGGGCTTCTTCCCGCTTGAACTGAGGGGTCAAAGCCTCCCGTCTTTTAGCGACGGTGAACGGCTCGCCCTCAGCGGGGAAAGGCGCGTTCACGACGCCCCATGCCCCGCTCTCACTCCTTCTCAGCTTCCACATCATAAAGTTCGGAAGCCTCATAGAAAGGAGCACCGAGTAGGGCACATGCAGATGCAATACGCAACCTCTAATTAAAATATTAACCGAGGCATTTTTATCCGCATGTCCAACATGCCCATTTGGGCACCTAAACAGCTTTTTATATCTAAATCCGAAAGATCCGCATAGGGGACACCTACGCGAGGTTTCCTCGGGAGGGACAAAGAGAACTTTAGCACCGTTCCACTCAAGCTTGTATTTTAGGAATTGCTGAAGCTTATGGAACGCCCATAAATTTATTCTCTTATTTATCCTCTTTCCCTTATCGCTGCTCCTTACTCCGTTAAGTTCTTCCATAAAAACGACGAGACCTTTATATTTTGCCAAGTAATCTGCAACTCTCTTTGTTATTAAGTGAAGCAGGTAATTTATCTGTTTGTGCTCTTTCCTTGTAAATCCGAGCTTTTTCTTACTTTTAGCACCGTGCTCTTGGATTCTCTTTCTGATAACAAACCAGTAGTGTCTTATAAACTTTATAACCGCAAAATCAACTACAAAGGAATCTACAATAGCTCTCTTTTCCAGATCATAGACCGTTACTGCTAAGCAATCTTCATTCAGATCAACACCGGCAGCATATCTTACATTCTCAGCTTGAACGTTCTTAGCTACCGTTATGTGGAGATAATACTCTTTCTTTCGCTTTACAAGCTCCGCAATCTTTACATCTTTTTTCTCTAACGCCTCTCTTAGGAGAATTTCATGCTCTTTCGATAGGAGAAGATAGCCTTTAACATATTCTTTTCTCGGAATCAGAGTAATTCTGAATTTTATTCTCCCGTTTTCTGCAGAAAGGCTATATCCCTCGCCAAAGTTCATCCTCAGCGGCAAGGGTTTGTTATATATTCTAAGCTTCTCAGCCTCTCCTTTTTTCTCAAGCTTCTTAAAAGATTTGAAAGTCTGCTTAGCCTTCTCAACGATCCTCTGCTTTGTGTTTCTTACGAGAAAAGACCTTATCTCCTTCTCTTTAACTTTCTCTCCGTTTAAAAGCTTAGTAAGAACCTCGTTAAAAACTCTTCTCGCCTCTAAAAGTGCTCTATCCATCTCTTCGGTGCTGCCTTCCTCTATTACAAGCTTCGCCACAACCGTCTTCACAACATTCATTACCAAAAAGTATATATTACCTTTTTTTAAAGGTTTCTATGAAGAAGCTTCATGTAAACATAGACAATGAGCTGCACAGGAAGCTGAGAGCAGTAGCTCCCGAGATTACCGGAAAATGGCGATAGAGCAAGCGGTTAACGAAGCTTTGGAGTTCTGGCTTATGAAGGCTGAAGATGTGCCTGATATTAAAAGAGGTGCCCATACTGTATGGAGCTTAAACTACCACTTCGTTTTCGTTCCGAAGTATAGGAAAAATGTTCTAAAAGGAGAGGTTAAGAGGAGACTTGAGGAGCTAATTAGAGAGCAGTGCGAAAAATACGGCTTCGAGGTAATCTCTATGGAGATTATGCCAGATCACGTTCATTTGTTTCTTTCAGCCCCTCCAAGATACGCTCCTTGCGAGATTGCAAGGCTGATTAAAGGCTATACTGCAAGAATGCTTTTTAAAGAGTTTCCGTGGCTTAAGAAGGAGCTTTGGGGAGAAGAATTCTGGGCTAAGAGCTATTACGTCGTTTCTCATGGAAAGGTTAGCTCTGAAGCTATTAAGAAGTATATCGAGGAATGTCAGAGATTTTAGCACCATTAAGCTAAGCTAAAGCTTGGGGCACTCTGGTGCCATATTATGTAGAGTAAATTCTTAGCTTTGAATATCTTCTCCAATAGTTCTTTGGTTAGCTCGTTGAATGCTTTTGTTATAACCTTTAGATAACCTTTTCCACACACTATGGAAGCTTTTGGTGATGCTTGAACCTGCAATGTTGCTGTTGAGTTGAGACCATCGTGTTAGCATGAGTAACCCTCTCGTAGAGTCATGACTCAGCAAGGGTTTAAGCATCCTTTTATAGAAAAAGGAAGTAGGAAGTATTATGCTTAAACATGATATCAATGGCTCCTGCAAGGGAGGTTATTAATGTTTTTCACTACCAAGGGCATGCTTCTTTGCTTAAATCCTGACCTACGGCTTTTCTCAAGACTTTAAGTGCATCGCTTGCAGTAATCCTTCCATCGCATGTTACGTCATCTAAAATAGGATCAAGGTAATATGGACTTATGTTTTGTCCTACGGCGAATCTTAGATAAAGTAAAGCATCTGCCGCCGTTATTCTACCGTCTCTATTGGCATCTCCTTTTATAAAGGAGGATCTTATTGTAAATTCAAAGCTCGTCCAATTCCAGTTCCCAACAAGATCGGAGCAGTTTATAACTATTTTATATTTACCATCGCTTAGGTTTGTTAAATTGTAATACCAATTTTTTCCGTTAGCTTTTATCATATCTATAGTCTTTTCATTAAGCTTGATAATAGCTCTTGATAACTCTTCGTTTGATGTAATATTATATTGATAAATACGTAATTTTCCGAGAATATATTCCCTATTGGGGATAGTATTTTTATAATTGGTGGAGTATTATCCAAATAGTAAAAACCTCTACTCTCGGTTTTAATAGTATTGTTTCCTGAATCTTGGATTACAGCATAAAATTCGTTGTATCCAAACTTAGGAGTTAATTTATAATAACAGTAAAAACTATTATCATTTGACTGTTTAAGGTTCATTCTATATTCTTTTCCATTGAAAATCAATGAACATGATTTAATACTCCAGTTCAAATTTAGATTTATCATGCTTATGTTCACAACGATTTCTTCAGAAATTATAGAACCATGCTCTGGTGTCGGTTCTATAAATGCAAACACCGGTGGAGCGGAATCTTCTATTAAAATTAGTGGACAGTAATCACCATTATGGGCTATATAATATCGGGCATCGGCTGGATTGTAAATTCTAAACGGAACATTGGTATCTCCCAGCGTGTCTCCATCGGTATCCGAGCCCTTATACCCAAGCGTTCCTCCCCAAAAGTTTCCGCAGAGATAACTACCACCAACGATGTTTTTTCCCAGCATTTTGCTTGTATTCCATACGTTTACTGCGTTTTGATCGTTCGCCGGGATGCTACAGTATAGATAATTGTTGTATATTATGTTGTTGCTCGAAGATTGATCAGAAACGTTTATGCAGTAGCCCCCTTTATACAGATATATCGTATTGTTTAAGATAACGTTGTTCCTGCTACCCTTTAGGAGAGCTATTCCAAACGGATTTATGTTTACCTCAGGCTTAAGGCTGATTATGTAGTTGTTTGCTATCATGCTTGCTGAAGTGTTTTCGAGCTCTATTACATGTTCATCTGATGATACGAAGAATTTTGAATTGCTTATAGTTATATTTTTAGAATTTGCGGAGTATATTATTTTTCCAGAATTTCCAACATACCTTGTAACGATACTGTTTATTGCGACATTCTCTGACTCGTTTATAAAAATCCCAGTTTGAAACGGTGCAAACATCTGTATATCGGATAGCGTAATATTACTTCCCTTTATATTTATGGCTCTAACCCAGTATATGTTATATTTTCCATCAGATATTATTGTCAGATTCTTCAAAACAACATTGTTAGCTGATATTTTTATCGTATAACCCTGAGTAAATTGGTGAACTATATTAACATTTGCCCTTGAATACCCCTCTATTTTTACTGGCTTGTTTATTGTAATCTGTTCCGTATATCTTCCCGGACATACTATAATTATATCTCCCTCATTAGCAGAGGACAATGCTCCGCTTATTGTGCTGAAGTATGCATCTCCATTTGTGCAGTTTTCCTTATCGTATACAACCAATTTAGCCCCATAGATGCTATCAAAATTTATAGAAATTGAGAAAATCATTATAACGATAAATAAAAATAATTTTAATTGATTTTTTATTTCAATCTTCCATATATTTTTATTATTTTTATTCTTCATCTCTTTTTTGTAATTATATTTTTTTAAGCTTTCTTCAATGCTTCCCATCATGAAAATAAAAAATGATTAACGTAGTAGATATATTATATAGAGGATCGCTAAGAAGATTAGCATTGCTATTGAAATTCGCATAAATGTCTTATATGCAGGTGGTATCTTTCCATATCTCTTTCTTAAGGCTACCGAAATTAGCAGTATACCCACTATCAACATTGCTATCATTATAAGCGGTTCTTTCGGCTTTCTGATCTCTGGAGGTTTAAACAGCTCTTCTTCCTTTCTTTTTTCTTCAATTTCCTCTTCTATCTTTTCAGGACTCTGCACGAGAACTACCGTGCTGAGGTCAGTTCCCGGTATTGAAATCTTCCATGGACCTTCCGTAAGCGGAAGATCAACTAATATCTTCACTTCTTTTTCAACATTTGGCTCCATAAATAGCGATTTCCTTAATTTATATCCTTTCTGCTCTCCTCTTATGTCCAAGATTATATCCACGGTTCCCTCCTTTCCAACATTCTTAACCTTAACTTTAACATAGAATGGCTGTGTAAGATTAACAATCAGATTGGAAACCTCCAAGGATATGTATTTTAGTATTGGTGCTGTTGCTTCTTTTTGTATTATTTTTACCTCTTTTGCCACTTCAAACGGTATTCTTGCAAAGTATATTATGTTATCGTCGTTCTTTGGTTTTAAGAATCCTAAAAGGGAATATTGGGCATCATTGACATCCCTCCCTTCCTTTATCGAAATGTATGCTTGTATCTTCCTTGCATCAACGTTTACCGGAGATCTGTAGAAGCTATCTAAGAATTCTTTTAAGGCTTTTTCATTTGCTCTGTCATGGATCTTTACTATTAAGTAGTATCTTCCCGGTGGCAGTTCGTATGTGAAGTCATAGATAATGCTGTCTTTTGAGTAACGAATATATCTATCTCTCGACTCTTTATAGAAGATCGGTTCACCTTTTTCATTTATAATTATAAACATGTAGTCGAGTGCAACAAGACCGCTATGCACAGTGTTGTTTATTATAAATCTAAATGTAAACGGCTTATTTTCAATAAACTTAGCGAGAGATACCTCATGTGAATCTTCAAAGAATTTTATTTTAACGGGCTTATATATTACACCCTTTTCTTCTTCATATTTAATTGCTTTTTTCTCTAAAACTTCAAATTTTATTGTTCTGCTCAGTATTAAATTTTTCCAGCTTGGCTTTTTAAGAAAACCAGAGTATCCTCCTACATTTATCCCCTCGGGCTCATCAAGAAAGTCCTTAAGTTTTGAGAAATCAGGATTTATCGGATCAAAAGCGCTTACATACGCTTTTCTCACAGCATCCTCATCTGCAACGTCGTAGGCATATACTTTGATATAATACGTTCCCGGCATCCAGTCCTCTGGAATCTCTATTTCGGGTGCTATATACACTTTATTTATATTTTTTCTATATCTAACGTTGTGCTCCTCAAACTTCATTACTTGGAGTTTTGAGTTGTATATTGATATATAGAAGTTTACGGCAACAAAACCATGGTGATTTACGTCATCCACCTGTATATAAAGCTTAAATTTATCTCCGGGGTAAAATTTATATTCTTCTATTTCCGTATATTTTCCAAGTCCTTCAACCGAAGATACGATCTTAACATTTCCAGCGGCATGAGCAGAGGCTATGAGCATTGCATATATGAGCAAGCAGAGTAATGCAAT
Source organism: archaeon (assembly GCA_027051165.1). Lineage (GTDB taxonomy): Archaea > Hydrothermarchaeota > Hydrothermarchaeia > JALTZZ01 > JALTZZ01 > JALTZZ01. The sequence continues at coordinate 8,017 of JALTZZ010000065.1, read as the reverse complement.
GTTTCTTATATTTTTCGTTATATTCTTCATCCCCCACCCCCTACTTCAGCACAATGGAACCTGTAATAAGAGAGCTTGACCATTTTACTTCTCTGCTTCTTAAAGATATATAATATGTCAGCGTATCCCCAGGTTGTGGGCTATATCCATCCTCCGTTATTAGCACAACTTTATATCTTCCTTCCCCTTTATATGGAGCAAGCCCCCAGATTGTTGCGTGCGTTTTGCTGTTGTTCTTGGATGTTATAAAGCCCCTAAATGCTATAAATGGAGGATAATCCGCACCGGGTGGAGAATACTTCATGAGATCTACCTCAACAATCTTAGCCTTTACAGAGCTATCTATAAGCTTGTGGTCTTTTACCTCAACCTCTATCTCAACACCGTTTATTTTCTTTGATTCCATACAGAGAGCGATTATATTAGAAGATAAAATCAATAATAAAAGCAAGTATTTTTGATATCGTAATAAATCCTCTTTTTTCAATTTTTTCTCCACCTCCTTCCTCCTCCTTAGTAAGATTGTATTTTTTTATCTCCTTTTCTGTAAATCCAACTTTTTCAAGCTCTTTTACAGTATATCTTGATGCGAAACCACTTCCATGACAAAGGTAACAAACCTTGTTAAGCTTGTCAGCATGTATGTAGTGAATATCCATGTTGTGACAGTTTCTACATTCTCTACTCTTGGGAATACTTATCTCAGATGTAAGAGGATCTATTTCATGACATCGTGAACAGCCTATGTTCTTATGAATTCTTTGATGAAATATCTCTACTGTAACGTTTAATGTATTTGCATGACACCTCTTACAGTGCTTTGTCTCATGAATTTTTCTTATCTTATCCATGTTAAGATTATATCCTGGTCCAACGTCACTCTGATGACATCTGCACCCCTTTTCTAAGAACATCTTTTTATAGGTTTTATCTGGTATAATTAAGGCGTGACAATACACACACTTATATCCACCGTGTTGCACGCCTGCAAAATTTCTAACAAGGGGAGATATGCTATCACCTTCTTCATACTCCTCCTGTGCAAGAGCTATTGGCAGAAATAGTAGGGATATTATTATTAGCATTGCAACATGCTTCGAGAATATTATTCTTCCTTTCATATTCTTCCCCTATTTCAATCCTTTTATAAACTCCTTTATCTTCTCCATTAGAAGTTCTGAAAATCTTTCTGTAAACGGTTTCTGAGGGTGTGAATAGTAGCCGCGTGCAATCAGATACATAGCTAATATCTCGGCAAAGGTATCTTTATCAAGCTCTAATGTTATTTTATCTTCTTTTACGTGCAACCCTCCGTTTCTTACTTTTTCCACCCCACCATTCCTTTCTTTTGATTTTTCCTCCTTTTCTTTTATAAATGAATCAAGAATCCTTTTAACAAATTCAACCTCATTCGCAAATATTTTTTCATGTTCACCGCCGTTTGTTACTCTACCACCGTTTGCGATATTGTTCCCACTCTCCGGAGGTTTTTCGAGGAGAGGTATCCTTCCAGTTGAGTAGTATGTTGCCACCGCATAGTACAGCAGAACATACACCACCAAGAATGAGAAGAGGAACATGTGCAGTGTATAGAGGTCAAAGTATGCAAGGAACACTATACTCAATATGGGTATAACAAGAATCGGAAATATGATGAATACATACGATATAGTGTCTCTAAACAGGTTGTATTCATCTGTTATAAGATACCACCAGAAGAATGTTAAGATAAGAACGATGTAGATGCTGTTTGGTGAAATCTTTATATACATGAATATTATTGCACCAAGGGTTATTATTGCAAGATATAGAGATTTTATCATTAAAGATAGATTTGGTGCTGCATAGAACGGTCTTGCTGGTGCACGAACACCCTCTTTTAAATAAAAATCAACCTTTCTGTTTAGAAAATCAACCTTCTTGGAAAGTTCATCAATCAGTATCTGATATTTAACAACTTCCTTAACCACGGGCTCAAATCTTTTCAGCAGAAGCTCTCTAAATTCTTTTTCCGCAATTAAATTCAGCCTAAACTTGTGATGCAAACTGTGAACACCTGTAAGTATTGAAATTCCGAGAAGAAGAAATATGAGGTCAAGAACAACGTTCTTCATGTTGGGCTGTATCATCATGTCGTTAAATATAGAGAGAAGGGAGATTAAAATAATTATTATCGGGAATAAGTAGGAGGCATATATAGCCACTTTTTCATTCATATTTATACCAGCATGCACTTGCATTTGAAACACCATTTTTTAGCTGTTTTATTAATTATCCCCCCAATACCCCAGTTCTTCACTATACTTTACTCTTATCTTAACAACTGTATATATAAATCTTGTGTTTTAGATAAAGGCATGCCTTAAGAAATACTTTTCTTTTTTGCATGCGGAACAACTTCAAAGAGAATGTATATAAGTATTATTAATATAAATATAAGAAAGCCGAACTTTCTCATCGTTCCGATGATATAATAAACTGCAACTGGATTTGTAATCTTTTTTCCCGGTTCTATGACCAGATCCTTTCCTGCACCTTTTATTACAACCGGATAACCTCCTATTGTTACTGCCTTACCAACTATGTCGTTTTTCGACACTACCCAAGGATCGGGCACGGGCATTGCATCCCCCTTTGTAAGTATCTTGTTTCCTTTTATGGCATATACTCTATGAAGTATGAGCTCCCTCCTCTCCGGATCGAGAGTTGGCTTTCCCTTAAACAGTATTATATCACCAACCTCAGGCTCCTTCGATATCGTCTGGATAAGGACGAGATCGCCTTTCTCAACCGTAGGATACATGCTGTTACTCACAACAACCGCTAAGAACAGGAATTTAGCGAGTATTAGGTATCCAACAAAAAGGTAAACTACAGCCACAAGCAGAACATCGTTTAAAGACGTAGTTCTATATGGTGTTATCATAACTTCTATTGTATGCTTAACCCTCCTTTCAATTATCATGTTTTTTATCTTTTTATTTATTCTGTTCAAAATTTTCACGAAGAATTTTGCTCTTGATTCTATAAAAGGTTTCAATATAATAAAGATTACTGCTGTAAGAACAATTATATAAAATATTATGAAGCTCTTAAAGAAGTCCATTTTAACACCCTATATTTTTATGCTCCCCCTACCTCCCTGATTATTATTATCCAACCATTATAACAATTTTCACCTCCTTCACATTTTGTATAATTTGCAAGTATATATAAGTATTTTTCGGGTAAAACAATATTTGCAATCGCTCCATGTGTATGGCATGCAATACAACCTTCATTTACACCTTTAAGAAATTCATACTCCTGAGATACATTATAAACAGGTGCATGGGCTTCCAAACCTCTAATAAATTCCTCACTAACATTTACATCTGGTATTACACTTCCCAAGCTTGTTTTGTTTCCCGGATATTTCCCATGGCAGTATAGGCACTCTACAAGTGCTGCCGCGTGGAACTTTGCACCCTCTTTATCCTTGGACGGGATGTGGCACTCCTGACACTCCATATTTACATGTGCCGTTCCAGCGGTTATTTCATCAGCCTCAGCCCTGTGGCACATCTTGCAGTCAACGTTTGCACCGGATATAAACATGTGCTCACCAGCAAACTTTGCAGATGCATTTGGCATTACGAGAAATGCTAATGCTAATAGTCCAATTCCGAAGAGCATTGATTTTTTATCAGCTATAAATTTATAAAGAATTTCATACATAATTTATCACCTCAAAGATATATAATATATACAATGGCAAAAAACAGTTGCCTTTCAACCAACATTTTATATCTTGAAAAAAAGTTTTTAAATACTTTTTTATAACTTTATAATTACAGAAATATATTTCTATATTCTTAATTCTTAGAAAGAAATTATTTTCAAAAAGAGTTTCAAAATCCGAAACTATTAAATAAAAAAGAAAAATAAAAAATTAACTATCAGTTTTTTAGAGATGTTTATGTGCTACCTATTGATATTTCCCAACCGTTATAGCAGTTTGTTCCTGTAGTACAGGCTGTATAGTTCGCAGTTATATTCAAAAGCTTCGTTGCACTTATCGTTACTGTCGTATTTGTAGCAGCAGGTGTATGGCAAGCTATGCACGCCTCATTCGCACCAGCAAGCAAATCTGAAGCATTTGCTGCAAGGAAGAACGGCTTGTGTGCGGCTGTATCACTAAGAAGTTCCTCTGTTACGTTTGCAGCTGGAATAACTCTTCCAAATCTTGTTGTATTTCCAGCAAGATCTCCATGGCAGTAGAGGCACTCAACAAGTGCTGCCGCATGGTATGAAGCTGTAGCTGTAGTACCACTACTCTGATACGGGTTGTAGTATTTATCTGCAGCGCTACTATTGTTTGGTATGTGGCAGTCCATACAACTCATATTTATGTGTGCATCACTTTTGCTACTAAGAGCAGTATGTTCGGTTGCGTGACACTTACCACAGTCAACATTAGAACCATTTATGAATTCGTGCTGTCCGCTGAACTTTGCTATAGCATTTGGCATCACTAATAGCACTAATGCTATTAATCCTATAGTTAGTATGACAACCCCCCTACCAGCCATATATGTTCAAACCCCCTATCATAATTATCAACAAATCTTTACATGTTTAATAATATATAAATTTTTCGCTTTCAATTTTGAAACTATTTTTTGTAAAGAATAATTATTAGTTGGTGGTTTTGCTTTTTGAAACATAACCATTTTTTGATATTTTTGAACAACAAATTTTCACTATATAAAGTTTATGTTTCGAGGGGTTTGTTGAAGAAATGTAACTACAATATAATGTATAAATATAATGTATAATATTATTTTAAGTGTAGAAAAAATCCTGCTATCATTTTACTGAAAAGTATAGAGCCCATTTGCATAGTTCTATTTACATCTGAAAGTTTTGCACAAATACAGTCTTTAAGCCTTTTTTCTAAACTCTTCATCTCTTTTTCTAAGCATTTCTTTAGTCTCTTTAATTCCAGCTTTAAGTCTGTTTTCGGTCTCTTTCATTTCTTTTTTAAGTATGCTTTTTGTTTCTCTTACATCACCTTTTGCGGCAATATTGGCGGTTATGGATTCACAACAAGCTTTTTTATTTCTGGATTTAAGAATATTTCTGTATCCACGAGCTTTGAAATCTCTTCTCTACAGCTTTATTATTCTTTATGAGCACAAGTATCTCTTATAAAAAACAAATGCTCTGTTGCAAGTTTTCATTAAATGAAAATTTTCGAAGCAAATAAGCCAACTATTCCAACAACTATAGCGATGAGCGTTGCCGAAACAACCTTGAAGAGATCGTCTATCCTCTTGTTCAAATCGTCAATCCTCTTGTTCATGTCGTCTATCCTCTTGTTCAAAGCATCGAATTTCGTATCTACATAGTTCCTGAGCCTTTCCTCCGTATTTTTTATTTCGTTTCTTATTTCGTTTCTTAATCTGTTTTCCACCTCTTTAATCTCTTTTCTAAGCCTTTCTTCTACATCTTTAATCTCATTTCTCAAATCTTTGATATCGTTTTTCGTTGCAAGGGTTTCAAGGCTTTTTTCAACGAGAAAAAGCTTAAGCTCAGGGTCCAAAACTATCTCTGAAACTATGAGCTTTGTAAGTCTTTTCCTGAGCTCTTTATCTCTTTCAAGTGCCTCAATGATTTCCATAAAAATTTGTCAATGGAATAACATCATAAAGATATTAAACTTGCAGCAGAGCAAAAAACAAATTTTAACTTTTTAAAGTCATTCCCATACTCGTGTATGGGATTACAAAAATTGTTGAGGGTATTAGTAACTCCGAGACCAAGAGTATTAGTAACTGGAAAAGCTCTGTTCTGATTGTTTTTTGAAAAATAGGTCCCGGCGGCCGGATTTGAACCGGCGACCAGGGGATCTACAGTCCCCCGCTCACGTCCCGGAGAGTTACTAATACTATTAGTAACTCTGCCTATAAGCTTCCACTTCTGCTTGAGTTTGCCATTCTCACGAACATAACTAACCTCGTATAGATACTCCTTGCCCTTGACCTTCTTCCTGATCAGAGCCATGGTATTACATCTGTCGGACATGGAGATAAAATTTCTCACAGCTGTGAAGGTAAGCTACCATACACAATTATTCAACAGAAGTTTCTTCATCACTAAAATATCGTGGAAGCCTCGGCAAAATTAAAATCCTCACAGCTGTGAAGGTTCGGATTTTTAAGCACAGTATAAACATTATGATAAGCAGAATAATAAAAGAAAATTTGGACATGATAGCGCTTGCATTTGTGATCATAGGAAGCGTTTTAGGGGTGCTTCTTACTATAGAGATAATTCTCCATTTTCTTTGATACTATTTTTCTAAAGAGCTGGAATAATATGAATGCTAAGAACACGGCTGTTACTATAAGAGGAAATCCAAGCGGAGTAAAATCCGTAATTTTAATAAACAGCAGCATTATTGCCTGAACGATGACACCCACAATAAATATGGACTGAAGATAATAAATTTCCATCTGCTCTCTGCGGCTGTATTCCGCATGCAGAACATTGTAGCAGTTTGTTATTATTTCATCAATATTTTTCAGTTGATGCTGGATATGTTCATAAAGCCTCTCTATCATGCTTTCCTCTGCAAGCTTATCGAAAACCCAAAGAAGTCTATGTATTTGAAGAACGTCCCTCATTCTCCTCACATCATCAACTGCTTGAAGAATTTCAAGCCTCAGCTTATTAATGCTCCAGAGATCTATTGAAAGATTGCGAGATTCGCCCTCCAGCAAATTATTTATTCTTTTAGCAAGATCATCAAGTCTGTGTGAATATATTTTAAGCATGTGAAGCTGCACCCTTGCGAGTTCGACAGTGAATAAATAAATTTCATAAGTTTTTTCCGGTGCCTGTGGAATATGTATTAGCGTTGCCGGAAATTTAGCAAGAACAAAGCCGTTTTTGTATTTTGTGGGTATATACCCGTCCAAAAGATATTTGACATATTCCTCGTTGAAGTTTCTCCAGTCCTTCTGCCAGCTTACTAAACCTGCTATTTCTTTTGAGTGCTCATCAATTTTTAACACAGGGCTCTTCACTACTACAGCTAAATACTGTGTTTTTATTTTACCGGCTTTTCCTTCTTTTGTAATTTTTTCGATGATATTATTTAGATAATCATCCAAAGTAATGTTTTTCTGGTATACTACGGCATCTTTTCTGTGCAGTCTGAGCATTCTCATTATTTCAATTATTTCATCAACAGTTCTGTTTTTAAGTTCGGTTCTTAATCTTATACAGCACGCACCGGACAAATATATTCTTATCTCTCTGGTTTAATATCAATCTTTTCTCCATGATATTCAACGGTTACAGGATTAAGAGTGAATACATAGGGCGCTCTTCTTCTTGCTGCAATGTATCTTTTTAAACCATAAAGCTCCTGCTTTTTAGCTTTAACTTTAAATATTTCTTCGAGTTCTTCCACCTTCCGGTCGTGATTGATGCACAGAAAAAACACAACTTCTCCAGAGATTTTCAAACAGCTAAGCCCCCCTCAATTTATTTATTAAATATTCAGCAATTCTCTCAGCGTGGTTTACTCCGGTAGCCTGCTGCATCGGGTATAAATTGCACGCATTATTTATTTCGTTGAAAACAAATCCGCTTTTAGTTTCGAAAGCATCTACAACAAGAATTTCTCCCTTAAACACATCCTTTATCCTTAGGGCGAAATCTTCCAGCTCATCAGTTACTTTAAGGATTTTAACGTTGGGGCTCATGCACACCTTGGCTCTGAAGCCGTCTCTTGGCAGATCGTATGCAGCGTCTATAACCTCATCCCCAACAGCAACTATTCTGACGAGCTTTTCAAATTCAACAAACTCCTGAACTATATACGGGTCTTTAAACGGAAGGTTTTTCAAATCCTTTTTATCGGTGATAAGGAAAATGTTTTTACCTTCGGAGCTCATTAAGGGCTTCGCCACAGCAGGTGGCTCTATCTCGGGAACCCCGAACCTCGGATCAACGAGAACAGTTTTCG
>JALTZZ010000064.1 GCA_027051165.1 archaeon | reverse complement strand
TTATAGACTTACTTATAAGCAACATAAGTTTTTTGAAAACCAAAAAGGTTTAATAGAAATTTATAAAGGAAATTTAACATTTTATATTGTAAAATATTATGATTATTATGCATTAGGATATGTAAGAGAAAATATTCCTCTCAAAAGTAGTTATATAATTGTCAATAAATCTCCTGAAATCTATGAAAACCAATACTGGATTCCGAGAATTTTTTCTCCAAAAGGTCTAATAGTAGTGATTGGAGGCTTAGACACATTCTTAAAGCTTGCTGAAATAGACAACTTCAACTTCAGCAACTGGAATTTGCTTTTTGCTGATCATGTGGTTGAAAACCTTGGGAAAGATGAGTTAATAAGGCAGATAAATGGAGCAAACTACGTATTTTTTGTAAACACAAAGCCATTGGATTTGGCGATGCTGGTATCAAACTCCACATGGATTAAGACGAATAAGTTTGAAAAGGAGAGCAGTGGCTGGGAGTTTGATGATTCTCCAATTATTGAAGGCTATGCTGTTTACTTTAGGGATGTTATTTCTGCAAAAAAGAACAATGCCACAGCAGTATATAAGGTTAATATAGATAAAGAAGATATATATGAAGTCTGGATAAGAGTTTTTAAACATAAAAAAGGTGGAAAAATAAAGATACTCGTAGATGGAAAGGAAATTGAAACTCTTAATACTTTTTCACCCATAGATATAGGGTTTGAGTGGGTAAAAGCTGGAGAAGTAAAGCTGAGAGAAGGCGAGCATAAAATTAAAATCGTAAATATTAATGGAGAAAATAAGCTAAATGGAATAGTGATTGCAAATAAGGGAGAGATTGAAAATAGCAAAAAACTTGTGGAAAATTTAACAAAATATAAAAAAGTCTATTTAATAGATATAGATTTCATAGAAAAATATGGTGTATCTTTTGGAGATATTTTTGAAGAAGAAGTTGTTTTTGAAGATTACTTAATTAACTACTGGAACCCACCGCAAAGAGGTGTAAAACTAAAGGAAAGTTTGAACAGAATTTCCGGAAAAACATCTTTGAGAGTAGATATATCTCCAAGACCTAATCCGGGGCCTGTAATATATGTCGATTTCACTGACATGCAAAACTGGAGCGGTATAAAATATATTACCTTCCGGTTTAAAGGGACTGGGAAAGGAGAAGAATTCAACCTTTGGTTCTACTTCAACAACAGCAAGTGGCCTAATCCTGATGCAGTTAGATTTGGACCCTTCTATGATAATACTAATGAGTGGCAACGGATAGTAATACCCGTAGATAAGCCGGCGGCTGTTTATGGAAAGATTATGTGGGATAAGGTTTCAAAAATAGTTTTGGCAATTCCTGATAAAAACTTCAGAGGAACAATCTATCTTGATAGATTCTCCATATATAGAGGAGAGATAAACAGAACAAAACTTGAAAATATCCTGAATGCAAAAGTTCTTCTCTTTAAAAACAGTAAGCCTTTGGAAAACTATACAATAAAGCCTAAAAGCGAAAGAAATATAACTCATCTTGAATTTAAAAAGCTCAGACCTTCTAAATGGATAGTGAAGGTAAATTCAACAGGACCTTATATTCTCGTATTCTCAAACACTTACCACAAAATGTGGCGTGCATATATCAATGGAAAGGAATACAGATCCATTCCAAGCTACTACTTCATAAATTCCTTCTATATTAATGAAACTGGTGAGCATGAAGTAGTAATAGAATTCATCGGGCAGAGAATTCAGATAATAGGTCTGATAATATCTGGGCTTGCATACTTATTTGCAATATCATACCTCGTATACGATTGGAGGAGAAATGACAGATGGGCAAGGAAATTAAGAGAAAAGTTGCAGAAATACTTAAAAATAAGGTAGAAATTTTTATATTTTTAGCGATTTCTATAACGATTGTTGTAAATATATTTTCTGCTCATGGGTATATCCTTACGTTAGATTTTGTAACTGGTGAGAATCATTATAAGAGCTTTTTACAAACATTTTACGCTCATGAGGTTCCTGTTTGGGGCGGAATATTGATATGGAAAGCTTTTTATGTTTTTCTCTTGATAGCTACGGATCCCTCAGTAATGCAGATTATTCTTCTTTTCATCATACTCTTTCTATCAGCATATTCAATGCACAGCTTAGCAAGCAAGGTAACAGATTCAAGAGCAGCAAGACTCTACGCTGGTTTGCTCTACATGCTCAACCCCTATACGTATATAAGGCTCTTAGTTGGACACTGGCTAATACTCTTTGCCTATGCAGTTTTGCCTTTAGCATTGAAAGCATTTATAGAGCTTCTTGATAAAAGAGATAGGAAATTCATGATAAAGACGGTTCTATTAACCTCTCTGGTAGCATTCAACTCGCACACCCTTTTCATAGCCTTTCTCATCTTTGGCACAATTTTAACCTTCAAGCTATACAGAGAAAAATCTTTTTCCTTAATAAAGCCTGTTCTATTTGCTTTCATAATCTTCTTCATACTCAACTCTTACTGGCTAACTCCAGCTTTAATAGCTAAGGAAGAGACCTTAATAGCACACATCTCAAGCGAGGATTTAGCAGTATTTGCACCTAAAATAGAGAGCTTCTCAGCTTTGTTTACGCTTGCAAGCATGCACGGCTTCTGGAGACCTGCTTATATATATGCTAAGGACTTTATCCCGTTTTGGCAGGTTTTATTTATAATTATACTCTTCCTCGCAGTTCACGGCTTTGTATCGTATTACAGAGACAGGAAGCTTGGGATCTACGTTAAAGCATTCTTTGCCATATGGATTATAGGCTTAATTTTAGCAAGTGGAATAAGAAGTCCTTTTGCTGGATTTTTTGAGTTTTTGTTCGATCATATACCTCTAATCAAGGGCATGCGAGATACGCATAAATTCGTTACCATGCTTGTATTGGCGTATGCATACCTCGGTGCCTTAGGCTTAGCTGAGATAGAGAAGTCTCTTAAAAGACCTATTGCAAAAAAAGCAGTAGCTGTATTTTTAGTAGTTCCCTTAGTATATTCATTCACATTCTTCAACGGATTTGCTGGGCAGATAAAGGCAACCGACTACCCAAAGGACTGGTATGAGGTAAACGAGTTTTTAAACAAGGATAAAGATGAATTCAAGGTTCTATTCTTCCCCTGGCACCTATACATGGATTTTCACTGGGTTCCCAACAAAGATAAAAGAATAGCGAATCCTGCTCCACATTTCTTCGATAAAGAAGTAATATATGCTAAGAACATAGAAATTGGTTCAATATACAGGCAGGTGTTTACGCCAGTTCAGCTTTACATAGACTATCTTTTAGCCAATAGAGATAAAATAAATAACTTCGGTGAGCTTGTTTCTGTGCTCAACGTTAAGTATATTCTGCTTACAAAGGAGGCTGACTATAAAAAATACTTCTTCCTCTTCAACCAGAGCGATTTGGAGCTTGTTATGGAAACGGAAAACTTCTACGTTTTTAAAAACAAAGCTTATGTCTCAAGGATTTTCTCTACAAGCTCTAAAATCTGCGTAAAGGACATGAGCGAATTCCTTGTGCTTAGCAAAAGAATTGACATAAGAAAGGTTCTTATAGTTGTGAATGAAAGCTGTGGTAAGGAAATAAACCAAGAAGGATTTAAAGAGCTAAAGTATAAAAGGATTAGCCCCGTAAAGTATTTAATAAATGATAATCCGCTCAGATACATAATCTTTGCTGAGGAATACCACAGAAGCTATAAGCTAAATGGAAAAGATCCTATAAAGGCTTACAACGCTGTAAACGCTTGGGAGGTGGATAAAGAGGTTAATTTAAAAATAACCTATGAAAGATTCTACAAGATTTATCTGCCGGCTTATGTTATATCCCTTGCTGCTCTTTTGCTGCTTCTCTTTATTTATCTTCGTTTAGGTTTTTTACATGCTTAAAAAAGAGATTTTGAAGCCCCCAGCACATTCT
>JALTZZ010000063.1 GCA_027051165.1 archaeon | reverse complement strand
GGACGCATAAAGCTGTGAACTTTGCTACAGAGCGTTTAGAATATCTGTGCAGATTTTTTAAGGAGTTTGAGAACCTTGAACATATCTTCGATAACGCTTCTGACAGCCTTAAATTCCTTCCAAGAGCACAAAAAGCTCTCGAAGGCAGAAAAAAGCCAATCATAGAGCCTTTTTATCTTTTCGTTTTTCTGAGCTTCGAAAGGGTGAGATAACATACTTTTTTTAACGTTAAGATTTATCTTAGGAAAGACAAGACTTTATAGTGTATAATGCTTTTCCAGTAGTTTTTCTGAGCACAGAAACCTTTATCGGCTATTATTCTGTCTCCTTTCTCAGAACTCTCCTTCTCTTAAGGTCTTTAACGATTTCTAAGAAAATTTTTGAGTCTTTTGGCGAGCTTTCGTATAGATAAAAGTCTACTGGTTTTAAAGAATAACACTCCACGACTAAAGCTAATTTATAGCCCCTATAGAACCCCTTGTCTTAAAATAATGAAATTTAAACTCTATCTTTTGATCTCTGAACAAATTTACATCGGTAGTATCGAGAATCTTTATTTTGTCTTTCTTTTACTGTTATAACTGCTAAAACAAACTTTATAAGCTGATCTTTGCTGAATCTGCTGAGGAAGCTGTATATCTCGTAGTTATATTCTTCTCGAAAAATATTGCTGTTATCGTTATTCTAAGCATTAGAGCTGCCCTCTTAACCGATTTTATACCAGCTTTAGCCAGCTCTTTCTTAACAGTCCTACTGTCAAAAAGATTTGTTTGAAATTCCTCCATGTTGAATGTCTTAAATCTGGGATTAGAGGCTGTTTCATGCCTATCACCGGAGAAGGGGTTAATACTCCTTCTCCTATATAAATCTTTCTGTGTTTCGTGTGGAAAATTTGTTTTTATAGAAAAACTAACCTCCTTGCATCACTCATCTCGCAAGGGGGTTATATATGTAACCCTGACCACATCTTTTAAAGCCTTCTTCTTTACGTAGAATCCCCCGCCAGCGGTTCTGTTTCCAAATCTTCGAAGCTACAGAGTTTATTACCGCCAGCTTTCCCATAAACTATCGGCTTGTGTCGTTCACAATTTCTTGAGGAAAGAATCCTTAAAAAGCGTTCTCTATTCTCTCAAACCTATAATAAACCTCGTGTATATAGCAGTTGTGTATAACCCCTGCATTGCTCATTCTGCAAAGGGTTAAATTTTTCCTCTAAGGATCAGCATTTTCTTTAGCTTTCTTAATATCCTCTAAAACTTCTTCAACGTTCTTATATTTAAATAATTTCTTTCTTTTGTGTAGTCCCCATGTCCAAGTCCATATTCCTGAATAAACCTTATGAAGCCTATAAGTCCAAGCTCCCTATATAAGGCTTGTAAACCATTATCTCTTTAAGAGACTCCATCAAACAACCTCCACTATATATTCAAGAGGATTGTATATCCTAAGCTTCAACTTTAACCTCTTAGCCTTTTTTAAGAATTTGTCATCCGTGGTTAAAAAAATATCTGCACCTCCTTTCTTAATTTTTATTATAATTTAACTTTAAGAGGATTAATCTTCAGGTATATTAGAGATATGAAAAGCAAAAAAAGGTTTCCGAGAGAAAATATTTTGACAACATCATCTATGCTATTAGCAAAAATCATGGCAAGATATATTGTAAGCGACAACATGTAAAGCTTTATGTATCCATAATTTTTTATAGCTAATGAGTAATTTAAAAATACCGCAGAAAGAGAAAAGAACAAAACTCCCAATCCGTATGTAAAAACATAGGGTAGAGCTTGCATATACTTTTCGCTGAAGAGTAGGACAACAACCTCAGGATATAGGAAATATATTAAAACAACGCCACCTGATAGAAGAAATGTGTATAGAACTGCTTTTAAAAGAACCCTTCTGCCCTTAACAGCCATGGGAAAAAGGACAACATATATAGCGGCTGGAAAAAAATAGACAATCTTTCCAAGAACGGTGAGGCTTGCATATATGCCGGAGAGCTCTGGAAAGAGCCTTCTAACTATAATAAGGTCGAGGTTTGTTGGAAGTGAAAGAAGAAGCATTCCCAAAAATACGGGTAGAGAATATGCATAGAGGGATTTAAGCTTTTTATTTGCCTTTTTAATAAATTTTCTCAAATATATAGTTGCTATTGAAAAAGATATAAGTGAGCCCAAAAGAACGCCAAGAAGAGCTCCAAAGGATTTATACCCTAAATATATGAGAAAAGCTCCGAAAATCAGCTTGAAGAAAGACGCTGAAAGCCTAACTACACCGAGCTTAAAATATTCCTCAAGACCTCTCAGAGTTCCGCTGAAAACAGAAAGCTCCCAAGTAACGATCAGGAGCAGAGCAATTATTATATAGAACTTCACATCTTTTATTCTTAGAAAATCTGCAAGTAGGGGCGATATAGCTAAGAAGACTACCGCAGATACAAGGCTTATCTTAAAGAAGCTTTTTAAAGCTGGGTATAGAAAATGCTCTAAATTTTCCCCAGAAGCTACAAACCTCGTTACACTAGTTCCTATGGTATTTGCAACTATAGATAACAGGTAAAACATTGCAAAAAGTGAGGCAAAAACTCCATATTCACTTGGACCTAAAGCTCTGCCAACGTATACTTGGTAGAGGTAGTCTAAAAAAGATGCGGTAAATGTGAATATAAATACCACTAAGCTCGATCTTAGCATTTTATCTGTTAACATAAGCTAAAAATACGTAACCTTGGTATAAATATCTTTTGAACCTAAGACTTATCTTCCCAGTATTTTATCAGGAATTCTGCAAGATCAGCTATTTCCTTTGAGAACTCTATATCCTGATATTTAACTGCTATTGGAACCTCTTCCTCCAAGCACTCTGCCACTTTTCTTTCTTCCGGGAGAACGGCAAGAACTGGGATCTCAAGCTTTTCCTCTATAGAATCTATATCCACTCCATTAGCTCTGTTTATAACCAAGCCTAAAACATTAGCCTTGTTTTCCAAAAACTTCTTTACGTTGTATGCATCCACGAGAGACATCTTTTCTGGGTTTGCAACTATTATTACATCAACGTTATCATCGATAATATCTAGCCCTTCTACACCGGGAGGAAAGTCCAAAACGGTTATTTCATAATCTTCTCTCGCCTTCTCCACTATTTCCTTTATCTTTTCCCTGATCTCTATTCTTTTGTATGCATCCTTTATGGGCAACGTTGGCAGTATATCGCATTTATGTTTTCGCTTTATTGCATCTTTTAAATCTCTTCCATTGATAACTTCGTTTAATCCCCTACTATCAACGCCCATGGCGATATCAACGTTAGGCATCGATAAGTCGAGATCTATTATCAACGTTCTCTTGCCAAGCTTTGAGAATGCAACCGCTAAATTAGTTGCTAACGTAGTTTTTCCTACACCACCCTTACCAGATACTATAGCTAAGACCCTTTTTATTTTTTTTGTAGGTTTAAATTCCTCCTTTTTTCTGCTCTCCCTTATATATTCAACGAGATTTAGGAGAACACCGACAACAAGGAAGTAGTAGGCATATATCGCTACTTTGTTTGCTAAATTTTCTTTATTCTGAGCGAGAAGTATCGCGGCAAGAATTAAGGAGCCTATTGCAGCCAAGATAGGATATCTTGAATCTATTTTGTAAATAATGCTTGCAAAGAAGTAGAAGATGAATATCAGCAGTGTTCTAACTTCTTCATTTCCTCTATATTTTAGTATAAATGCCAAGAATGCTACAACCACAAGCACCTTTACAAGATTTTCCCTTGTAAACATCTTTAACACTATTTATTCTCATTGCATATAAATTTATGCAGAATCCACAACGGCTATTAAACTGTTAAAAGCGTTTGCAAAATTCAAAATCTTTTTTAAGGTTATGAAAAAGCAATTGAATATGGAAGCTATTTCGATGCTCTTCGATGCCGTTATCAAAGAAGCTATGGAAACCATCGTTAAGAAGATAAGAGAAGGAAGGAAGCTCAGCGATTCC
>JALTZZ010000062.1 GCA_027051165.1 archaeon | reverse complement strand
GTTATTGAAGATTATCCATGTTGGATGTCTTAAATCCGGTATTAAAGGGCTTTTCATGCCTATCATCGGAGAAGGGGTTAATACCCCTTCCCCTATATAAATCTTTCTGCGTTTCGTCTGGAAAATTTTGCCTTGTTTCTAATGCAAACGTCCTTTTATAAAAAAGAATAGTTTCTCTCGAAAAATTTGTTTTTATAGAAAAAATAACCCCCTTGCATCACGCATCCCGCAAGAGGGTAATTTCTAATTTAAATCTTTACAACTTCAAGGAAATTAAACTGCAAACGAAAATTTTAATGAGAAAAAGTTGCTAATGATAAAATTCTAATTGAAAAATTGTAAAAAAGCTGAAATAAAAGCTTATTATTTGATTGAAGAGTTTGATGATCTAGAGAAAAATATAATATTTTAAATTAGATTTTCAAAGCTTTTTATCTCTTCTTCGCTTATATTTGCTTTTTTCAGCTCTTCTTTTCCTTTACTCTTTATGCTTCTTATAGTTTCAGCCACCTCCCAAGGGAATATAACCCATCTGTCCGTCTCCTCAATATACATGTCAGGCTCCACGATAGAGCTTGGCTTTTTTACAAGGGTTACAACGAATATGCTGCTTGCACCTCTCTTTTTCAGGTGATCTATCGCTACGGATAAGCTTTTGCCGGTATCTGCAATGTCGTCCACAAGCAGAACCCTTTTGCCTTTTATATCAAACTGCGTTGCATGGAGTATTAGGGGTTTTTCTGCAGTCTTTCCTACATCTGTATAAAACTTCACACGCATTACATGGAGCTCGTCGTTGTTCAGATAGTCTGAGAGGAGTCTTGCTGGAACCAATCCACCTCTTGCAATTCCGATTATAATATCAAATTTTACATTCCTCTTTTTTATTTCTTTAGCAAGTTTTTTGCAGTATTCTTCGATATCTCTCCAGCGAAGCCTAAGGTATTCCATGCTAACCCCTTATGTATTTTTTGATAAGCGAGTATGGGAGTATTTTTATTATCTTTGTGAGCATGTTTTCTGGATATATATTTATTCTGCCTTCTTTGTATGCATAAAATAACGTTTCTACATCGCTTTCATCTATGGATTCTACAAGGCTTTTTAGGAGGAGGGCTTTTATATATAATTTTATCTCTTCATTACCAGAAGGCATGTTTACTGGCATGTATTCATCTTTCATTATTTTTATAAATTCTTCTTTATTTATTTTTTTATTCATTTTTATCCCGTTGTAATTAAAATTAAGTTCTATATATCCTTTTTTCTCCACAATATCCTCAAGAACGCTAATATCTATAGATACAATTCTATCAATTCTAACTTTTTCAGTGTAACTTCCAAAAATTCCCTCTATTTCTCTTCCTATAAGATTTCTGTAGTGAGAATCTTTAAATATCTCGAATATTTTTGCACTGTTTATGTTATAATTTGGATCTATCAAAAAAGTTCTTTTATCACTTGTTACTCCAAAAGCCATAACAACGTTCTTCTTTTCATCGAGTATAAACAATGCAACGTTTTCATATTTCATTTTTTCATAATTGTTTTTTACTGCAAGTAGGATACCGGCTCCAATAGCGGCTATCATTAGAGTCAATGCAATCAATATCGCTATAATTCTTTTCATAATATCATAAAATATATTGCTTCATATAAAAAGCTTAGTGTCAATGTTCTGGGAGCACCGAAAGATTTATATACATGTTTGCTACTATGGTTCAAGGTAACTAATAGCATGTGGTGATGGACATGAGCGAGATAGGTAAGAGGATAAGGATGGAGAGAATAATGAATCGCAAGACGAAGAGGACGATAATAGTGCCAATGGATCATGGGGTAAGCTCAGGACCGATAAAGGGCTTAGAGGATATGCCGAAGATAATAGACAAGGTAGCAGAGGGTGGTGCTAATGCAGTAATAGTGCACAAGGGGATAGTAAAACATGGACACAGAGGATACGGTAGAGATATAGGGCTTATAGTTCACCTAAGCGGGAGCACAAGCCTCTCTCCGGATCCGAACAACAAGGTTCTTGTTGCGAGTGTTGAGGAAGCGATAAAGCTCGGTGCAGATGCGGTAAGCGTTCATATAAACATTGGAGCTGACAACGAGCCACAAATGCTTGAAATTCTTGGATTTGTGAGCGAGAAGTGCATGGAATGGGGTATGCCGCTTATAGCTATGATGTATCCAAGAGGTAAAAAAATAAGCGACGAGCACGATGTCGATGTCGTGAAGCACGCTGCAAGAGTTGGCGCAGAGCTCGGTGCTGATATCGTTAAAACTAACTTCACCGGTGATTACGATTCGTTTAGAGAGGTTGTTAAGGGTTGCCCCGTTCCTATCGTTATCGCCGGTGGACCTAAAATGGATAGCGAGAGAGACGTTTTGCAGATGCTCAAGGATGCTATTGATGCTGGTGCAGCAGGTGCGAGCATCGGTAGGAATGTGTTCCAAGCCAAAGACCCTACTAAAATGGTTAGAGCTATGTTCAAAATCGTCCATGAAAATGCCGACGTCGATGAGGCTATGAAAGAGCTTAAATAAGGGAGTTTGGCAGCTATGAAGTTCTTCTGGGTAGATTCAACTTTTTTAGATGCATGGGATGAGAGAAAAAAGATATTTACCACGGCACTCGAATCCGGAGCAAGTGCTGTAGTTGTTAGAGAGGAAGACATTGAAAAAGCGAGAAATCTTGGAAACATAAAAATAGTCGCGAGGAGCAATGAAGCGGACATTATACTTAAGAAGGATGTTGAAAGAATTCCAGAAAATAAAGAAATTGCAGTTGAAATAGAAATAAAAGGGAAGGAAGACGAAAGAAGGGCTGTTAAACTTGCAGATTCATGCGATTATATAGTTGTCTATACAAGCGACTGGAAGGTTATACCGCTTGAGAACATAATTGCAGAGCTTCAGAAAAAGAGAGCTAAAGTTGTAGTTGGTGTTGAGAACTTCGAAGATGCTAAGCTTGCACTTCAAACCCTTGAAATAGGGGCAGACGGTGTTCTGCTGAAAACAAACAACTTTAATGAAATAAAGAGGGTTTCCGAAATCGTTACAAAACAGATTTTAAAATTAAATCTGAAAGTTGCAAAAGTAAAAAAGGTAAGACAGGTGGGTATGGGAGACAGAGTGTGTGTAGATACGGCAAGTCTCCTTAAAGTAGGAGAGGGTATGCTTGTTGGCAGCCAGAGTAGCGGACTTTTCCTTGTTCATTCAGAAACTCTTGAAAGCGAATACGTTTCTGCGAGACCATTCAGAGTAAACGCTGGAGCTGTGCACGCGTATATATTAACTCCTGACATGAAAACAAAATACCTCTGCGAGCTCAGTGCTGGCGATGAAGTTTTAATTGTTGATCACCAAGGAAATGCGAGAAACGCTATTGTAGGCAGGGTTAAGATAGAGAGGAGACCCCTCATACTAATAGAAGCGGAAGTTGACGGAAAAATATATAAGACTCTCCTTCAAAATGCAGAAACAATAAACCTTGTTGACAAAAATGGAAAACCTATCTCCGTAGCAAGAATTAAGGAGGGAGATGAAATACTTATATATGTAAAAGAGAGCGCAAGACACTTTGGAGTTGAGATAGAAGAAACCATCATAGAGAAATAAACTTTTATTTTGCAAGTTATATAATTAAGCTTAAAAAGAAATTAAACAAAAATTGTAAAAAGTAACTCATGCCAAACTGCTGGTAACAAACCTCAGTTACTTTTATTAATATTAAAAAAAAGATGTATTATAGAGCATGGGAAAGAAGATCACGATCACGGGCTCCAAGATATTTGACATAGGCTACAGATATTTTTTAGTAGAGCAAGCTTTGGGCTGTGGAATAGAAAGGTTTAGAGCCGTTAATCTGAGAAGCGAGGGAAAGCTTTTAGTTTTTGTTGAAGGAGATGAAGAAGCTTTAAACGAGTTCGCAGAATTTGCTAAAAATAATTTTCCTAAGGATGCTCAGGTTGATAGCGTAGAGGTAGAAGACTATAAAGGCTACATCCCAAAAATAGATCAGTTCCTGCTTTTGTTCAACGTTCAGCAATCAAGAAAGTTCATAGAAATCGGTAAAGAGGTAAGGGATGAAGTTAAGCACGTTAGAGAAGAAATTAAACAAACAAGAGAAAAGCTTGGAGAGAAAATAGACCTAACAAGAAAGGAACTTGGAGAAAAAATAGACCAGACGAGAGAAGAGCTTGGAAAGAAAATAGATGGTCTTAGAGCAGATATAAAAACATCGGTAGAGGAGAGACTAAGGATTATAGAAGAGGACATAAGAAAAATAAAGGCAAAGTTAGGGATGGTCTAAATGCAGCAGAAAAAGAGCAAACCAAAAAAACAAAAAAGATTTTTCTCATTTTTAGATAATCTTAAAGGGGAAGATGTAGAAGTAATAATGCATAGCGGCATGAAGTTTGAAGGCAAAATATTAGATGTGAGTGATTTTGAGTTAAAATTTAAGCCTAAAGATAAAGAAGAAGTTTGGTATATACATAAAAGCCATATAGCAATTTTAAAGCTTAAATTTTAGCTATACGCCTCAAAGTTCTTAGCTCGGTAACTAATTGTAAAATCAAAGCTGAAATATTTTCAGTATTATATTCCTTTTTTAGTTCTTCAAGCTTTTTCAATGCCTCATCATTTATGTAAACACTTACGCCCATAGTCGTTATTATATACGACAATTGTATAAAAAACTTTCGTTATCTAAGATTATCTAAGAATAGCTTAGATTATCTTTAAATTTCAAAAGAAAGCTTTTTAAATCCTAATTTTAAGAAAAATAAATGAAGGGAGGTGATAGCGTGGATAGGCATGCAAACCAAAGCTATTTCATAGATATAAGAACAGACTACTTTGATGGCGATGGAAATTCCTATAGACCAGACATAATTTTCGACGAAACGGAGAACATGCACATAACAATGTTCGACACAACTAATCCAATTGGCACACATACATATTCAGAGCATGGAAAAATACTGTTTATAGTAAATGGCACTGCAATAGAAAAAACGGATAAAATAATAGTTTACTCGAAAATATTAGACAAGGCATCAGCAAACATAACAAACGCAGAAATATGGTTTGGAATTGTAGGGGGAGAAAGATTAGCGACAATACAAGTAAACATTACAGATCAACTAAATGGAACAGCAAAAACAGAAATACCGATAGATGCGATAAAAAAGCTTAAAATACAGCAAGCAGGAAGAGACGTGCATATTTCTGTCGTATGGTATGGAAACATAAACAACATGATTACAGGAGCAAGGGTGGAGTTGTATGACATAGAAAAGGTAGATACAAACAACATAGCCAACATAATGCTTGCAATAAGTGGCATTGTTATAATTATCGGAGCTTTCACAGCAACACCATGGATAAATCCGAGCAGAAGATTTGGAGGAAGGAGGTGGAGAAGATGACGGCTTTTAGGAGATATTACAACAGATATAAAAATAACCAAGTAGCAGTAGCAATAAGCTTGATAGTGGTCGCTATTATGGTAGCTATTGCATTTTATGCATTGAAAAACTATCTCTTTACGGGAAGTTTCGGCTTAATAGCAGCGTTTAGTAGTGTAAGGCAAAGATTGAGCACGTTTGTTCAAAGCGTTAAGGCTTTCGCAGGTTCACTTTTTGGCATGGTGATAGATGCTTTTAGCGGTTTCAGCGGCGTAATAGTATCATCAGCGTTAGAAGGAAATATAGCAGCGTGGATTTGGCTAACAGGATACATAATGCTTTTAGCAGTATTGATAATGAACTACATACAGACAGGAGGCAGAAAGCTAATTCGCTAAAGCTCTCTTTCTTTTTTAAGTGATAGCAATGATCCCACATGCACTAATAATAGACACAATAATAAGAGAACTGGGAGAACTGATAAGTGAATTATTAACAAGGATGGGAAATTTTTTCTACGACAAAATAACAAACATAGCATACTATTTTTATGACTACTTTCCCCCATGGATTGCACCAGTAGCATTCACGGCAGTAATTGGAGGGGCAATTTTAGGTGTTTTATTTGCATTAAAGAAAATATGGGAATTATTATAAAAATAGGTGGTGGTAAAGATGGAACTGATATTAATAAGCTTGATAATAGTAAATTTAATAGGAGGAAATGTAGAATTCCAGCTTGGAATCATAGACAATATAGAGGATGGGATAGGAGATTTCATAGATTCTATAACTGATGGACTAAGAGATTTCATAGATGCGGTAGCTAGTGCTATCAGTTATCCGTTTAGTTTGCTAAAATCAGCGTTTTACGATAGTTATGACTGGTTTACAGATCATTTTGCATGGGGAGCACCAATAGCATTTACTTTGGTAGTAGGAATAACAATTATACTAATAATAGCAATAGTAAAAAAGATTCCAGACGTAATAGCGTAAAGGAGGGCAAACATGGCAAAAAAGCAAATAACAATAATTTCTATCGTTTTTTTATACATAATATAACCCCCTTGCGGGATGAGTGATGCAAGAGGGTTATTTTTTCTATAAAAACAAATTTTTCGAGAGAAACTATTCTTTTTTATAAAAGGACGTTTGCATTAGAAACAAGGCAAAATTTTCCAGACGAAGCGCAGAAAGATTTATATAGGAGAAGGGGTATTAACCCTTTCTCCGGTGATGGGCATGAAACATCCCCTAATTCCATATTTAGCTCATCCTACGTGGATAATCTTCAAACAAATCTTTTTGACAGAAGAGTTGTAAAGAAAGAGCTGGCTAAAGCTGGGATAAAACCTGAAGATGATGCTTAGAGTAACGATAACAGCGATATTCTTTGAGAGAAGCATAACTGATAGAGGAGCTTAAAAGGGAATGAAGAGCTCAGATTAGAGCTGCAGAGATTCCATCTGCAGATGAGATATACAGCTTCCTCAGCAAATTTAACGGAGATCAGTTCATAAAGCTTTTATCAGTTATAGAGTTTGTTGAGAAATCATAATTTTGACACAAACATACACATAGATATTATGCCAGCTTGCAGAGCAGCAAGCTGGCGAGACAAAGATTTTAACACTCATTACTCTTCTTCTGCTCAAATGGATCTTCAAGCTCTTCTGCTATCCCTTTCGCTTCTTCAAATACCTTGCGAAAGTTATTTATCCTACCAAGTCTATCATATACCTGCAAGTAGCTGGGCATAGGTATATACGGGTCTTCTCTGCCCGTATATACCTTTCTGTTTGTTCATGGTTGTTCAATCTTTAGAATTTCTCAACGAACCCTTACTACGAAGAGATTAATATTACATCATGGCTCTGGTTAGGAAGAAGGTTAAGGGTAAAGTGTATCTCTACGAAGTTAGGTATGAAAATGGCAAACATGTTTGGAAATATATCGGCAAGGTTACCAACGAGTTAAAAACAACTCATAAAAAGCTGGTAAGCCTCGGGCGGGATTTGAACCCGCGACCTCTGCTTTACCAGAGCAGCGCTCTACCAGCTGAGCTACCGAGGCTTTCCTAATTGTTCATATTTTTTACCATCGTTATCAACTTAAATTTTTGTTGCACATGCAAATCCGAACATGTTAGAGAAAAATTTTAAATGTTCGAACATATTCAATAAAAAACA
This sequence comes from archaeon, assembly GCA_027051165.1. GTDB lineage: Archaea > Hydrothermarchaeota > Hydrothermarchaeia > JALTZZ01 > JALTZZ01 > JALTZZ01. The sequence goes on along the minus strand of JALTZZ010000062.1, from coordinate 9,761 downwards.
TGAAGAAATGTAGCTACTGCAAAAGAAGTGAGGAGGAAGTTAAGCTGTTGGTCTACCATTTTAAGGGAAAAGAAGACTACGTCTGCGTGAAGTGCTTGCCAATATTGATACACGGTGAATAGAGGGTGAAGGAAGATGCTGACAATCTTCTTTATAACCTCCCTACTTTATTTTATATTAGGATTAGTATTAGGGGTTTTCCTTATATTTCAGCCAAAAAGCTACCTCTCGTTCGTGCATGCTCATATACTGCTTATAGGGTTCGTATCGAGCATAATAATTGCGACAATGTTTAAGCAGGTTCCAGTTTTAACTTCGAGCAACATTTTTAGCGAAAAGTTTGTTAAAGCATGCTTCTATTCTTTAAATCTTGGAGTGCTTATTTTCATTTTAAAGCCTCTTTACGGATCTCTTCTAATACTCCTTGCCTTCTACATATTTACAATAAACATTATAGCAACGGTTGTTAGGGCAAAAGTAAAGCCTTACATCATAAAATACTACTGGCTCTCCGCAATTTTTCTGAGTGCTGGTGCCACCTTGGGAAGCCTTAAGTTCATCTATGATATAGACACATTCTTCCACAGCCATTTAGCACTTCTTGGAGGAGTTACCTTCATAATAGTCGGTGCAATGAGCTTCATGCTTCCTATGGTTCTCGTTAAGGAAGTTTACAGTAAGAAACTTGTTGATGCTGTCTTTTATATTTTAATCTTTGGAATATTGGGACTAATAGCAACTGAGAAGCTGATCTTTGCAATAGTAGTTTATGCATCACTAATTCTCTTCTTCTACAACATGCTGAGAACATACTTTATAAAAACAAAACAAAAAGTTGAATCCGTTGAAGCAAAATATTTTTTAACGGCATTAATATACATGATAGTAGGTATTCCAACAGGCATTCTTCTGCTGACCGAAAATTTTTCAAGCACAGCACTCCATGCGCACATCCTTCTGCTTGGATTTGTTATACAAACAATAATAGGAGGAATGTATCATATAGTCCCAACGTTGACCTATGTTGAACTAATGAAGAAAGGAACAATTATAAAATCCTTCAAAGAACTCTACAGTGAAGAACTGTCTAAGCTTATATACATCACATTTAACCTCTCTCTGGTAGTATTCCTAATAGGACTTTATCTCGACAACATCCTTAAAATAATTGGAGGCTTAGCAACGTTTATTGTTCTTATAGCTTTTAGCTTAGAAATGCTCAGAATTCTCGTGAGGTCGTTAAGATGAAGTGGGAGGAAGAAGCAATAGAGATGCTAAATGAAGCACCGCCATTTGTAAGAGAGAAGGTTAAAAAATATGTAGAAGAATTTGCAAAAAGAAAAAACACAGACAAAATTACAAAAGAAATTTTTGAAGAAGCTAAAAGAGAATTTTTTGGAGAAAAGAAAGAAAAAGATGAAATAAGAATAGCGATCGTTAGATGTGATATTATAAGTGAAGTTTGCCCAGGAATAGGATGTCTACAAGCATATGAAGGGAAAAAAGAACTTTTTAAAAGATACGAGGGAAAAAACGTAAGATTAATAGGATTCTTTACATGTGGAGGTTGCAGCGGAAGGAGGGTGTTTAGGCTTGTAAATACCTTAAAGAGATACGGTTTAGATGTTGTTCACATGAGCTCATGCATGCTAATGGAAGAACCATTTGTAAGATGTCCAAATAAGGAGGAAATCAAAAAAAGCATCGAGAGGCTTGGGATAGAAGTTGTAGAAGGAACCCACCACGAAGTTGGGCAGTATGCAACGGGGAAACGCTATCACGACAGATGAACTATGAGGAGGATAAAAAAATACTACGATGCATTAGCAGAGAGCTACGATAGAGTTTTTGAGAGTCAGATGAGAATCGCAGAGAGAAAAGTTATAGAACGCATTAAAGAGTATAAAAAAGCTGGAAGCGTTCTCGACCTTGGATGCGGAACCGGATACCACTTTGAAAGTCTGTCAAAATATGGAAAGGTATATGGTCTCGACATATCACCAAAGCTTATTTACATTGCAAAAAAGAAGAACAACCTCCTTGTAGTTGCAGACGCTCAATATCTGCCGTTTAAGGACGAAAGCTTTGACATTGTTGTGAGCATATTTGGTGCTTTAAATCATGTAAAAAATATAGATAAAACTCTCTTTGAGATTAAAAGAGTCTTAAAAAGAGAAGGTGTTTTTTTGTTTACAGTTGCAAATGCTTTTAATATGTTCTGGCACTTAAAGATGTTGAAGAGGTTAAAAATAAGAAAAATTTTAAATGCCCTGAGAAAAAGAAAGGGATATATAGTTAGGAAAATAGGGAAGAAGAGATACAAACTTTGGACAAGATTTTACTCTATCTGGGAGATAAAGAAAATTTTATGCAAGCATTTTGAGATACGTGAAACATTTGGAATAAACAAAAGCAAAAAGGTTTATAGAAATTTTGCATTCATATGCGAGTATATAGGTGCAATATGCATAAAAAGGGTGGAAAAATGAAGGGCATTCTCTTAGATGAGTTCGTCGTCGTTGATAAGAAAAATGATCTTATAAATAAGGGGTATGGTGAAGTTCACGGTAATAAAATCAAATTAAATCTTATTGAAGCCCTCTTTCTCACAGAAAAAGGAGATTTAGATGTTTTTTTTAAGGAAAAAAAGATGAGCTTTGAAAAGTTTTTGAACTATGTAAAAAAATTTGAGGAAAAGGTTTACGAGAGGTTTCTTGTTTATAGGGACATTAGAATGCGAGGATATGTGATCAAAACCGGATTTAAGTTTGGAGTTCACTTTAGGGTTTACGATAGAGGGAAATTTATGAAAGAGCATTCGAAGTTCCTTGTTCATGTATTTACAGAAAACGAGAAAATAACAATGTTTGATATAGCAAGATTTACGAGAATTGCAACTTCTGTTAAAAAAGAAATGATAATTGCTGTTGTTGATGGAGAGGGGGATATATCATACTATAAATTATCAAGAGTAACCCCCTAAGCCAAGGCTTCTTAAAATAATCCATGCAGTTGCCAAATATATTGTTATTCCGAGAATGTCGAGAATTGATGTTATAAGCGGATTGGAAGCTACAGCAGGATCTATGCCTACCTTTTCAAATATCTTTGGTATAAGAACTCCAAAAAAAGCTGCTGAACATGTTGCAAAAAATACAGCTAAGCCAACGGTAAATCCTATTATAAACTTGCCTACAAGGAAATGGCAGAAAACCGCAATGAATATTCCTATAATTAATCCCATTATCGCCCCTATTTTTACCTCTCTAAGCATGTATTTTTTTGTGTCTTTTATATCTTTCGTTGCCAACCCTCTTATGAATATAACCGCACTTTGAACTCCAGTTGATCCGCCAACCGCCATAACTACTGGTAAAAATAAAGCTAAAGCTATTGTGCTTGCCAAAAAGCTTTCAAAGACTTTAAGCAGACTGCTTGCTATTATTCCGCTGCCTATAATCGTAAATACAAGCCAAGGAAGCCTTGCCTTGACGACGTCTTTTATATTTGCATACAGAAGCTTGTCAACGCTTTCGCTTGTTCCAGCCAAGCTGCTTATATCTTCTAAGGCTTCCTTTTCTATAACCTCCATTATATCGTCAAACGTTACTATGCCTAAGAGTCTATTTTCGTGATCAACAACTGGTATAGCTAAAAGATCGTTCATCTTCATTATCCTTGCTACTTCTTCTTGATCAACTTCAGGAAATACTTTTATAACATCTCTTCTCATTACTTCTCCAAGCTTGGCTCCTTGAGGTGCTAAGACAAGCTCCCTCATTGATAAGACACCCTTAAGCTTTCCTTCTTCATCTACAACATAAACGTAGTATATCGTCTCGTATTCCATAGCTTTCTTCCTTATATACGCTATCGCATCCTCTACCGTTGTGTCTTCGCTGAATGCTAAGAACTCCGTTGTCATTAAGCCTCCGGCGGTATCGTCCTTATACTTTGCGAGACTCCTTATTTCTTTAAGCCTCTCTTTTGAAATCTTCTTTTCAAGCTTAATTCTTTCCTCCAACGGAAGCTTAGTGAATATATCAACAGCCTCATCTATAGGTATTTCCTCAAGCAGTCTTGAAACTTCCTCTAAGCTTAAATAGCTTAAAATCTCCACCTGCTTTTCATCGGTAAGCTTTGGCAAAAAATACAGAACAACATCGTATCTAAGATTTCTTATAAGCTTACTTTTTTCTTCTTCACTTAAATAGTCTAAGAGCTCATCAAATTCATCAACCGAAAGCTTTTTTACATGTTCATTAATATCTTTCCAGTTTTCAGCCCTTATAAGTTTTAACACCTCTTCCATGCACCTCTACCCTATGAGCATCATCTTATAGAGATCCCTAAGCCCCGGCGAAAATCCTAAAATGAAGAGTGCAACAAACCAGAATTTTCTCTCAAGGGGTTCAAGCAAGCTCAATATCTTATATGCTATTAGAAGAACTCCTATCTTCATTGGAACTAAAATAAACGATGTCCCCGTATAATTTATTAAAATATTCTCAAAGTAATGTTCCTCAAAATATCCAAAATGGTTTACACCGGCAAGCGTGGCACTTAAATCGAAGAAGTGTGCTAAGAAGACAAGAAGAAAGAATCTTTCTATTTTATATCTCAGCGGAATTAATAGGGCTGATAGAACAAAAAAATACAGCATTGTGTAGTATAAAGGAGATATGTGCTCTATGCCCCTTATAAGAAGATATATGGGATATACGCATAAAGCTGCGCCAAAGATTATGTTGAGCTTTGGATAGTATCCATACCTTACAGAAATTATTAGTATAGGGACGTAGAGAAAGAAAACTGTAAAAAATATTCCCGGTGTTAAAAATGGATAGATTTTTGGAATAATTTCTGCATCAGCAAGAGCTCTTACTGTTGATCCGAAAATAAGGAAAGGAATTAAAGAATAAAGAAACCTTCTGTCTATTTCTATATTAAGCTTCTTTATTATTTTGTATGAAGCTATTATGCCAATACCAAGAGCTAATCCATAGACTATTGTGTTGGGTAAGTTATAGCCCTCTCCAGTAAACATGGGCTCTATGAAGTATCTGTCTATAAAATCTCCGAAGCCCATACCTTTATCCCCTCTCTTTAATCTCTTCTAAAGCCTTTTCTAAGTATTCTGTTGTTTTTCTCATGGTTTCAAGGGCTTTTTTGAGGTATTCCTTAGCTGAGCCTTCAAAAAACTTCAGCTTTTCCTCAAGCTTCTTCTCATGCTCTATGTTGTGCTCTATCCAGTGTTCCAAAAGATGCTCAAGCATCTTTTTTTCCATATTCTATCAACTCCTTTGTAAGTTTTAACCATCTCATGTAAGAATTCAGACTCGATCTCACAGCTGACCTATCGCTACCCGTTAACCTTATAAAAATTTTATTATTTCTAAGGAATATCGAGCCTTCTGCTCTATCTGAAGGAGAGCTTATAACTTCAAGCTTAACAGCTCTATATGCAATTTCTGCTTCTTTTTCATCTTCAAATTCTAAAACCGCAGTAAGCTTTATATTTACTCTCATCTTTCCACTACCCTTTCTTTATTCCGAGATAGAGATCCCTAAGCGGTTCAAGTTCTTCTCTCGTCTTATATCCTCTAATCCTTATAACAAGTCCAGTATCAAATATTATGGAATTATTCACTTCTCTTGCTTTTAATCTTGTTAAAAGGCTTTCTGAAAGCATTTTCAAAATTTTGAAGCTACCTTCCTTCTCTTCCTCAACTGCATATCCATACCTTTTTGTTTCTCTTATAAGTCTAACGCCCTTTATAAATACTGCTAAGAGAGGATTTTTCTCTCTGTCGTATATAACAAGCCTGCTTGGATTCCCCTTAATCTCGCTTACATGTATAAGCCTGTCCTTCTCATCCATCTCCTTAAAGAATTCATCCAAACTTCGCTTTCCTCGTGTTATGTAGATAGCCCTCGGTATAGAGGCACGCAGATCCTTGCAAAAGCTTCTCGTCCTTCTTGAGGGTTTTCTTGAGGAGACTATCAGGATCATGTTTTATCACCCAGATACTTCAAAATCTACGGAATTTTCAACATCCTTTCTAAGAGGCATGTCAAGAACGAGAGATATTTTATACTTTCCATGCCCTGAGATGCTCCTGTTCAAATTCTTTATAATATCCCTCGGCGTGATCACATCGTATGTTGAGATTATAATAGTGGGTTCGTCTATAAATCTATATTCGAATTCTCCAAAATCTCTTGTTTCACCTATTAATTCTTCAACGTCTTTGTATTTTATTTTGACCTTTGCCTTCCTTGCTTTTGAAATTTTTGCCCTTATAAATAGCTTTATCCCGCTCTCTGTAGACTTTACTTCAGCCTCAGCATAGTCCGTGTCCTTAAACACCCTTATTGTTCCATTTATTTTTACATTGTATGAAGGATTTATGTAGCATATAACTGTATCTTTGAGCTCATCCTCTGCAATCTTTACACAAGGTAAACTTGCAGTTCCTTCTCCATTTTTTCTTATTGCTATCTCAAATTTCTTCTTTTTGATTTCTATTGAATCGAATTTTCCAGATTTTTCGGCAATAAACTCCCTTCTCGTAGAGTACGTTGTAGCGTTTCCGGTGCTAACCCACTTCCCCCACATATTCAGATATCCCATCTCAGCTTTTAGTGGTTTTGTAAATTTTATTTTTCCGTTATCTATTTTAATAATATTCTCAACTTTACTTATTTTTTTATTAACAGATCTTATCTTGTTTATTAGAATACCTATAAAAAGGGCATCAAATATAATAACAGCGAGTGCAAGGGTTATTTTTATATTCAGCGGTATAGGCTGTGGGATAATAATTATCACGAAAAGAAGTGCTCCAAGAGCTATAAGAACGGATAAAATTTTTATTCTACGAACATCTCCGTATGCTTTAATAATTTTCATAGATTATACAGACTTTTAGAACGTTGTCAAGCATTTTAGATCAGATAATTAAGGCTCTTACAGCAACACTCCATTATATCTTTTTTGGAACCGTAAGTTTTTATAGTTCTTTGTATAAATTAGGAGTCCATGCTTCCTATATTGTTTGCTATTGCGGCATTTTTCATGAAGATAAGCGACGATATCGTAGACAATAGAGTAAAGAAGGCAAAGTTTCTTGTGCTGATCTCCAGTGTTATTTATGGAGCTATATTCGGATATCTTCTTACAAAAAGTGAACACTCAGCTTACGTAGTTGCGAGCATTGTTATAGGTTGCGTTCTTGCAGGAAAGGTTGATAGCACCCCTCACTACGTAGCGCTTGCAATTATAATATTCTGTGCAGTAGTTTTTGATGTTCCAAGGATAGATCCTATGCTGTTAGCTGCATTCTCCCTGACAAGCTTTATGGACGAATACGAGGCAAACTTCAGAAATAATGTTTTGAACAAGATGTTTGAATATAGATTCTTCCTTAAGATATCTTTTCTACTTTATTTTCTTATTTTCGGAGTTTATGAACCTTTAGTCTATATTATCATTTTTGATTCTTCTTACTACCTAACTCAGGCATATGCGAGTAGAACGTTGTTAAGGTTCTATAAATCTACATGCTGAAGATATCAGTTGTTTTTCAAAGTTAAATTTTATTCCTTGAGTTAATGATTGATTTGAAACAGCTTGCCGAGTTCCTTGAGAGAGACGAGGAAGGGAGAAAGAGAATTGCAGATATTTTAGCAAGCGATATAGCTTTAAGATCGAGGAAAGTGGAGGCTGTTTTAAAGGAAACAGCTGAAAAAGACGACTTGAAGGAGCTTGAAAAGAAAATTAAGGAATACGTTGACCTAAAGATAGATGGATTGAGAAGCGAGATGTGTGGGATAGAAGATAAGCTAAACAAGAGGATAAACAGCTTGGAAATTAAAATAGACAGCTTTGAAAAAAGGTTAGACATTCCTGCAGGGTTTACCTTTGCAACGTTTATAGGGATTACGCTGACTCTGGTTTCTGTAGTTCTCACAAGATTTTTATAAATCATAAATAAAAACTTATAGTTTAAAACAAAACTTGTGAGATTGAGATTGAGATTGAGATTGAGATTTATTATTTTATAGCGAAAGGGTTAAAAATTTGTTTTTAATGAATTACTGTCCATGGGTAAAATCGGTAAGATAAAAATTGTCATTTGGATTATTATAATAGTAGGTGTTGCTGTTTACCTATATCAGAGCTATATTGCGGCAAAGTCTCTTTAAATAAACTACAAAGAAATAAGGAATATAAATATTGATCGAGGAGAATTAGGCGATGGTAAAATTGAGGTAGAATTTGATATTGCTGTTATAAATCCGACGAAATACGAACTTTATGCAAAAAATATAGAGTATAAGATTTATATAAATAACCATTATGTAGGAAAGGGCTTTATAAGAGAGGCAAGGATTCCAAGTGGTGAAAGCAGTATTCATGTAAAGCATGAAGATATTAATCTAAAAGAATTGGGTTTAGCAGCAATTGACAGTATAAAGAGCTATCTTAATGGTGAATATGTTAATGTAAAAATAGAAGGAAAGATGGACATCCCTTTAAAAGTTTTTGGAGCTATTACATGGAAAACTATAACAATACCATTCAGCTATGAGAAAAACGTTAAAGTTACTTGTGAACGTTGCTCATCAGAGACTGATAAAGGAATATACGCTTGGAGAAGGAATGTTGGAGAATATCTTGAAGAACGTAGAGGAGAACAGAGGAAGGAGATTGAAAATAGATTAGATGGAAAATCTTCACCATTGGAAGGTAGCAATGAACAAGAAGCTACCCAAACATTACCGCAGCAAAATTCTTATCAGCAAGATATTACAACCAGGCAGCAGTATGAAGAACAAGATACAACCCTCAGAGAAAGAATTGCAGAGCGTAGAGAAGAATTAAGAGAAAAGTTGAGGGATGGGTTTTTACGATAAATTTAGTGTGAAATTTCTTTTTAAGCTTTTTTATGTTCTCATTCCATCGAGAATCGTTCTTCATTTTTTGTTGTTTTTTGCATAGTTTTTCGTATTTTTCCTTATATTTTTCATATTCATTTACATGTAAAATCATTCTTACTTTTTCTCGTGGAATTATAAGTTCATTATTAGTAGAAAGCTCTTTAAATCTATAATCTGTGTCTGTAGTTTGATAAAAGAGTAAATTTTTTAGAATTGTTCCATCATTTAAACAAACAATCACTTTTGGTAATGGAAAATATTTTTCTGCAAATTTTCCAAAACAAATACCTATACAACCACTTAATAAAGATGTTAATGCTATTATAATTAACATCGCTCCTATTATATTCAGCAAATCCGACATTATATTACTCATGATTAATGAGATTATCCCAATTATTAAGAATGTTATTAAAATACCAAATATACTTATTATATTATATTATATTTTATATTTTTTATCTCTATGGATGAAAATTTCCATAATTTAATATTTTGTCCATACATTATCCCTAAATAAGCTACCATCCCATTTAGTAGAAATAAAATCGGTAATATAATTGTAATATGTTCAAGTTCAAGATTATTTTTAATCTTTTCAAAAAAGTCTTTTATACTACTAATTTTATCTTCAGAAGTGATGTTAGAAATAGATTCGTTAATTATTTTGAAAGAATAAAAACTCACTTTTAATTTTAATATTATAAAACACTTTTTTTATACTTTTTATTGAGCAATTATTTTTAGAATTACGATCTTCCAACACTCAAAATAATTTAAAATAAATTATAAACCCCTTGCGGGATGAGTGATGCAAG
>JALTZZ010000061.1 GCA_027051165.1 archaeon | reverse complement strand
GTATTGTTATTCTGTTTTAGTTTGTTTAATTGTTGTTCTAGCCATTTAGTATTATATGTGTAATCAGTAATTTTTTTATTTAATAAATTTTTATAGTTATTAAGAATTTTTTGTATAAATGAACGCTTGTCTTTTAATGCAATATAACCTAATATTGAACCTTCAGCAACAACGTAATTTGCCGTTTTTGTATCTGATATATGCCATGTATCTAGTTCTCTACCAAGCCAATTTACATTCCTACCCTCTGCTACTATTGTAACAATACCCTCTTCTGGTAATTTATCAGATACTATAACACGTAAATCTACACGTTGTCCTCTGCCTAAACGTAAATTCCATTGTTCATTAAAATTTTCTAATTGTAATGTAACTCTAACATTTGGATTATCAACATCTTCTGGAAATTTACTATGATCATGAGAACCTCTAAGTTTTGTTATTAACAATTCTTCGATATTTATTTTGGGATCTGGAGATTTAAAATCCCAGCTATGCCTGTACACTTCTATTCCACTTATTTCATAGGCATAATCTTCACTTGGAATGGGTAAAATACACCCACCTAAAATTAATAGAAAAGTTATAAGCACAACGCTCTTCAATTTTTTTAATGTATTACCTCTCCAATCCATTTTTTACTCACCTCCTAACAGGTTTTTTATACGTGAGAGGATCCCAATGCTCTGTGACTTCTTAGGCAACTTGTTTACAGCAGCATACGCATCTACAATGCCCGCTCCTTCCCATATCTCAGGTTGCTCTGTGTCTTTAGCTGTTGCTTCGAGAAGCTCCTTTATTCTCTCTGGCTTATCCTTTAGCTCTGGGTTTTTCTCTAAAATTAGAGCTACAACACCAGAAACATGAGGAGTTGCCATCGAAGTTCCAGACATTTCAATAAGTTCCTGACTGTTAGCTCGAGCCCCTGGGATCTTGACTCCAGGAGCTGCTATGTCAGGTTTGACATCTTTGTAGTTTGTGCCTGGTCCTTTGCCTGAGAAGCTTGCAACCTTACCTTCGCTGTCAACCGCTGCTACTGTTATAGCGTTTTCAGCCAATCCTGGGCTGTCAATAACAACAAACTCGTTTCCAGCAGCTACAACGACCGGTATTTTCTTTTCCTTTACAAGCCAGTTGACCTTCTGCACCACAGGATCGCTTGGATTTCCAAACGGAGTTCCTAAGGACATTGAAACTACAATTGGTACATCTGGATGCTTATCATGCCACTGAGCTACAAAATCCAGCCCCTTTATAACAGAAGAAATAGAGCCTCCTCCGTTCTTTCCGAGCACCTTCACATTTAAAATCTGGGCATTAGGAGCTACACCGCTTACCCATACAAGCTTTCCATCCTTGTTTACTCTTACAGGCCTCCCTGCTGCTATGCTTGCAACGTGGGTTCCGTGTCCATGATAGTCATGACAGTCCTCGCCTTCTATCATGCTTATGCAGTCGATTACAGCTCCTTTCAGCATTGGATGATTTTCATCCACACCTGTGTCGAGTATTGCTATTACAACGCTTCTACCCGTTACATTCTCCTCCCATACCTGTGTTGCTGCTATAAGCTTGTTGTTCCAGTCTGCACTCTGCACATGCTCCTTTCTGATAACAACCTCCCTGACGCTTCTGTTCATCGGCTTTACTGTTATATTTTTGCCTCTCTCAAGCTTCTCGATTGGATGCGGGTTTCCAACCCAAGGTCTGTATGGCGGCTTTTCTATGGTGTTGTTTGTTTTATTGTCTGGAGCTCTCTCGGGTATCTCATGCTTATCAGGCTTCTTTGGTGGATTTGGTTTTTCTGGCACTCTTGTGGCAAAATCTACATAAACGCTTACAACATTAAACTCATGAGCCTGAGATTCTACCCAAGCCTTTAATTTGGGCTTGTCAACAAGCTTTATCGCAACTGCATTTATACCACGGTCTATATGATATACATATCCACCTAAAACCTCGGCTATTTTGTATATAACATCAATTTCAGGAAGCTTTTTAAACTGAATGATAACTCCAATTTCAGGCTCTCCCTCGAGAGAGCTTATTATATCCCATGAGGTTCGCTCAACATATACTCCATTTACAACCACATAATTCGCCTTAAACATCTCAATGTTCTCGATCACGGGGTTTGTATAAATTAGTTCGTTTATTTTAGCAAAAATCCTTTCTAAGGGACTAAATATATCCTCAATGCTGAAAGCATAGGCTGGTGTTGCACAAACAATCAAAAAAATTAAAAAAATTGAGACGGCTTTGTTCATTGTTCAGCCTCCTCTGTGGTCTCAGTTGTGTCTATTCCGCTTATCAATGCCTTCCAGTCAACACTCTCGCCGAATATGCTCGGCAGTGTGAACTTACCTCTGAACTCGAGCTCGGCTGGTATTGCGGCTTGTCTGAATCTCAACTCATAGTTGTCTGGATACAGCATCTTTGCGATTCCCTGGACAACCTCCCAACCTCCAGGTATTCTTGCCAAGTTCTTTGCCCATCTACCGAAAACTTTTAGCACATCATCGCCAACGCTTCTTCCGAAGATGTTTCCATCGAATACTTTTTCCTCCTTGCTGAAAAGCCCAAGATATGTTGTTCTCTTTATTATTGCTACCTTACCAGAATACCCCGATCCCCAGCCTTCCTTCCAATACTGCCCTCCTTTGTATGGGATAATATAGTAATCTTCTGCCTTAAGGAAGCTCAGTGGACCATTGTCCCATAATACTATCTGTCTGTAGCTTCTTCCGTTTTTAAGCCAAGCCTCTCTTGTCACTGTATCTCCTTTAACATCTATTTTGTCCTCTGGCTCGTCTATTATGTTGTTTCTGCTGTAGAATTTAACTTCTATTGGCCCACTCTCAGAGCTCTTTATGAACATCCATGTGTCTAAGCTTCCATCTCCATCTAAGTCCACCTGTCTGAAAATTTCTCCCGTTGTGGAGTCTGGAGACAGCGTTACTAAACTCTCACCAAGTAAAACGACAGCACCTCTTTCGTTCATTGCGTCTATTTCAAAGCTCAAACTGCCTATCTGGACTTTTTCTCCCTGATCTGTCCATACTGTAACCCAATATGGATCCGCTATGTAGACCTGAACGTCTAAGGTTCCCTCCTCGAGGATCTCTCCTGTGCTTGAATTTGTTGCAACAGCATGGATCCTCATTGTATACTCGCCAGGTCTGGCACTTAGATTCAAGCTTGCCTCATATGTTCCAGGGTTGCTTGCATTCTCCGTTGCTGTGAAGGTATCCTCAACGCCGTCGCCGGTTACATCAACAGCCTGTCCAAGCGGGTTGAGGAACTGTATTGTTACCTGTATTGTGTCCGCACCTGGTATATTGCCCAGTGTGAAGGGCTGACTATTGTTTGTTAATGCAACTATTGTCAAGTTTGCCGCATATCCGTTTATTATCTCTTCTCCAAACTCGCTACTTACTATCGTGTTCGGATCGAACTGATAGCTTAGAGTCGCTGCATGTACGCTACCTATCCAAACCAAGCCTACTAAAAAAACAAAAAGCCAAAACCAAATTTCTCTCCTCACGGCTTAACCACCTCCAAAAATGCTCTTGATTTTTTCAATTATGGATGACAATACGCTTAAAAATCCAAACCTTTCAAAAATTGATGGCTTTTTGTTGTAAAGTATTTTTATCTGTGCAACATGTGCTTCGTTGAACGCTGATGCAGGAACTACAACTTCAGCCTTGCCGTCCTTGCCCTCTCTTACTTCTAAAAGCTGTCCCGAGCCTGTTAGAGCCTTAGCCTCTATGACATCGTCAACTTCAACGCTAAGCGGTATTATAACGCTCCTGTTTCCTATATCAACAGCAGATTCTATTTCAACTACCTTGGTTATGGTTTCTATTTTGCCCTTCCTTGCATTTTCTGCGAGCGTTTTAGCTTCTTCTAAACTGTCAATCTCTAAGAAGTCCTCATATGTTGAGCGAAATTCTACCTCTTGCTTTGCTATAGGTAATGTTGCTGTCAATTCGAACTCATTTGCTCCCGGAGATAGCAAGAGCGTTGATACGAATCTATCGTTCATCATGCTCATTAAACTGCCGTCTAACTCAGCAGAAGAAACCCCTATTTCTGCTGGATCAACGCTTATTGTACTCATTACATTGATATCGCTTGGATTGTAAATTGAGATTATTTTCTTATATTCGAATGTTTTTGTGTCTTCATCGAGATATAACTCGTTTGGAATCTGTTTGACATCGTAAGTGTCTATTTTTATTGGTATCTCGACGGTTACGCTACTCTGATTAACGTATCTGTTATCATCAATTGACAATACCTTTCCGTCAATGTTATAAGCCCACTTTGCATTTATTACCTTTGCATTTGCTGGAATCGGGATTAATGCGTTTGCTACATTTGTTTTTATCTCAAAACTCGCCGTTACAGTTGAGTTTCTGTCTATGTTTATCTGCGGAACGCTTATCTGTCTTAGATCTGGCTGAATGTTTGTAATAACGTGGTCTGGTTTTCCTCTCTGGTAGAGGAGCTGGATTTCTTTGTCAGATAAGGCGCGGGAGAAAATGTAGACTTCATCGAGGATTCCTTCAAAGAAGTCTTGAGTTGGAGCTTTTGCACCAATTATCAGGGTCCTAGTATTTTGTGCAGGTGGATTTGCACTTCTCTCTGCTTCAAGAACAGCATTTATGTATAGTTTCATTGTTGTTCCATCGTATACTGCAGTAACAAAATACCAGCGATTTAAGTCCAATCTTTTATTTAGATTAAGATTTTGCACTGAAGTTCCATCATCTATTACAAATGTCAAGCCATAGTCCGGATTTTGGTGTTTAATAACCAGAAAACCGCCATCTCCGTTAAGCCATACAGTTTTTGATACTAATCCCTCAAAAACACCGTCTCTCGTTGGATACATCCAGAATGCGATTGTAAACTGATTAACTGCAAAGTCAGGAGAATTTGGTACTTCAACGTAGTCGTTAGTACCATCAAAAGCCAGCCCATATCCCAGCTTTCCTGGTGTCCAGTTTGCTCCGTATATTGTTCCATTGTTTACCGTTGGATCCACGGCGTTATAGGTAACGTTGCCAGAGCCCTCGTCCATTGGGAGATACAGAACCAAGCCGTCTATATTTGCTGGATTAGGTTCTGGGATAACTACAGGTGGCAGTCCTGGAACAACAACAGTCGCTGCATAAGCGCTACCTACCAACCCAGCCAAAATCAGTAAAACTATAAAAATAGCCCCTAACCCTCTCATTCACCCACCTCCAGCAGGAAGTTCAAAATCGCTTCTATGTCCTTCTTCTTGCCCTTTAAATCGCCTGATTTGTATTTCTGCAGGCCCCAGTTTGCTATCTGCTGAAGCTCATTGCCGTCAAGGTATCCATCTTGCAAGTAGCTATCCAACATTAGAACAAGCTCCTTGCTTGCAGAAGGTGTTAAACTGACCATGTTTTTCGTTGGAACCCCGTCAACTTTTACGGTGTTTCCGTTTATATACACGTGCTTTAGGTAGTATGTTCTGCTGTCGTCCATTACCGTAAAAGTCACATCCCTTACCTCAAAATCAGTCAAATTCTCAAGCTTTAAGCCATTGAGCTTTGAAAAATAGCCGTTGAGCTTTTGTTTAACCTCTTTCATGTAGTTCGGTTCTGGAATATCCGTGTTATATCTAATTTTCTGATATTGATGATACGGGTCTTTTTTCAACGCCGGGTTTATGTATTCGTTTTTTATATACTGAACAAAGAGCTTTGGGTCTTTTATAAACTGTTTAACCGTGTACTTAATTTTTGCAAAAGTGTCGCTGAGATCCGCATTAACGCCTGGAACCACTAACATTGCCAAAACAAGTATTGCCACAATAAAACCTGTTGAGGTCATTTCAAACCATCTCCTCACAAGTCTTGTTTATTCATGGACAACTTTTAAAAATCGGACATATATACATTTACTTTGAAATTTTATGATAGTAATGGGTTTAAATTCATATTCAATGATATACAATGACAATCATAAAATTTAAATACGATTGTCGAATTAAAATACGACTATGAGCGAAAAGAAGAGCGGAAGGATGATATATCTTGATAGACCCGCTTTGGAGAAACTTGAAAAGTTTAAAAACGAGTATGGGGCATGTGGATGGAGCGATACAGTCATTGAGATGGCAAGAGAGCTTGAAACGCTTAGAAAAGTAATAAACACTTTTGCCAATTATGGAGCCGTGAGATCCATCATGCAGTGTTAATTTTTCACTAACGAAAAAGTTCAGCTATACCACTAATTTTCTTTCCTCTGAAAACATTTCAATCAATCTTTTGACAACTTTAGAGTAATACCAGTCGGCTTGTTTCTCTTTTTCTAAATAGTGCATGCTTCCGATTGTTATCGGAGATCTCCCCTGAATAAAGTCAACAATATCAGCCGGGGCCCTACCCTCACGCAGGATGAAGTTATAATTCCATTTTCTTAGATATTTCGCAGGTAATCCAGCCTTTCTAAAACATTTTCTTGCATAAAACTCGCTTAGCTCCATTTTCTTTAGTTCCTTAGCAACTTGAGCTGGGAGATATACAAAATAAGCTTTCTTTGTTGCCCTTATATGCGAGAGTGGATACTTAGCAACTTCACCGTTGATAATAAGCTTATCTGGGTCAAATTGTTTAAATAATAAAATACCCTCCCTCAGCCTTATACCGCTGCATGCAAGCACTTTATACAGCAGCTTATACTTTTCGTTGGTGATATTGTGGTAGGTATCAATGACCTTGCCAATGCCAGGAATGTATAAATCAACCCCAGACTTTGGAATTTTTGCTATCTGTCTTATTTTATTTGCTGTATTTTCATCAATTATTTCCTCCTCTTCAGCAAATTTGATGAAATTGCGTATCGCCATTGCTAAGATTCTCTTTCCTCGTTTTACGTTATTTAAAACCCTGCGGACTGTATCAATGTTAAAGGGCTTATCTGAGAAATGCTTTCTCAATGCCCTGATAATTGCGTTCGCATGCTCTTTGCTTACTCTGCTGCGTAACCAATCAAAAAACTCTTTTTCATAGCTTGAAAAAGTGAAATCCTTCCAAGCCAGTGACCCGGGTTCAAATCCCGGCGGCTGCATTCCATTTCTATTTTCATACTCTTTGCACCCATTTCATTTAGAAACATTCTTGTCAAGTTTTATTTTTAATCAGAGCCTATATTCACAAGTTTATACCAGCCGTGTCCGTGAGAAGCTCTCTTCCCCAAGTGTGCAATTTGGCAGAAGTTTAATGCTTTTTTCAGTTCTCTATTAATCTTCCCGCAAAATATTAATTCTCCAGTCAAGAAATACTGTTTTTCATTGTTATATATAAATTCTATATTATTTAGCTTTGATCTCAGTAACTTTACACTGTTTTCTATATTGAATTTAACATCTTCTCCACAATACTGAATCATCATCATTGAATATCTTCTGAATGCGAATTTTGCTATATCTTCGAATTGAGGTTCGGAAATTAGAGAACCTTCTCTCAAAATTCTGAAAGGTGTTAAAAATTTCAAAACAAAAATTTTTCCAATTTTTCTATCTAAATCTCTCTTTGAAATATAAGTTTTGGCGTTGTAAATTTCTCCATCCTCAAAAAGTATTTCCTTCTGCTCTCTAAACGGATTCTCAACAACCACCCTTTCAAGCTTCATCCTGCTTTTAAGCTTCATATTCGAGACTGCATGGAGAACATGGCTCTCAAATTTAAGGGCATCTCCAAAGAGTGCTATAGAAAATTTGATTTTTTCTCCCTTTTCATAGAATTCTTTTTTCTCCAACGGAGGCTTTACAACATAGGGCTTTGCATAATCCATTAAATTGCTTAAAACAATACCCTTGGATGGTGTTTCAAAAATATAGCCAAAAGGACATGAAAAAATGAATGAGCATTTTTTGCATTTCTTTTCTTTTGTGCAGTATAGATCCATCAAGCTTTTCCCAAAAGCACCTCTTATAATATTTCCCTTCCACTTTGGAAGACTTGCACCTTTTAAAAATCTGAGCTCAAACGTGTATATCCTCGCAATCCTCATGGCAATACCCTAAAGGCAGTATTTGTTTTTAAACATGCAAATCTTAGGACATCTATCCGCTACGCGTGGCTCTTCATCTTTTAAAAGGATCATCTGAAGTTCATCCCTTTTTTCAAGGA
The DNA here is from genome assembly GCA_027051165.1 of archaeon. Classification (GTDB taxonomy): domain Archaea; phylum Hydrothermarchaeota; class Hydrothermarchaeia; order JALTZZ01; family JALTZZ01; genus JALTZZ01. The sequence continues at coordinate 9,229 of JALTZZ010000061.1, read as the reverse complement.
AGAGTGAGCGTAGGTAATCGCCTATTATGTAGAAGTCCCTCTCTATCCTTATGTTGCCCCGGTAATAGTTTACATAAACCGTGCATCCTATATCTATCGGTCTCTCAAAGAAGCTTTCAAACGCCAGAGCGTAGCCGGCTACCTGTATTCTGTGCCACTCCTCCTTTTTTCCAAGCTTTATGTCAAATATTATTCCGCTGAATATCGAAGCTGCATCCATCCTCAGGTATCTGCTCAGCCCGAGGAGGCTGCCATCAACAACCATTTCGGTTGCTATTGGAAAAGCCATCTGAACGAGACTTTCCTCATTAAGAAAAGGGTATTTTGCAGTAGTTTCATAAACGCTGCTTTCTATCCTCGAAGCCTGCCACTCTATTATTTTCTCGCAGAAGTCGAGCAGCTCATCTTCTCTTATTTCAACGAACTTTTTCATATTTTCAATCTCATTTTTCAAAGCTTTTTTTGATTCTTCTATAAGTTTTTCTTTTAAATTCTTCTCTCCAAGATAAACAAGCTTCTTCGCTTTAATGAACATTGAGGAAATAAGCTTGTGTATAATAAATCCCTTAGCCTGCTGCTTCGTTGTTGGAACAGATTTTTTGAGAATCTTGTTTCTAATCCAAGCATCCCTTCTCGTGGGGCATATTGAACATGCAACATCCCAAACTGGTAGAAGAAGGGATGAAGAATACGGTCTTACAGGGCTGTTGAACCAGTTCCATCCTCTAAGCCTTTCATCAACAGGATTCTCTCTACTTCTCGGTATAAGGTCTTTTGTAAGCTTTTTTATTTCAACATGATCTAAGTAATACATTTTTATCACCATACCATATACGGTGTTGTTATCTTTTCTTTGTTCCTTCTTAAATATGATACGACCTCCTGTATATAATAAAACATTGCCGTCTCCAATTTCATCTTTCTGCTCTTATATTCTATTTTATTGTTCATGAATTCCGAAAAGAAGCTTTTTCTCAGAGTTTCTATAAATGTGCCTCTCTTCTTTTCAAAATGTATCTTTTTAAATCCCTTAAGAAAGCTTACAAGAAATCTGTCAACCATTGGTCTAAAGGGCTCCATAAGGTCGTAAACAAGAGAAAGCCTTCCCGGTCTCTCGACGTGCAGATAGCCAGCGAAGGGATCTAAACCAAACCTAAGGACGTATTTCCATATCTGGGATGAGAGCATGTTGTAGCATATGTTTAAGCATACGTTAACTGCATCATCGCCTTTCTGTTTTCTTCCTTTAAAATCCCAGTTTTTTAGTATTATACTCATTCCCTGCCAATATATTCCGGAGCACTCACCCTCATATGCAAATATTCTTTTTCTTGCATTTTCTAAGTCACTAAATTCCTCTTTTTCAAGGTTTTCGGCTTTTTCCTTTAAAATTTTATATCTGGTGTAGAGATCGTCAGAAACTTCTTTGCTCGCTCTTCTGCTCTTTGAGTAGTATCTCATGTTCGACATCTGATTTTTTATCTTCCCTACTATAACATACCTTGCGATATTTATTCCTCTTTCATCGTTTAAGCTTTTGTATTGCTCTATTCTGTTTTCAACAACTCCACCGAGCTTTGTGCTCACAACCCTCGCTAAGGGCTTGCCCGTTGGAGATGCAAAAAGAATGTCAATGCCGGACTGACATAAAAATTTTATAAGCTCCGATGATATAAGTGCCTTACCCATTATTACAACCTCTTTAATGTCCTTTGCTGAAACTTCTTTCTTTTCATTTTTATGTATAATTAGAATTCTTTTTCTCTTTTTCTTCAGGTATGCACCGAATTCGTCTACAATAAGATGACCGAATTCTGTAACCTCCATTTCACCGCATCACCTCTTTCCAAGGAAATTATCTATTATTTGATATGCTTTCTTAACGTTCTCCTTCTTTTCCTTTGCAATAAGCTTTTTAACGATTAATTCTGGAGTGCTTCTTCCAAGAGCGTTGAATCTTGGCTGTCTATCAACTATGAGGTTGTATCTTTCATCAAGTCCTTTTGCAAATATGCCGTCAACCCTAACCTTAACGCCAGCTTCTCTTAGAACCTCCTTGGATAAATGGGTTACAACAACGCCTAAGCAGCTGTTTTCGAGCATTAAATTTATTAGCGCACCAAGTATGAGTGCGGCAGCTCCCGGCTCGGTTAAGGCTTCGAATTCATCTATTAAAACAAGTTTTTCTCCTTTTTCAACGATGCTCGGCACTATCCTTTTTAGCGTGCTTTCGAGAGCTCCAGCCCTTAAGCTTGCATGCCTTCTATGGTAGATTATATAGTTGAAGGGGTATATCCATGCTGAGTCGCATGGAACCGGTAAGCCAAGCTTCGTAAGTATAACGAGGGTTAATATTGTTTCGAGAAGCGTTGTTTTTCCTCCGCTGTTTGCACCTGTTAAGAGAACGACGTTGTCCTCTTTTGCACCAATTTTGCAGTTCTCTGGCACTCTACCTATGACGTAGGATACGGGCTGAACGTCAATGCCCATGTGCTCGAGGAATATGCTCCTCGCATTTTTAAAGCATATGCAAGGGTAGCTTGAGATGTTCTGTTTTTTTAGGTCGAATCTTATGGAGAACATTGCTAAGGCAAATTCGAGCTCGAAGTTGTATAGCTCCTCGCTCTTTACATCAAGCTTCCTTAGTTCATCTGCAATTTCCCTTTTTATTTTAAATTCTATTTTTGCAATTTCCTTCATTTTTTCATTCATTACAAAGTCCTTTAGATCGTATATATCGTAGAACTCCGGCATTTCAAAAATTCCATAGCTTTCAAGGAACTGCTCTATTATCCTGTTCTTCATGCTCGGATTCTGCATTATCTTCTCCTCTAACACAGCGATATCTCTGTCAATTCTCTCTTCAATTTCTTTATATTCTTCTTTTCTCAAATCAAGCTCTTTTCTATATCCTTCTTTTATTTCAAGGCTGTCTGTAAAAATTTCGAGAAATTCAACAATTTTCCTTATTTTCTCCTTATCAAAGAACTTCTTTCCATATTTTTCTAATACATCCTCTATATCAAACATTGCTCTGTAAATGTTCTCTTCTTCCTTTGCTTTCTTTATCACATCGTCTGGACAAAAATCTATCGTCAAAACGTTTTTATATCTTTCCGGATTCCTTGTGATAACGACGTCGAAGTTTCTTGCCTCACCCTCGCCTTCTATAAACCTCGCTATATAGCTTATCTCCCTAAACATTTCCTCGTCATCTGTAGCATATCTTATTGTTGTCTTTGGTTTTATCTCCTTTCTTTTCGCATTTTTAAGAGCCTCCTTTATTCTCTCAACATCTTCTTTTGAAATGTTCATAAAGAACTCCTTAAGCTTCATCACGTCTTCTATGCTCTTCTCTATTTCTTCTTTTTCCATAGGTACCAGCAGCATTATCCTCTTCTTCGTTGCATCTGTGATTGCAAATTCCGATATTATCTTTAAAATTTCCTCGTAGATCCTTTTTGCATCTTTCGTTTTGAATATCTTCAGCTTCTCTGCGTGCACAGCGTTTTTTATTATTCTTAGAGAATGCTTAGTTGAAATTCCTATTTTTTCCAATTCCTCAATTTTTGCTTTTGTAATTGCTTCTACAGCCCTTTTTTCACTCCCAAATTTTTCTATAAGAATCTTAGCCGTTTTCTTTCCCACTCCATAAAAATCTGTAAGCTTTACCTGAGTTGATGTTTTCCTCTTCATATAATATTTTATAAACGTTGCTCTTTTTATATTATTTTGGTGGTAATATGAGGCTAAGCAGTGGACTCGTTATAGCTGGTGCGTATGCTGATAAATTGAGAAGAACTCTGTATGCTCAACTTAAAGATAAGATCAAAAATAAAGAAATAGACTCTAAAGAAGTTGCAAGAGCTTCTGCTGAGCTCAACAGGCTTTTATATGAAATCATTGTTAATAAGATAAAACTCGACAAGGGCGATGTTGTTAGGGTGAGAATAGAGTATGAAGAGAAGGACGGGCAGATTGTCTGGAAATACGATACCCTTGAAATAGAGGCTTTTAAGAGGGTTGATGAGGAGAAGGTTAAAGAAGCTGTAGATGAGATCGTTTCTAAGGCTGGCGAAATAGCTGAAGCTGAAATAGAGTATAGCATTGAAAAGGCTGGTGAAACCGATTTGGGCGATGAGGTCTACTACCTAAGTTTAAACGAGGAATTTGCCGGAGCTTTTATTGTAACACCACTAAATGGCGAGGCTATAGTTAGAGGAGCAGTTTTGAGACCCACACCTATGGTTATAGAAAAAACAAAGATTTCTGCAGAGGAGAGCTTAGAGGAAACGCTAAGAAGGAATCTTCAAAATCTTGTAAGAGCTGGAAGAAGCGTTGAAAGTTCTGAGGCTAAAAAGGTTATTAAGGAAATAAAGGGTTTAATAGGAGAAAAAGAAGAGATTGAAGAGGAAGAAGAGGAGTGAACTTTGTTAAGCACGAGCTGATAAAAGAGAACACGATAGAACAGAGGCTCTATCAGCAGCTTATACTTGCAAGTGCTATAAAAGGAAACACTCTTGTAGTGGCACCTACAGCCTTAGGAAAGACTGTAATAGCGGTAATGCTCAGCGCATACAGGCTTTCTAAGTTCAGAGATGGTAAGGTTGTAATGCTTGCACCAACGAAGCCCTTAGCAGTTCAGCATGCAAACTCTTTTAGGAAGTTTTTAAAGCTTCCAGAGGACAAGATAGTAGTATTTACAGGACAGGTGAATAGTGAAAAAAGAAAAAAATTGTTTAAAGAGGCTAAGGTTATATGTGCAACCCCTCAAGTTTTGCAGAACGATATTATAGCTGGAAGCTATACGCTGAGAGACGTTGTTCTCCTCGTGTTTGATGAGGCACATAGAGCTGTTGGAGACTACGCATACGTATTTATAGCGAAGAAATATATCGAGCAGGCTGAAAATCCCCATATTCTCGGACTTACGGCTTCACCAGGCTCAAGCGAGGAAAAAATTCTTGAGGTATGCAGAAACCTCTTTATAAGCAACATCGAGATAAGAACTGAGAGCGACCCGGATGTGAAGCCATATATAAAAGGTGTTGATATCTCTTGGGTAAAGGTAGAGCTTCCAAAAGAGCTTAAGGAGATAAAGAAGTATCTTGAATCATGCTTCAAGGAGCTTGTTCTTGAGCTGAAGTCTTTTGGAATAAACATCTCAGATTTTACAAAGAAGGAGCTTCTTTCTGTTAGGGAGAGCATTATAAGCGAGATAGAGTCGAATCCAAGCGAAGAGCTTTACAAGGCTGTTGCAATCGTTTCAGCTTGCATAAACGTTCAGCACGCCTTGGAGCTCTTGGAAACTCAGGGTTTAGAACCTTTAAGAAAATACTTCCACAAGATGAAGGTAAGCAGCTCGAAAGCTTCTAAGATACTGTTTGAAAACGACAGCTTTTATAGAGCATACTTTTATTCACAAAAATACGATGTTGAGCATCCAAAGCTTAAAAAGCTTGTAGAAATTGTTGAAGAAAAGGTAAAACAAGGAAAAAAAGGTATTGTTTTTGTTCAGTATAGGGATACGGCAAGGAAAATTGTAGATGAACTGAGCAGAGTTGCCAAGCCAGTTAGATTCGTTGGACAGGCGAATAAAGATGAAGATAAGGGATTAACTCAAAAGCAGCAGATAGAAATATTGAATAGATTTAGAAAAGGTTACTACGATGTTCTCGTTGCAACAAGCGTTGCAGAAGAGGGTTTGGACATACCAAAGGTTGATTTCGTTATTTTCTACGAGCCAATACCGAGCGAGATAAGGAGCATTCAGAGAAGGGGAAGAACTGGAAGAGCGAGTGCTGGCGAGGTAATAGTTCTCGTAACAAAAAATACGCGAGACGAAGCCTTCTACTGGAGCAGCGTTTACAAAGAAAAGAGGATGAAAAAGCTTCTTTTGGAGCTTAGAGAAAAGTTAAGAAAGAAAAATCAGCTTAAAGCGGAAGTTACTGAAATAAGTAGGCCTCCAATAGGGGAAAAGCATGTTCAAAGAACTCTATCTGAATATAGGTATAAGGTTGTTGTAGATTCGAGAGAGCTCGCTTCTAACGTAGTTAAGGAGCTTTTAAGGCAAGGGGTTCTTCCTAAACCGGAGAAGCTTGAGGTGGGGGACTACATAGTAAGCGATAGGGTCTGCGTAGAGAGGAAGAGGATAGACGATTTTATAGAAAGCATAATAGATAAGAGGATTTTTGAGCAGGCTTCGAGGCTGAAAAAGGCGTATGAAAAGCCGATAATAATTGTGGAGGGAAGCAAGCATTCAAGGAACTTCAATCCAAATGCCTTAAGAGGGGCTATAGTAAGCTTAATTGTGGACTTTGGAATACCCGTAATCTTCAGCGATGGGGAGGAAGAAACAGCGAGCATAATAGCTCTTCTTGCGAAAAGAGAGCAGGAGGAAGAAAAAAGGGAGATTCAGATAAGAGGGGAAAAGAAGATAATGAGCACAAGGGAAATGCAGGAGTTTATTGTTGCAAGCCTACCCTATGTAAACACTGTATTAGCAAGGAGGCTTCTTGAAAGATTTAAAACAGTAGAAAAAGTCTTTACTGCGAGCAAAGAGGAGCTTCTTGAGGTTAAAGGTATAGGGATTAAAATTGCAGATGAAATAAGAAAAATTCTTACAGCTGAATATAAACCGTGAAATCCTTAAGCATGTTGGAAATATCATCCTTGGGGTCGTAGGAAAAGTAGAATAGGTGGGATCTGCACTTGCAGTCTGTTGAACCAAACTTCTCGACAACAACTCTACCGATGTTCTCTATCTTTTCTGCAACTCTGCATTCTATCTTCTCCTCACTCGGAATCTTAAAAACAAAAACAGCTTTTCCATATAAGAGCAGGTAATCTATGTGCCACTTCAGTTTTTTATCTCTTCTCAAATGCCTTTCGACTCTTTTTTCAATGCTGTTCATTGCAGAGCCCACGTATGCATAGTATCCTCTTGGAAAGAGAAATCTGCCAAGCTTTCCTACCTCTATTACCCTATCCTCTTCAAGAAAAATTATTAATATATATGCACCCTTCATTCTTTTAAGCTTAAAATACTTGATATTATTTTCTCTGCAAACAATATATCATCGAGAGTTGCTAAGAGCGTTCCTATTTTTTCATGACTAACGTATGTAACCACTTTATTTTTTATCCTTTTTGTAAAAATTTTCATGCTGCTTGGTGCTGTTTTGTTATCAATTTTTAAAACTTTTTCAACGATTTTGGCAGTATTCTCGTTTTCATATTCAAATGTGACAACAGCATGCATGGTCTTTTATTGTCCCTACTTTATATAAAAATTTTGTGAGATCCCCTCTGCTCGCTCATCAGCTAAAATTATGCAGTGTCTATCTTAGCAGAACTCTGCCATTTTTTCCTTTCCGTTTTTTAAAATATGTGCGGGATATTTTGAGTTTGTTGTTTAAATTAAAAGAAGTGCCCCCTAAGTAGCCACTTCCACAGAGGTAATACATATATCCTTTTGTTGTTCTCTATAATTTCATCCTCACCGCTCCAGGTTATTATAAAAGCTTTTTTCAGCTTCAACTCTTCCATCGCTCTGAGCACTTTTTTTATATGCTCCTCATCAAGCTCATAGGCAACTTCTATCAGAAGTTTTTTTTCTTTTATGAAGAAATCTATCTCTTTTCCGTTTTTCGTTTGATAGTAATATATTTCCCGATAATTTTTCCTCAACTCTAAAAAGACAACGTTCTCAAGTCTTCTACTAAGGTTTAAGCTTCCTAAGTATAGACCAACGTCTGCAAGATATATTTTTGGGATGCTCTTCTCAACGTCCTTATAGCTTGGAGAATATTTATGAAGGGGAAAAACTATCAGTGCATCGTTTAAAGCTTCCAAATAGTTATAAAGAGTGTTTTTGCTTATTCTTAAACCTAAGGATTTTAGATATTTGTAAAATTTATAAACTGAAAAATATTCAGATTCTTTTATAGCTTTTATCAGCAGTTTTAATGCCCTTATATTTCTGATCCTCCACCTTTCGATTATGTCCCTTGCAACAGTTACCTCCCAAATTTCCTCCAATATTTTTTCTTTTTCGTTAAACAAAACAGCCTCTGGATATCCTCCAAATCTCAGGTATTCTTCTAACAAATTAAAAAGCTTTGCCCTTTCATATCCCGACAAAAATTCCTTTACCTCGAATCTCTTAGCTTTTAAAAACTCTCTAAAGCTGAAAGGAAAAATTTCGTATGTTATCGTTCTTCCTCTTAGTTCCGTTGCAATTTCTTTTGATAGCAATTTAGAAGAAGATCCCGTTATAAAAATCTGACAGTTTTCGCTGTCTAAAAGATACCTCACTATTCTTTCCCATTCATTAACATTCTGTATTTCGTCGAAGAAAAAGTAAACTTTTCTCTTCTTATTTTCTGGAAAGATTCTGTAGTAGATTTCTATCATCTTTGCAAAATCTCTATAATTCATTCCCTCAAGCCTATAATCTTCAAAGTTTATGTATAGTCTTTTCTCTCTATCTATTTTTCTCATCAGCTGAAACATTAAGTATGTTTTTCCTGCTCTTCTTGGTCCTATTATAGATACAGCTCTCTTTATTGGGATATCCAACGGCACAGTTATCTCTCTTTCAATAAGCTCAGGGATCTCTTTTTCTATATAGTCTCTAACAACCTCGGATAGAACACCTTCTTTGATCACGATAGTATTTTATATAGGGAAATGTTATATAAATTTTTCCTCATAAATTAATCTAAAGGATGTTGTGATGAATGTAGAGTGTGTGGTATAATTTAACGAGGCTACTGCTGTGTATATTGGCAACGCTTCTCTATAGGTCTGGGTGAACATTCGTATCTTCGTTCACTTGACTATCATAAATTGCTCAGTTGCAAGTTTAGATAACAAGGATAAAAAAGTAACAAATAAGTAAAAAAGATAGACGTTGTAGCAAGCGGCGATTAGCAAAACTTACGTAAGCGGGATTTAACTCTATCGCCTATAAGTTTCATAACCCCCTTGCGGGATGAGTGATGCAAGAGGGTTAGTTTTTCTATAAAAACAAATTTTCCAAGAGAAAACAAGTTTTCTTATAAAAGGACATTTGCATTAGAAACAAGGCAAAATTTCCCAGACGAAACGCAGAAAGATTTATATAGGGGAAGGGGTATTAACCCCTTCTCCGGTGAAAGACATGAAAAGCCCTCTAATCCCAGATTTAAGACATCCAACATGGATAATCTTCAATAACATCATAAAT
>JALTZZ010000060.1 GCA_027051165.1 archaeon | reverse complement strand
AGGTAGCATACATAGATCCTGAGGGCATTATAAGGGCTGCGAGCGATCTTTTAGGCAAGCTGCACATAGATGTTCTTAGGGCTGTTATTGATAGATCAAAGGGTGGCGAGCTTGATTTTAAAAGTGTAGAGGATGCTTCAAATTTTAAGAGAATGGTTGATGCTTTAGCTAAGATCGCAGAGTTCTTAGAGAGGTTTGATAGTGTTGACGATCTTATAGATGAAGTATATGAGTATTTTGATAAAAGGTTCGATGCTCTTGAGTCCCTGCTGAGAAAGCTTAATAAGAGTTCTTCACAGCTGTGAGAAGTTATCAATTGATTGGCAATTAATTGCCAAATTGGTTGTTCATGTTTATAGCAATTCTATAGGATTCCTATAGGTTTTATTCCTCACAGCTGTGAGAAACGACGTTAAGAATAGGTGAGAGGATATGCCTAAAACGATTACAATAGAGGTTCCAGAATGGGTAAAGGAGAAGGATGTTTATATCTGGATAGCTGAAGGTTTAAGCAAAGAAAAATTCAAAGACATAATCCTTAAAATTCTTAAGCAAGGAATGGATGTTAATGCTGAAAAAGCCTTTGAAGAATTTGAAAAAACGAGGAAAGAAGTTTGGAAGAAAATAAAGAAGGAATATAAGGAAAAGGGTCTGATCTAATGCATTTAGTTGTTGACAGCAACATTTTGTTTTCAATCATAATTTCCGGTGAAAAATCTAAAGCTTTTAAAGTAATTAAGAAGTATAGCGTTGATTTATTTTTTCCAGAGGAGGGATTGCTTGAATTTAAGGAGCATAAAAACAAGCTGAAAACCAAGGAGTTCGAGTTTAGAATGTTTTTGGCTTTTAGTCTGATTCATATCATTCCTCAGGAATTTTATCTCGATAAAATAAGAGAAGCTTATGAAATTGCAAGAAATTTTGATGAGGATGATACTCCTTTCATCGCCTTAGCTCTAAAGCTTAATATACCGGTATGGACGAACGATAAGGATTTTATAATATATGGTCTTAGGTCTGGGAAGTTTTTAGCTTTAGATACAGATGCTGTTGAGGAATTGCTTAAAAGTAAAAGTTTAGATGAAGTTAAAGAGAATTTAAGGAAAAGATATCAGATTTAGATGTCTTCACAGCTGTGAGAAATTGTCAATTGATTGTCAACTTGGTTGTGCATATTTATAGCAATTCTATAAGATTTTTATAAGTTTCTGATTCTCACAACTGTGAGAAACTTTGGTGGAAGTCTCTTAGATTTTGTGGTAACCCTTAAGATTTTTCTCTGGTTTTTAAAGTATTAACATAATTATAGTAGTAATCTCCAAGTAATTTCCCATATAGTTTAAAAATTTTTGAGTATAGGCTCAAATATCAATTTTTTATTCTTTTTGTTTTAATGCTTCTACCTAAGTTCTGCTTTTACTTCTACTGAAAATTTCTCACAGCTGTGAGGATTTGTTTTTATAAACTTTTAGTATTTTGTATGAGGGTTGGAGAACTATTGAGGAAAAGTGGTAGAAAGGCAAAATATAAGACGGTAAAGGTGAAGCAGAATACCTACGAAAAGTTGAGGAAACTAAGAGATGAAAGAGAAACAAGCTTTAACAGTGTGTTAAGCGATCTTATTGATTCTAAAGAAAACTTGGAATACGTTATAAAGAGGAACTGCAGTTTACTGGCAAAGCTTCTGAGCAGCGATGGATTAAAAGAGTTTTTGAGGGAATCTTGCTTAATGTGCAGTGTTTCAGATTGCGAGTATACTGTGCTTTCCACTTGGGCAAGTGAAGAAAAATAAAAAAGAATTAAAGATATTATCTAAAAATAAGAGAGAAATAAAGATAAAAGAAGGAAATTCTATAGAGGGAATGAGCGAATACGATTACTATGAGTTTCTTAGAGAGTGGCTCTATTCAAAGGGATACAAAGTTTATGAAAGGATTCGCTATGATAGATATGAGTTCGATTTGATCGGAGTCAAGGATGATAAGATAATTTTGATCGAGGTTAAAGATAAATATTTCAGAAGGCTCGTAAAACAAGCATTAAAGAAGGCTAAGCTTGGCTTGTTTTCCGAGATCTATGTTGCTTATCCTTTTAAGAAGAAGCCAAGAGTTAACTGGCTCGCTAAATATGGTATTGGTGTTATTGACTTAACGAGAAAGAATGTTGTTTTGAAATCAAAAAGTAAATAGTATTAACTTTATTTTGATGTTTATGATCAAATATTTCTCTTAGGGAAAGGAAAAAGAGCAAATGTAACGTTTTAGCCAATTTTCTGCTTGAATGAGAAGGTTACCTGAACCCAGGTAACCTAAAGGTGTGCGAGGTAACCGACTAATTTACCCTTATTTTATATCTGAAATCCTTAAATCAAGCTTCTTTATTAGGTTACCTGGTTACCTGACAAAATGAAAACTCACAAATTTTTTCTGTCAAGTTCACGAAACCCCGGGTAACTCAGGTAACCGGTAACCTAAGTAACCGGGTAACCAGGTAACCTTCTAATATTTTTCTATAATCGGAATGATGTATGTGTTAGATTTCCATGTAAGCGTTGGTTCTCCTCTATTTAAAAACCTCAATTTTTGGATATCTGCTTTTATCCTCACAGCTGTGAGGGTTCAACTACCTCAAGGAAGTCTACTCTCTTAAAGTCTTCATCAAAAGTTGCAATCTTCTTAATATCGTAGTATTTACAAGTAGCTGCTATAAGGGCGTCGTTAGGAAGAAGCTTATATTTCTCAACGATATCGCTCATAATCCTTAATATTTCGAGATTAATTTCCAGCAGATGAACTACTTTCATAGAAAGCAAACTTTCAAAAAAATCCATAAATTCGAAAACATCTTTGAAAGCATCATAATTTTTCTTCAAAGAATCCTTTAACTTATATACGGAGATTTTTCCGGTTATATCTCCACATTTTAAAAGTAAAAGCTTATAAAAACATTCTTCAAAAACGTTTGTAGAAGTATAAAGCTCATTGCCTATGAGCTTTAAAAGAAGATCGTCTTCTCCTCTTGCATACTTTATAAAGACCGTTGAGTCAATGAATATTTTCTCCATAAATGACTTCCTCTAATTCTTCATTTTTATACTCATAAATCCCTTTTACCTTTCCATAATACCTCTTTATGTAAGTATAAAGATCTTCTTTGATTTCAATTGTATACTCCTTTCCTTCTTCAAGTTCAATTTTCTCTAAAGGCTTTAAAACACCTTTCTCATACCTAACTCTTATCTTCATGCCCTCTTAGCAAAGATTAACATCCTCACAGCTGTGAGGGTTAGATTTTTTAAAGTCATTCCCATACTCGTGTATGGGATTACAAAAATTGTTGAGGGTATTAGTAACTCCGAGACCAAGAGTATTAGTAACTGGAAAAGCTCTGTTTTGGTAGCTTTTAGAAAAATATCCGGGCCCGGGGGGATTTGAACCCCCGACCAAGGGATTAAGAGTCCCTCGCTCTACCAGACTGAGCTACGGGCCCTACTAAGATAATAAAAATTTTCAATTTAAAAAAAATTTAGAATTTTAGCACTATTATTATTGGAACTATCAGTAGCGCTAAAGTGTTCATAACTTTTATCAGCGGATTTATTGCTGGACCTGCAGTGTCTTTAAGCGGGTCTCCTACTGTATCGCCTACAACCGTCGCTTTGTGTGTATCGCTTCCCTTACCTCCAAGATTACCAGCTTCAACAAACTTCTTTGCATTGTCCCACGCTGCACCGCCGTTTGCCATCATTAGAGCGAGCATCAGACCGCTTACTATTGAACCCACAAGCAATCCACCAAGAGCTATTGGACCAAGCACCAAGCCTACAACCACAGGACTTAGCACTGCTAAGAGAGCTGGAGCAGACATCTTTTTAAGCGCAACTCCTGTAACTATACTGACGCATTTTCCATACTCTGGCTTGTCAATTCCTTCAAGTATCCTCAGCTCTCTGAACTGTCTCCTTACTTCGTTTACAACATCGAAAGCTGCTAAGCTCACAGCTTTTATTGCCATTGCACTGAAGAGGAAAGGTATCAGAGCCCCTATAAATAAGCCAACTAAAACATAAGGGTCTCCGAGATCAAACTTAAATATAATCTCTCTATTTAGAATTTCTACAGCCTTTGTTTTGAGCTCCTCTACGTATGCTGCGAAAAACGTTAATGCCGCAAGTGCAGCAGAACCTATTGCAAAACCTTTTGTTACAGCCTTTGTTGTGTTTCCAACAGCATCTAACGCATCTGTTATTTCACGAACGTCATCTGGCAAGCCTGCCATCTCCGCTATACCACCGGCGTTGTCTGTTATCGGACCATAGGTATCGAGCGTTACTATAATTCCAGTTAGTGCAATCATTGCCGCTACTGCAATGCTAACGCCATATACGCCTTCAACACCGTAAGCCTCTGCAATAAAGTAGCTTCCCAAGATACCTGCAGAAAGGACTAAAGCCACCAAAACAGGGCTCTCTAAGCCTACGGCTAAACCGGAGATTATATTTGTTGCATACCCAGTTTGCGAATTTGTTGCTATAAACCTAACTGGCTTGAAGTTCGTTGATGTGTAGTATTCCGTAATTGCCAATATAGCTATTGTTATAACGAGACCTATTAGGCTTGCATAATAGATTCCCATTTCAAGCTTCAGCGCTTTTACCACTGCAAATAGACCAACAGCTGTTAAAACGATGCTCGTTGCAACTCCCTTGTATAGAGCCTTCATTATCTTTCCATCTCTTCCTATCTTCGCTGCAAAAACTCCAAGAATGCTCGCCAGAATTGCTACCGCACCTATTAAAAGTGGATACTCTACGTATTTTGCATCGTGCATTGTTAGAAATCCAAGAACCATGGCACCTATTATAGTTACTGCATACGTCTCGAAGAGGTCCGCACCCATACCAGCACAGTCGCCGACGTTGTCGCCAACGTTGTCTGCTATTACCGCTGGGTTTCTTGGATCGTCTTCTGGAATTCCTGCCTCAACCTTACCAACAAGATCTGCTCCAACGTCTGCTGCTTTTGTATATATACCGCCGCCAATTCTTGCGAATAGGCTTATTAGGCTTGCCCCAAATGCAAAACCTACGATGAGCCTTGGATCCTTGTCATACAGCAGATAGAAAATGCTTATTCCGAGCAATCCTAAGCCAACAACTGCTAAGCCCGTTACTGCACCTCCCCAAACAGCGATTCTAAAAGCCTTCTCCAAGCCGTGCTTCATTGCAGCCGCCGCCGTTCTCACGTTCGCTCTAACACTTGTATTCATTCCAAGGTAACCCGCTGCGGCAGAGCTTGCCGCACCCGCAATGAATCCCGCAGCAATCTTCCAGCCGAGAGCTAAGCCAAGTATAACCGTCAAAATAACTGCGAATACTGCTATTGTTCTATACTGTCTATTTAAATATGCAGAAGCTCCTTCTTGAATAGCCGCAGCTATCTCCTGCATCCTCTTCGTCCCAGTTTCCTGAGAGAGCACAAGCTTTGCAAATATTCCTGCCATAGCTAAGGCTATTAAACCTACCAGCGGAACTGCCACCGTCATGTCCATGTTATTCACCTCGATGATATAATGAGCATAATGAACCTTGGTTATTTATTAATTTCACGAAATAAAAAATTTATAAAAAGGTGCTCCTATGATAATCGCAAAAACAAAAAAAGGTTTAGAACACGTCGTAAAATCTATTTTAGAAGAAAAAAATATAAAATGTGAAGCAAAACCAATGGGATATCTCGGAGTAGTTTTTGTATATTCAGACAGCTTAGAAGATGTTCTAAATATTCCGGAAGTCGAAAATGCATATCTGGTAAGTAAGATTGTCGAATCCGATCTTAGTGAAATAGAAAAGGCATGCAGAGAGCTTGCAAAAAAATTAAAAAAAGAGGAAACATTTGCAGTAGAAACCGTTAGAAGAGGAACGCACGAATTCTCAAGCATAGATGTAAACGTTCTCTGCGGTAGAGCAATACAAGAAGAAAGCGGCTGTGAGGTAAACCTTGTTAATCCAGATAAGGTTTTCCGTATAGAAATATTTAGAGATAAAGCCTACATAATTTTGGCAGATAAAGGAAGAAGAAAAAAGATAACTCCAGAAAAAAAGATAAGCTTAGAGCTCTTTAAAAAAATAAACTTCGTTCAGCTTGCCTACTGGGGATCTTTGCAAGGATGCTATGAGATGGGACTAAGAATAGGAAGAGCATCTCAAGCCTTTGAAATAGATAAACTATATATAGCACTACACGACGAAATAAATGCCAAAGAGCTAAAAAGCTTTTTGGAAGGTGTTTTTGAGGGTATTGAGGCGAGGGCTGATGTTCAAAAGAGAACTTACTCAAGGAGGATAAAGGTTGTAGACGTTGTTGTTGACAACATCTATCAGCTCATTAGGAAAATAAATCCAAAGAAGAACCTTATAATAATAACTGATCCTACCGGTGACCAGATATCGAAAGTAAAAGAAAAATTGAGGAGAGATCTGATTAGATATAAGAAAATATTCATCTTCGCTGGATCGCGGGAAGGAATACCAAAGGGCATCTTTAGATTTGCACATTATATCATTGATCTTTCACCGGGAATTACTTTTGCTACCGAGCATACTATTCCCACAAGCTTAATAGCCCTCTATACGATCTTCAGCGAAGAAAATGAATGTTAAAGCATTGCCCATATAATCTCCTTTATAGCCCTCTGCATTTCTGCATCATCGGTAATCGTGTTTGCTATCGCCACCTCACATGCAGTTCTTGGATCTATACCCTCTCTTATTAAATTTGCTGCATATATAAGCAATCTCGTGCTTGCTCCTTCTTCTAAACCTTTTTCTCTCAAATTTCTTATTTTTTCGGCAAGATTAACTAAATCTTCTGCAATTTCTTCGCTCACCTTAGCTTCATGCATAATAACCCTTTTTTCTATATCTTTTGGTGGGAAATCAAAGTTTATTGCTATAAATCTCTGCCTTGTGCTCTGCTTTAATTCCTTCAATGCACTCTGATATCTTGGGTTGTATGAGAGAACGAGCATGAATTCTGGAGGTGCTTTTAATATCTCCCCCCTCTTCTCTATGGGCAAAATTCTCCTGTCATCTGTCAATGGGTGTATAACAACAGTTGTATCCTTTCTTGCTTCAACTATCTCATCTAAATAGCATATTCCACCAACACGCACCGCTTTGGTTAAAGGACCATCAACCCAAACAGTCTCTCCACCTTTTACTAAGTATCTCCCTACGAGATCGCTTGCGGTTAGATCTTCATGACATGCCACTGTTATAAGCGGTCTCTTAAGCTTCCATGCCATATACTGCAGAAATCTTGTTTTCCCGCATCCAGTAGGTCCTTTAAGTATTACCGGAACTCTGTTTTTGTATGCAGCCTCAAAGATTTCTATTTCATTACCTACGGGTATATAGAAGGGCTCTTCGGTAATGTAGTATTCCTCAATTTTTATTTCCTTTGCAAGCATGGAAAGTAGTTGATAGATTAACCACATAAATCAAATATTTCATTGATAACGGTTTTTGTTAGTGAAATTCCAAACCTCTCAAGATTTTTTAGGATATCATCCAAACTTATTTTATATGAATATTCAAACTTTCCAAACGATTCTCTAAGAATTTCCTCATCAAAACCAAAATATTTCCTCATTAGCTGTATGGCTTCTTCCTTCCTTTCATATATTTCTGATGAGCATTTCTTATACATGTAAAGGAACTCTTTAAAAATGTCTTTGTTTACCTCTACAAATCTGTTGTTTGCGGCAAGCGTGCAGCATGGAAATCTTCCGAGAACATCCTTAAATTCTACAATTTTAAATTTTTTAAGTTTCGTTAGATAGGGTTCCCAGATAGCTATAGCCTCAACTTCACAGTTAAAAAATCTCTCCATCATTCTTTCAGGATCCTTGAAATATCTGATATCTGCTTTAGTTATATCAATGTTTTTCTCCTTTAGATAGTATTTTAGGTTCATCTCCATCGTTGACAGCTCAGAACAAGCATAGCACTTTGGCTTTTCCTTTTTAAAGACTATCCCGCTTCCATTAAATCCACAACCAGCATATATCTTTATTGATTTTGAAACTAATGCATGCATGACTTGAGTTATAAGCGGCGAACACGCTATATCAAGCTGACAGAGTGCAAGTGCCCTTGTAGCTTCAAGTGCGTTCTTGAAAATTTTAACTATAACGTTATACCTCTTCTTTATTTCCTCAGCTGCAAGAAGAACATGTGGATATTCAACAGCCTTAAGCAAGCCTATCCTTATTGTTCTTCTTATTGGAAATGGGGCATGTTCTATCAGCCAAATTCTATACTGCTTTTTTCCCACCTTTTTTCTTATGACAACATTTCCATCGAGAAGCTTCTCAAGGGCATCCACTATCGTTGATTTTGAATATTTAAGTTCATAGAGTTCGCTTTGAAGGACTCCTTCGCTTTTTCTCTCTTTAAGCAGTTTTAAAATATCATCCTTAGCTCCCACTTTTGAACCTGGTTCTGCCAGCCTAACAGATCTTCACAAGCCAAATTCGACCTGTTAGGCTGGCTTTTACACTCTCCGCGAGAGCGGAGAGCACGGGATACCAGGGATCTCCCGTTAGCCTCTGCTCAAAGGCTTCATCGCCTGCCAGTCTTAGAGACTGGCAGGGGGCGGTTAGCCCGCATCCCTTAGCAAGCCTCGCTCTCAGCCTTCCATCGGCTTCATCTGAGCGGACTTCGGAGAGGATGAGCTTGAAAAGGTTATAATCAATGACTTTAATAGCGAAGGCTATTGCCGAAGCCTTATGAACATCCAAGCCTATAAATCTACCTAATATTCTGCCAACCTTAGAAGTAAAGGCTTCAGAATGCTCCTTAACCTTAACACCATACTTTAAAGGAAGTTTATACTTAAGAATCTGCCTAAACCTGAAATGAGGCATGCTGTGAACTTCACGATTAGCCTTTTTTGTGCCGTTAAATTCAGAGGTTTTCAATTTACCTACAACAACGGTAGCATTAAAGTGTTTAGCAATTCTACCGATCCTATCAGCCAATCTGTGCAGAAGATAAGTTCTTCTCCCTTTTTTGGCAAACTGGGTTTCATGATGATTAAACTTACCAACAGCAACGATATTCTTTGTTTTCCTATCAACCACAGCAAAGTCTGTATGCCCAGCGTTAACATCCAAAGCCAAAACCCTATCACCTTCGTTTTCCTCAGATTCCACATCAACAATTATCCTTACATCATAACCGTTCTTGTCGAATCTCTTCTTTATGATGACAGTATAGGGCTTTGAACAGTCAAGAAGGTGCTTATACTTCCTCAAATACTTCTCTGGTATGTATAGCTTAGGGTAAATATATCTTTTTGATTCTCCGTATTTAGGAGGAACGTTTATTCTGAGCTCGATATCTTCCCCAAATATTATTCTTGTGTTTAGGTTGCCCTTCTTGCTTTTATCTCCCCTTGAAAGAATGAACGAATCTCTTCTATCTCTGAACTCTTCCTTGGAAATTTTTCCTTTTTGTCTAAGCTTCTGCAGCTTCTTACCGCCGCATACCCAGCCATCTGGCAGATTTTTAACGCTGTGTATGGCATCTTTAATATATCTTGAGTTTAAGTTAAGCTCTTCCTGAAGTATTTTCTCGATCTCTGATTTAATGTAACCCTTGCGAAGCATGTTGTAAGCTCTTCTCCTCGCTATTCCGAACCTTCTGAACAAATCCAGCAAATATTTCTCTTCTTCCTCGCTTATTTCGTATATGCAAGCGGGAATTGCTATTTTCATGAAGTGCACCTCGATTCACAGCTCCGCACTTCTTTCTACCCCTATATGTTTAAGATTTATAAGGATTTCGACAACTGTTGCTCACTCCTTAGCATGTCTATATGTTAACATTTTCCAAAATAAGAGTGGATTAAAAGAATATATGCGGGTTTGTTAAGAAATTTGACTATGGCATGATCATGAATTATTACGATTTTCAAATAAATATAAAGCTACTTTTTAACTTTTCATTAATAGTAAAGATTAATTAAGGAAGGATGAAAGCATGAAAATACTAATTTATTTATTAAATTTCTTCAAGCGTGCCATTATATATATCTGCTAAAAAGATTCGTGGTTTAAACTTGATAATTTTTCCTTTTTCTATTAAGGAGTTCTTACTTGCAAACTGTATGAAGTATTTACGAATTCTGTCCTTTAATTGTTTCCCATAGATAACATATTTTCTATACGGAAAAACGACCCATATTTCATCTGGTCTTTCTGTTTCTTCAACCTCAGTTAATTTCCTAAGCTTATCTTTCACAAATTTAAGAGGGTCTTTCTTGGCAACTTTACAAGTTTCTACTTCTACCCAAATTTTCTTACCTTCTTTTGTTATAATAACGACATCAGGTCTTTTAATAGGAATTTTTCTACCATCTTCTTCTTTATACTTAAGTTCCTCAACCTCAATTTCTAAAGGTTCTTCTTCAATTTCAATTTTATCCTTTTGCCAAACATGCGTCTTTGTATAATCCTCACTAAAGTAATAGGTAGTATCATTGTAATTTACTTCGTATCCTTTCCTTAAGGCGAAATTTATTACGAGTTGCTTAAATACAAAGTGTTCTTCTGATTCATTTTCTAATTTTGCTGAAGGTGGTAAATACTTAGATACCTTAGGATCTGTTTCAAAAATATCTCGCAATTTTTCTAAACCGCTATTTCTTCGTTCCCATAACATATTCCATAAAGCATCTATAGGTTCATCAGGTGTTAAGTCCTTAACATCCTCAATTAACTTACCAAGATTAATATCTCTTTTATTTATTTGCAATATTTTGCAGAAAAGCTCAACTATCTCACTTAATATCTTTTCTTTCTTTTCCCAATCTTTTTCCTCTTTGAGTGAGAAATAGTGCTTAAGAATTAGCACAGAGAAATTACCATATTTTGCAAAAAGTCTTCCAAATTGCTTATGAACTTCTTCTGGGTCAACAATGGTGAGAATATCTTGAGGTTCGGCAAAAACTATGTATTTCATTATACCTTTTTTTAATGCTTTTATTACCTCTTCAATCAACTCAGGTTTCTTCTCTAAATATTTTAATGGACAATTTTCTATCCATATAATCTTATAATAATCATAGCGATCATCTGAAATATTCTTCAACTTCTCAGGTTCCCTAATTTCCGCTGTATCACCTTTCACGCCATAATCTGGTTTTTTGAATGATATAATCTCTAACTTTGGTTTTCTACCTCTGTCTTCGAGTTCTAACATAAGTAATCCTCTAAAGACTTCAAAGCCCATTCCTTTCTTACCTTCAATGTAGAATAATCGGGTATCTGCAGGTAAACTTAGCCCATCACTATAAGAAAATATTAGCTCTGAAGGAGGTTTGTCTTCTCCAATAGTTTCCAGAGAAGGCTCCTTCTCAAAGCTTTCTTCAATTCTTTCTATTTCCTCAACTGATTTTTTAAGATATTCTTCTTTTGTTTTGACGTCTTTTCTTTGTTTCTCTTCTTCTTTTATAGACGGTTTAAAGGATAAAACTGGAATATAAATTTTAGAATTTATTACAGGTGGATTATGTATTCCAATTTGAGGAATTTTTATTGTTTTTATCGCTATATTTGGAATTACCTTAAAATTTGAGAAAGGATTTTGTGTAGGTAATATTTGCAGATTTATTTGCAATTTATTTTTTAGAGATAAATTTGGAAGGTATTTGTTAGAAATGTAAATTATTTCAGTTTCTACAGTTTCTATGCCAAGAGATTCATTTTTTAAAGACAATAAAGGTTTTATTTTGGTTTTGAGCTCCAAAGGTTCTTGATCTAAAGTATCTATGAAGATTTTTTCTTCAGCGTAGTTTGTTAGGTTTGGATATATAACGTCTTGCACAGAAACATTTAAAAATTCTTTTGTTTTTATAGAAAATATTTGTCCTTTAATTGAAATTTTTGGCAATAGTTTATCTGTTTTTCTAACCTGAGCTTCAAGTAGTGGAATGCTTATTTTTCTATGATAAAGCTTTTGTTTTTTCTCTTTTGGATATCCCTTCTCTTCTTCAGTTTCTTCTCTAATCTTTCTTCTCCTTATTTCATAAATCCTTTCTTTAGACTTTTCAATCTCCTTCATACAGCAACTTCTCCAAAATTCTTTTTATTTTCTCTGCTTTTGATTGGTCTATATAAAAATTATAATGATAATCATATCCCCTTTTATATCCCCTTTCCCAAGCATATATATCTACTTCTTTTAAGAGAATGTCGATATGATACTTTGAGTGTCTTAAATATATACGATGTTCTGAATTTTCATAACGTTCTTTCACTCTAATAAAAGTTGAATCTCTGTTATCTATAAGGAGTCTTTTATATCTATAAACTTCTGCTGGTGATAATCCGTATTCTTTCATTTTCTTCTCAAAGAAATCTTTTATTTGTCCATTTACCCATTCGTATGAAGCAGCACTTATAGGACGTTTTAAATATTCTATAAAATCCTTGAGTAGTTTTAAGGCTTTATATCCATTAGGCTCTTTCATAATCTTCCTTAAAACAAGCTCCACCCACTCTGAGTATGGGTCGTGAACATTATCGCATATCTTAACAAGTTCTTCCCTTTCGTTTGAAAGCCAATCAAAAGTTTCATGAATAAAATTATATAAATTTTCCAAAAAGGAATCCGTCTTTCTTGAAATCTTATTATCGAATAATATACCCAATTTTTCAAGAATTTTTCTGTTTTCTATAATTTCTGGAAACGAAGTATCAATATTCTGATACTTCTCTGGAAGCAATAGGATAAACTGAGATATCATATTTCTTGAGGGAGACAAATTTGTTAGAGCGTTTATCAAGTTTTGAAGATTTCTTTTTACGTCTTCCACTATAGAGCCTCCAAAATGTCTTTATATTTGTTTACTATATCAGAGGGAATTCTATAGCTCCCGTCATACTCTACGCTTACAAGTCCATATATTTTAAGGAGTTCTAATGAGCTTAAAATTTTAGATTTACTTTTATTCAGCTTCTTTTCGAGTTCATCCGCTTTCATGCGGGTAAACTTTGTTAATTCCTTTAAAATAGCTACTGCTGTTTCACCATAATTCTGATCATTCCTTAAGCCTTGAAGCTTTACTTCTATCCATTCTTTCCTTAAATTCGGAATGCCTTCTGGAAATTCATCTTTGAGGAGA
Source organism: archaeon (assembly GCA_027051165.1). Classification (GTDB taxonomy): domain Archaea; phylum Hydrothermarchaeota; class Hydrothermarchaeia; order JALTZZ01; family JALTZZ01; genus JALTZZ01. Next base: position 45,382 of record JALTZZ010000060.1, on the reverse strand, counting down.
ACTTCTAAATTTTTTCTAAATTCTTCATCTTCAAACAGCTCAAAAATTTTATCTATGAATTCCGTTAATTTCCTACCATAACCATCTTCTAAGTAAACTTTTTCATCAAATGCTATTCCAAAGGCTTTTGCAATGTTTTCTCTCACCTCATCATTTAACAATTCCTTGTATCCGCTTTCAAGAGTAGCATACTCTATTCCACCGCTTTCTTTTATCAGATATAAAAACTGGGTTATGTAGTTCCTTGATGGAGAAATTGCCATAAAAGCTCTAATCATATTTGCTAAATGTTCTTTAAACATTATCTTGGCACCTCCTTCTGTTTATAATGAACTTTAATCTCTATTTCTGGGATCTCATCCTTCAAAATATTCAAAACGTCTCTCCAATATGGAGTAAGACCATATCCAGGGAGATAGGAGGTAAGATAAAGAATATGGTACCTAACAAGCTCATTCAATGCATTTTCTATTATATTTCTTAAAGGGATATCTTTAAACTCGTTGTGCAAATCTTTAAATAAAAGGTAGTAGGCAAGCTCTATATGGTCTAAGACACTAATATCAAGTTTATCCATCTCTTTAATGGTATACAATACATTTTTAGCTTCTCTGCTTAAATTCTCTTTAATTTTTTCAACATTTTCTAATATTTTCCTTAGACACATGTAGTTAAATGCGCTTTTTACAGCATCTCCTATATATTCTCCAGTATCTTCAAGTTTTAAAGATTCTCCTGGTTCTATATTGAGTCTCTTTAAATCTTCTATAACCGAAGATAACGGTGCAGAAATTCCATATCTTATTCTTAGTGTTTTTGCTGCATTTTCCTTTCCAACAGCATACAAAAGGTAAAGAGCATCTGCACGTTCAATACTATTTTCTTCAATATACTTTTTAAAAAGAGCCTCTATATCAGCAGCTTTTACCATTTTGTTCACCTTTATTAGGTTTTAATTTGTAACTCTATCCTTAACGTGGTAAAGGTTGTCATGATACAAATATGTAAATAACATTCTTTATCATATTTTTTATTTCTTCTCTATGCTTTTCATTTTGTCTCTCAAATCTCTCATTTCATATTCTATACTTGCAATTCTATTTTCAAGCTTAAAGAGGAATTTTTTAATTTCTTTAATATCTTTTCTTATCTCCTCAAGAAACATAAATAAAGCTTCCTTGGTATATTTCCCTCTTCTAACTATTACCTCTGTGAAACCCTCTATCGTTACTATACCTTCTGGTATCGTTTGAACAACCTTAAAAGGTATCATGGTGCCAAGAACACTAACACCGATTTTATCTCCTTTAACAACAGGTCTGCCAAGTAATTTGCGTTTTATAAACTCACCAAATCCAGGAGAGAACCTAACATGATGTAAAAGTGATAAGATAACTTTTTCTGCATCTTCGGCTTTAGCTTTTCTAACCTTTACCTTTTCGCCCCAAGCTACCTTTGCATTCTGCCTTAAAATACCGTCCATTCTTATAATGCCTAAGCCCTCATCTTCATCATAAGCATGCAAAACAATCGCAGCTGTAGCACGCTTACCAATTATTTCAACAATATCTCCAGCTGCAACTCCAAGAATTTCTCTTGTTCTTGTGTCTATTCTAACGATTCCTTTACCAACATCATCTTGCATTGCTTTCTCAACTTTTAGCTCAACTTTCATAATTTAACACCAACCTTAGTGTGGATAGGTTATATTAGACCAATATTATAACTTTTTATTAAGTCGGTTCAATATAAATCTTAGTTTTTTGGGGTTTGTTAGGAGCATAAAAACATTCCCTTATATGTAGGGTTATAACGTAACTACGATTTCTCAGTAAATTCGCCAAAATTTAAAACTATTTAATATTATTAAATAACTTTTACAATGCTAAGATTGTTCTGCACTCTAAACGTTTCACTCTTTGTTCCTATGGACACCCTCAAAAAGTATCTGTTGCTTCCGCTAAGCATGTAGAGTTTTGTTAATGAAAGTGTTCCGATATCTTCGTATCTATTCATTATCTTTCCCTCTATTTTAAAAGGTAAATCAGAATCTATATTTATTTTGTATCTTATTGGTTTTTTGTTAAGATTTCTTATTCCAATGAAAAGAGTTCCGTTCTTTTTTAGAACCATTATAGCACTTTTTTTATTTGTGGGGCGATATCCTATGTCCTTTTTAGCAAGTATTCTTACTCTGCCATCTATATCTATATCAACAATTCTAAATCCAAAATCGAGCAACGTCCCAATTTCCTTTTCGACATCACATTTTAAACAGTTTTTTTCTAAGACTATCTTTAAATCCTCATCTATATATATCTTGTCGTAATCCAAGAGCTTTTCTATTTCGGTAAAATCTTCTATAGCATTTTTTACGAATTCTTTTGTATACAACTTAGATTGGAAACCACATCTTCTACAGTTTACTTCCACAACACCACAGTTATTCTCTTTTAGGATGCTTGATGTGCAGGGGCAGGGCATTTTACCCCCCTTCCCAAACCAACTTCACAACCAAATACTAATTGTATAACTATGATCTAATATTCTATATGTGACATATCTTCTATGATGGTTTTATATTCACATCCGTAACTTTTCTCATCTTTAAGCATATTTATATTTTTTTAATTATATGGCATTTCCTTATATATTTTATTAATTATTTTGAAGCTATATCTTCATCCTAAAATTTATTGATAAATATTATATTTTAAAAAATTAATGTTTCAAATTTCAAATTTTTATTCGACAAACCTTCTTAAAGCTGGATAAAGCTCAAATATCTGCTCTCTTGCCATTTCCTCATACATTCTGTATAGTATTCCTACTGTAAGGAGAACACCGGTTCCGCCGCCTAAGGCTCCAGTAACGTCTGCAAATGCTGCTAATGCACCCACAGTAAATCCTCCAAGAATCGTTACCGCTGGTATGTATCTTGACAAAACTTTCTCTATTATCCTAATATCCCCCCTAAATCCGGGTATCTTCATTCCACTACGCTGAAGCTGTCTTGCAACGCTCTTTGCATCCATTCCCGTAGTTTCTACCCAGAATTTTGAGAACAAAACGGCAAGGGATATTAATATTGCGGAATAAACAAGTGCATGCACGACATCGAAGTTTGCGGAGTATATAGGGGTTGGTATTGTGAAGTATTTTACTATGCCGCTTGGCGGCGTTGTTGCCGTTCCTGGAGTGCCCAATATCGGGTTACCCATCTTTTCCAAGATTGTTGCCCAAAGCTGGACGTTTGCCATCAAAATGCTTGCGAATATTACTGGTATGACACTTGCGTATATAAATTTTATTGGATATCTCCCTCTAAGACCTCTGAATCTTCCGTAAGTCAGTGGTATCTCAACTCTAACACTCTCAAAATAAACTACTATAAGGAACGTTATTAAAAATGCAAAAAATGGAATAAGAGTTAAGAAATCTGGGGTGCCCTTAACAAGCTCATATAAGAATTTTGGTATTATTCCTGCAGGTGCACCACCTTCGAAAAAGGGATTAAAGCCCCTCCATGCAATTTCTTGAGCAACACCTGCAACTATAAACAAGCCTATACCGCTCCCGATACCCCACCTCGAAACAACTTCGTCCATATATATTACGAAGAGACCGGCTATGAAGAGCTGGATTATTAATAGAATTTCGAGCGTTGGGTCCCCACCTTTCGCTGGCAGTGCACCCACAAGAACCATAACGCTTGCTTCAAATAGTGTAAATACTATTGCTAAGAACTTCTGCAAACCATTGTATAGCAGTCTATCCCTCGGATCTGCGAGATTTAAATCTATAAGCTTTGCACCAACAAGAAGCTGAAGTATTATACCAGCGGTAACTATCGGTCCTATTCCAAGGCTCATGAGGGTTCCAAAGCTACTTGCGAGAATTGTCTGTATGCTTTTAAAGTAGTTCTCTGCTTGCGGATCGAATCCATATAGCATTGTATTTGACATTAAAAGATATGCTATAAGAACAAGAAATGTCCACTTTAATTTATCCTTAAAGCTAAGAGGAACCCTCGGTCTTTGGACTTCAGGCAGTTTTGTAACTATCGGCTCTAAGCTTCTGACGAAGCTCACGCCTCTACAACCTCGCCACCCGCTTCTTCAATCTTTCTTATTGCTTCTTCCGTAAACTTTTTAGCTTTAATTTTCAGAGGCTTTGTAACCCTACCGCTACCAAGAACCTTATCTTTACCTATTTTTTCTAAATCTATGAATATCTTATCGCCCTCTTTTTTTGCAATCCCAAGATCAAGGAGCTTATCAGCTATTTCGTCGAGAACACCCACATTGATTACCTCGTATTCCACCTTCACTTCTGGGGGTAGGGAAAATCCTCTTTTTCCAAGCCTCCCGGGATAATATTTTAGCATGTGAATGTATCTGTGATCAAATGATCCCGCAAATCCTCTTCCACCTCTCAAGCTTTTATCGCTTCTTGCTTTTTTGTGTGAACCTTTTCCAGCACTTCTATGTCCCCTTCTCTTTCTAATTTTTCTCTTTGATCTTGCCAATTTAAACCCCCCGATTGAAAATTTTATTATCTCATTCTATACAATAGCTCGTTTATCTTTTCTCCTCTAAATCCTAAGGCTCCACCCTCTTTAAAGTGTCTTTTTATGTTTTTATATCCTTTTCTCGGTGGATGTAATCTAAAAACTTTCTTTAATTTAGGTATATCACTTAGTTCAGCTTCAAAATTTATAAAAGCTTTAGCAAATTCATCTATTGAATTAAATCTTGTATTTTCTCTGACATACTCATCGGTAAGCTTCCCACCGCCTTCAAGCTCCCCTCTCCTTCTCAAGATTGTAGCAAGAGTCTTTTCATCTATATAGCCGTATGTAACAAAGTTTTCGACCTTTTTTATCATTCCCATATAGCTTGGTCTATCGTCAACTATAACACAGTGATTAACCTTTTTTAGTCCAAGCATCGCCAAAGTATCGAGAATCTCCTTTTTTACACCTATGCCCCCTCTAACCCTTACAACAGCGATCCTTCTCAAGCCACGCGCCCCCTGCACGTTCCCTTTATATCTTCCCTTCCACCATGCCAACGTTTTTAACAAACCTTTCGTTTACTTTCATCAAGTATGTCTGCTTTAAAGCTTCTAACGTGGCTCTTGCAAAGTTCAGTGTCGTCTTTGTTTGTCCCTCTGTTCTTGACCATACATCTTTTATTCCCGCAAGCCTTAGAACTTTCTTTCCAACATCACCTATCACCAAGCCAACACCACGAGGGGCTGGCATCAAAACGACTCTGACACTTGCACACCTACCTATTACCCTAAAAGGAACGCTATGGGCTGTGCCACAGCCACATTCCCATGAACCACATCCCCTTCTAACCGGGATTATGTTGAGCTTTGCATCTCTTATGGCTTTTCTTATAGCCGGTCCAACCTCTTTTGCAACACCGGTTCCTACGCCAACGTAACCATTTTCATTGCCAACCACAACGCTTGCTCTGAATCTAACTTTTCTTCCAGATTTATGCATCCTCTGAACGAGCTTTATTTCAAGAACCTCTTCCTTAAGATCTGGTAGAAGGACATCAACAATTTCCGGCTCCATTATGGGTAAGCCTAACTTAAACACTTCGTTTATGTCTGTTATTTCACCATTCTTTACGAGCCTTCCAAGCCTTGTTTTCGGCTCCCAGTCCTCTAACATGCTATCACCCTAAGGATTATCCTTCAAGCTCTAAAATTTTCTCCTTTATCTCCTCAAAATGCCTTGGCAAATCTCTTGGATCAAGACCCCTTTCATAGTATTGGGAAAATATTCTTTTTCTATCTTCCTCGCTCAACATTTCTGCATAGTTTGCAACGTGCTCGCCTTTAATTCTATCCTCGCTTGGAAGTATCTCTTCGCTGTGTGGAATTTTTAGTCCAGCATCAACTGCACCTTTAAGGACAGCAAAAACCTTTCCACCTTTTGTCGGAGAAATTAACCCTATATCAAGTATGGCTTCCTCTATACCTTTTTTCTTAGCTCTTAACCCACAAAGTAACCCTACAAGATATGCAGCTGCAACATTTTTTGTCGAGCCAAGCCAGCCTATTTTTACAAGTTCTTTTGAATGTGCACTAACTATGGTTCTATCACCCACTTCATCATACACTATTATCTGTGCTGTTACGTGCTGGTTGCTTTTTCTTACAACAAGTCTTGGCTTTCCAGATAAAAGTAACTTTAATCTTTTTCTGTAGTTTGTCTTACCTTCTCTTCTCCTTCTAAATGGAACCCTATGCCTTGGACCCTTAGCCATGCTACCACCTTTATCTCCTAAGCAAGCCGTGCTCCTTTATATATGCGTGGAGATGAGCCTTACTCCTAAAGAAACCTCCTTTGGCAAGGAGATATAACTTTCTATACGCACTTCTTTTTATCTTTCTTGTATCCTTTAAAGTCTTAAGCTCTTTTCTTAAAGCTCTTATCAAACTCATCCATTTTTCTTTTCTTGGATATCTCGCCGTTTTCTTACCTTTTCTTCTTCCATGTCCTCTCCTTCTTCCTTTAGCCTTCTTTATGGCTCTTATCCTTGCTCTATGTCTACTTGTCCCCTTTTCTGGCTTCTTCTTTATTACACCTTCCTTGATAAGCCTCCTTACATCATCCTTAGTTACAGCATTGGCTACCTCGCTTATCTTTTCTGGATCTATCCAAACTCTCTCTATACCCACTCCCAATATTTCAGCTGCCATTCTTCTCTGCGTTTTTAGATCCATAGAATCACCTTAATGGGTTGAGGACTTTTATTCCAAGTTCATACGCTTTTTTCTGAATTTCGAGCTTCTTCTTTTTCCCTACTTTTGCAATTCTAATGGCTTGCTTTTCTTTATCCACTTTATCTAAATCTTTTACGTTATAAACAAGAACTTCCTCGTATCCACTTGGATGTTTATGCTTAAGCTCCTTTTTCGTTCCATACCCTATTCTCGGCATCTTTGGCTTACCCTTTATGCACAGTCTAACTTTGTTGTGTATTCCCCTCGGCTTCCTCCAAGAGTCAGATAGCCTCTTCAAGCCTCTTGTATATCTTGGAAAATCCTTGCTCATTTTTAAGCACCCCGCATTATACAGGCTTATTCGGTTTCTCAACTATGTATATACCATCCTGAAATACTCTTATATCCTTATCTTTAATTCTTGTGAGCTGTTCTAAGCGGGCTGCAGTTATACCGCACTGCTCAATATCTATCCCCCTAACGATAATCTCCTGTCCTTTAACTATTACCTCACAGTCACCATATATTTCGGTTTTTCTCGGATATTTCTCTCCAAGGAAATTCTCAACAATAATCTCTTTTCCTTGAACCTTAACGGAGATTGGGAAGTGAGAATAAACAACCTTAAGCTTATATTCAAATCCTTCGGTAACCCCTTTAATCATGTTCCTTATATGACTTGCATATGTCCCAACAATTGCTTTCTGCTTTCTCCTCGGATACCAACACTCAACAACAACTTTATTATCCTTTTTAATTATATTAACTCCGGGATATGAAAGCTTCTTCTCAAGCGTTCCCTTTTTTCCTTTAACGATCACCTTACTACCTTCAATTTTTACCTCTACGCCTTCTGGAATTTCGATCTCTTCTTCAACCTTTACTTCGCTTGGCATTTAAACCACCTAATATACATAGGCAATGAGTCTACCACCAATTCCCTTTTCTTTCGCTTCGTAATGTGTCATTAAACCTTGATTTGTTGAAACAATGAGGATTCCATAGCCAGAGGCAGGCAAATATCTCTTTTCGAACTTCTCATAACCGTTCTTTTTAACAGCAAACCTCGGCTTTATTGCACCGCAGTCGTTGAGCTTGCCGAGGAGCTTGACTCTAAACTTTCCACTCTTACCATCGTCAATAAATTCAAACTCACCGATGTAACCGTAATCTTGCATTATCTTCAGCACGTTTCCAATAAGTTTTGATGCTGGTTTTATTATACATTCAAGTTTTCCAGCTCTTTCATGGTTTTTTAGGTTTGATAGTGCATCTGCTAATGGATCGTTTAAGCACATAAGAATCACCCTCTACTCATATTTTCTGAACCCAAGCTCAGGAGCTATCTCCCTAAAGCACTTTCTGCATATGTATAAATTATACCTCCTTATTACACCTCTCGTGGTGCCGCATCTCCTACACTTGTGCTTCCACTTACCAACACTGCCCTTGGGCATGTTAATCACCCTCGATTTTTACATTGAACATATTTTTTATAAACTCAATAGCCTCCTCCTTAGTTACTCTGTGTTTTTTTGGAACTTTTGTCTTTCTTATCCTTCTATGCTTAATCCTAAACCCCGGTCTTTCAATTGTAACACAGACATCCATACCAAATATACCAACGTTTGGATCATACTTTTCTCCGGGTAAGTCTATATGCTCCTTAATTCCGAATGAAAAGTTTCCTTCGTTGTCGAAGTAGCTTGCTTTTAATTTATAATCTATAGCATCGAAAGCCTTTTTTAGAAATTCTATGGCTCTTTCTCTCCTCAAAGTAACCTTGCATCCTATGGGCAACCCCTTTCTTATTCCGAAAGTCTGATTTGTAACTCTTGCATAGGTTCTTACTGGCTTTTGCCCAGTAATCCTTTCAAGAAGCTTTTCTGCTTTTGCAAGCCTCTCTCCACCTTCACCTACACCAATGTTTACAGTTACCTTAGCAATTTTCAGCCTTCTCATAGGATTTTCTTCGCTCATCACTCATCACCTTCTTCCTCGCCACCTTCTTTTTGCTCTATTTCGCTTGCTAAGACTGTGCTTTCAGCAAGTGCTGGTAGCATTATCTTATCCTCACCGATAACAAACACGTAGTCTTCTATTGTTTCAAAAGTTCTGCCGTTTTCCCTTAGGGTTACAAGGTTGGGTAGTGGGCTTCTCACAATTCTTATATTCTCGATCCTTGCAACCTTAGAAACGTTGCTTCCGCCTATTATATAAACATAGCTCCCCTCCTTATATCTGAAGTGATTGACAATTTCCCCAGTTTCCAAATTTAAAACAACAGTATCTTTTGTTTTGTAAACATCTTCCTTAGGATTCGTTGGATCTTTAACCCTAACCAAATAGTTTCTTCCATCGTGAAGATTTAGCTGAATGTGTCCACCTTTAACAACGGTCTTGTTCATTATTCTGCAGAATTTGTATTTTGCAGCTTCCTTATCAATATCCTTTAGAATCAGTCTTCCTTTTCTATCTAAGAGCACAATCTTTGTATCTCCAGTTTCTGGAATTTCAACAATGTCGAACAGCCCAACAGGGAACTTGAGATCCTTTCTTACTTTCTTATCAATCAATATTTTACCACTTTTTATTATTTTTTTAGCTTCTTTTGATGTTCTTGCATAACCTAAATAATCTTTAACGAGTATTTGAAGGGGAATACATCTGTCCTTCTTATGCGGACCGGGTCTCGGAGTAACCACAAATTTTGCTTCTTTTCTTGAAATTTTTAAAGCTCTTGGTGCGGCTAATCTTTTTGTATGCATTTTTATTCACCTTCCTCTTTTTCTTCTTTTTCTATTTCTTTTTCTTCCTTCTCAACTTCCTTAGATTTCTGCTTTCTTTCTATTATCTTCTTTCTCCATTTGTCTTCAAGATTGAGCTTTATTATTCTCAAGTTTGAAGGATGCAACGGGTAAAATCTTTCACTTCCATCAGCCTTTCTTATCGTAACTCCTTGGACGTATACACGATATCTTTTTAGGTCAACCTTCTCAACCTTGCCCTTATGCCCCTTAAAATCGCCTCTCATTACTTCCACGGTGTCCCCTTTTCTAACAGGTAAGCTCCTTATGCCATACTTCTCCCTAAGCTCTCTCGAGAGAGTTGCAGACATGAGCTTCTGCCTTTTATGAAGTGGTGCATTGTATAAAAACTTCCTCTGCTTTCTTGGCTGACGTGATTTTGGAACATTCATCCTCTACCACCTCATACTATTATGCTTGCGATGCTTGCTATTTTGCTCCATCTTTCAGCAGCTTCCTTTGCAACAGGTCCCTTTATTTCGCTTCCTTTCGGCTCCCCGTCTTCATTTGTAATTACACACGCATTATCTTCAAATTTTACTCTAATGCCGTTAGCTCTTCTATACTCTTTTTTCTGTCTTATTATCACAGCGTTAAACACCTGCTTTCTCATCTTAGGCGTGCCCTTCTTCACGCTTACAACGACAAGGTCTCCTACACCGGCACTTGCAAGCCTTCTTCTTGTTCCCTTATATCCTCTAACAGCTATAATTTCCGCTTCCTTAGCTCCGGAGTTATCTGCTACCGTTAAAATTGCGCCTATAGGCAAAGCTTTGGTAACGCTTGCCTTTACAGCCCTCATTTTTGATCACCACGCTTTAAAATTTCTATTACAACAAAGCTCTTACCCTTACTTATTGGTCTTGTTTCCGCAATTCTTACATAATCACCTACTTTTGCATTAATGCAAGGGGGATTGTGAGCCATTATTCTACTTCTTCTCTTTTCATATCTCTCATACTTTTTAAGGTAATATACATATTCCCTTTGAACAACAACACTCTTGCTCATTCTATCCTTTATAACGACACCTTCAAATATCTGTCCCCTAACCTTCAAATGTCCATGGTATGGACAGTTTTCATCGTTGCATGTTTCTTTAGGCGGATTGCTAACATCTATACCGATGTCTCTCATTTCAACACCTCTTAAGCTTCTTCTTTATCCTATCCTCAGGTCTTGCGACAAGCACCTCTCCATCAACCTCAACAACCGCTTCTTTTAGGTAGAAGTGAAGAGTTACGACGTTTTTAGGGATTTTTATCTCCCTCCCATTGGTTTCTATTATGAGCATGTTTTTTGTCTCGTCAACCACAGTTCCACATATTCCAACGAGGTTCTTATTTTTTGATGCAACGACTTTGCACCTTAAACCTATAAGCTCATGCCTTACGAGGTTGTATGGGGTAATCATGACTGTTTCTCTCTCATTATCGTTAATATTCTTGCAATAGTTCTCCTCAATTCCCTTATCCTTCCGGGATTCTCCAAACCGCCTATTTTCAGCTTTGTTCTTGCAATTAAAAGCTCCTCCCTTAGTTCCCTCAGCTTTTCTTTCATCTGCTCTATATCCATATTTCTGATATCATCAGCTCTTAGAATTGCCACCTTGATCACCCTTCTCTTCGGTTTTTTCTTCTTTTACTTCTTCAACTTCTTCAAGCTCTATTTCTTCTTCCTTTATTTCTTCAAGCTCCTTTACATCCTTAATCTTTATATCATCAGGAAGTATAGCCCCCGGTGGAAGTATTCTCACTTGAATTCCAATTACTCCCGGCTTTGGAATAGCTGTTGCGTATGCAACTCTTACATACCTTTGGGCAGGGTCTCCACACTTCTTTAAAAATCCTTGGGTAAACTTTACTGCTTTTGCCCTTTCTCCAGTTAATTTTCCAGATATTCTAATCTCTGCACCTATGGCTCCAGCTTCCATTATTCTTCTTAAAGCCGAATACGCTACTCTTCTAAAATGCACTCCTCTCTCTATAGCCCTTGCTATATAGTTAGCCATTATTTTTGGATTAAGTTCCGGAACATCTATATCCTGCACTTCTATCGTTGGATTATCAAGGTTGAACTTCTCCCTTAGTATGTTTGTGAGCCTTCTAACTATGCTCCCCCTACGCCCTATTATTAAAGCTGGTTTTTGAGCATAGACGATTACCCTTGTTCCTATTGGAGTCCTCTGTATCTGTATATCACCTATGCCAGCTCTTGAGAGTTCTTTTTCAAGGAACTCCTTAACTTCAAATCTCTTTAAATTCTCTGCAATGAATCTCTTTTCAATGTCCATTATCTCTCCTCCACAATAATTTCAACATTCGTAGTTTTCTTATTTATCCTTGTAGCTCTTCCAAATGCTCTCGGCAGGTAGCGAACCATCGTTCTGCCTTTGTATGCACATGCATGCTTTATGTATAGCCTCTCTGTATCGAGCCCCTTGTATTCAGCATTTGCCTCAACCTGATCAAGAAGCTTTAAAAAGGCTTTGCAAACCTTAACTGGGAACCTGCCAGCATACCACTTGCTTATCTGACTTCTGTGAGCTACCCCTTTTTTATACCTCCTCAAAGGCAGTGCCCTTTTAAATTCTATTATCTCCTGAATATACTTCCTTGCTTTGTCTAAACGCATGCCTTTTATTTCTCTGCAAAGTTCTATCGCATATTTTGGTTTAATTCTCAGCTCCTTGCCATATATTTTTGCTATTTTTTCCTCGTTTTCAAGCTTCATTGTATAAGGCATGCAATCACCTTACTTAAGCGGGACATACATGCTTGAACGCGTTGCTCCAACACCTGGGCTACCGTGCTCAACCTTCTTCCTTGTTAGAGCGAACTCTCCTAAGTAGTGACCTATCATCTCTGGGGTTATTCTTACTGGCACGAAATCCTTACCGTTGTGAACCTCTATTGTCAATCCAACCATTTCTGGCAGTATTATCATATCTCTGCAGTGCGTTCTCAATTTCTTCTTAACTCCCTTCTTAACCTTTTTAATTTTTTCAAGAAGCTTTTTTTGGGCTGGAGTTAAACCTCTCTTTAAGCTCCTCCTCTGCCTCGCTGGCAAAAGCTTAACAAACTCATCAAGGGGCATTTCAAGAAGTTGCTCAAGCGTATAACCACGATACGTAAAAACCTTTGCCATATAAATCACCTCTTCTTCCTACCAGTTCTTCTCGCGGCTATATGCCCTACTTTAGCTCCTGGAGGAGCATTTCTCGGCACAGTGGTGGCTTTTCCGGGTCTTCTCGAGTTACCACCGTGAGGATGATCAACGGGATTCATAGCAACCTTCCTAACAACAGGCCAATATGTTGCCTTTGATCTCAGCATGTGACTCTTCTTGCCAGCTTTTAAAACGGGCTTGTCCTTTCTACCACCAGCAGCTACCACACCTATAGTTGCTCTACATCTCGAATCAAAGGTTTTTATAGTCCCGCTTGGAAGTTGAACAACACTTTTTCCGTCTTCATGGCTTATAAGCAGCGCATACGTTCCAGCACTTCTAACAAATTTGCCCCCATCTCCAGGCAAGCCTTCTATGTTGTAGATATACGTCCCAACGGGAATATTTGCAAGCGGAAGAACGTTACCGGGTTTAATGCTTGCCTTTGCTCCAACTTCTATTTCATCTCCAACTTTTATACCTTCACATGCAAGCATATATATTCTTTCTCCATTCTCGAACTTAACATCTATAAGTGGTGCTGTTCTTTCAGGAGCATGAATTATATCAAGAACAACTCCCTTTAGCACGCCATTTTTCTCTACGTCATCGTATTTTCTATATCTAAGGTCAACTCTATACCTATGAGAGGGTGCTCTAAATACGCTACCGCCCTTCCCTCGCCTCTGCACTATTATACGTTTACCCATTTAAACCACCTTCATACAATTCCAAGCTTGGCAGCAACATCTTCTGCCTTATATTCTTTAGCAAGCTTAACGTATGCCTTCTTTTCCCCTCTCGGTGTTATCAATGTATTAACTTTTTCCACCTTAACGTTATACAATTTTTCTATTTCCCTTTTTATTTCAGTTTTATTTGCTTTTCTATCAACAATAAAAACAAGTTTGTTTTCTTTTTCAAGAAGCCTCTGGGTTTTTTCTGTTACAACCGGTCTTATTATGATCATGTTAACCACCCGATGTAATCTTTAAATCTCTCCTCCAATTTTGAAATAGCCCCTTTTGTGTAAACAGTGAGCCTTCCATAGTGCGTTCCCGGGGCTAAATCTTCTACACATAGATTCATAGCATCCACAACATCCACACCAGCAAAATTTCGGGCTGCAAGCTTTATCGGCTTTTTAGCTTCGCTAACTACTATTAAAACACTCTTCTTTCTGTAGTATCTTCTACCTCTCATCTTCCCCTTACCAGACCTCACCTTTCTTTCTTTTGCCCTTAATATATCCTGCCATATGCCAAGAGCTTTAAAAACTTCTTTTATTTCTTTTGCATTCCTTAAATCTTCAAGTTTATCCTCAACTATTAAGGGTATCTCTTTAACATCCCCTATAATGTGCCCCCTCGCCTCTACAAGCTCTCTAACTGCTGTAGCAGCTAAAGCACTCAAAGTAGCTTTTATTCTTTCTTTTTTGTTTATTTTTTTCTCCAAAACCTTTTCAACCTTGGGTGGATGTGCTTCCCTACCTCCAACTGTGCCAGGTGCAAACGCTGCCCTACCAGTTGCTATCCTTGGAACCCTCGAAACACCATAGCCGGGACCAAAGCTCTCTGCGCTCCTTCGCTTACCAGCAAGAGGATCCGTTCCTTTTGGCTGAAGCCTATGGCTCTGTATAGCAACTACCGCTCTTTTTATTAAATCTGGTCTTATATCAGCTTTAAATATCGCTGGAAGTTCAATTTCCTCTAAAATCTCTCCATTTATCGAAAGAACTTTTACCATTTTATACACCTTGCTTAGATTCTAAGCTTATATAGGTTATATTTGGCTTTCCAAAAGGTCTGTATTTATCCAACCTTATTGCTGGTCTTAGCCTTATAAGCCTCTTTCTTGCACCAGGAACTGAGCCCTCTAAAACAATATAATCCCCTTTTATAATTCCATAACCTACAAATCCTCCTTTTGGTGTAATTTCTTCACCATTTTCTCCGATGATTAAAATTCTTTTATTATACTCCGTTCTCTGATGAAATCCTACCTGACCGCTCTGCGGAACAGTCCACATCACCGCTGCTGGATGTCTTGGACCAAGGGTTCCAGCTCTTCTTCTACCCTTCCTCGTTTTGTGATGGAGAAGCTTAACACCCCATCTTTTAACACTGCTCTGAAATCCTTTTCCTTTAGTTACAGCAATAACATCAACATATTCCCCTTCCTCAAATATATCTTTAGCTCTTATTTCTTTACCTAAAACGTCTTTAGCATAGTTAAAAGCATCTTTAATATTCCCAGAAACAAGATACTCCATAACCTCCGGCGTTTTCTTACCTAAACCACTCAATCTTGGTTGAGTATGAACGAGAAGTCTTATTTGAGCGACTTCATCCAAAATCTTTTCTATATCCTCAACATCATGAGAAAGCTTCTTAGGAAGCTGGAAAACTCTACCGAGGTCTTTACTAAGGTTCTCTGCCCAAACCTCCTTTATCGACCTTAAAGCACCGTTTTCTCTGACATAAGCTCTTATTCCAAAGACTTTCAGCGGTGGAGCATCTATAACAGTAACCGCTTTGAATACTTCTTCGCCATAAGTTGGACTGTGCTTGTAGTCGTCTATCATCATGACATGAGTCATTCCTGCCTTATATCCGGCAAAACCCTGCATTCTAACCTTGTCCTCGTTAACCCAAGACCTTATCCTCGCTACAATATCCTTTGCTCTCTTCCTTGGGCTGTAGGCTAATGAACCTCTCCTTGGGTGGAAACTATCTCTGCCCATTACTTACACCCCTGCAAAAGGAAGGCTTATCCCTTTTTTATTTATAACGTTTTAAAATATTTTAGAATCAACCCCAATTTAGCAATAATAGGGAAATTTATCAAAGATTTTTATCCAGCTTTTAAGCTTGAATATTTAATGAAAGTATCATCGTCAAAATTTTTGCTGTTTTCTGAGAAGTAGCTACTGATGAAGGTGAAATTAATAACTTTCTACTTTCTGTTTATCCAATTTATCAGCTTGCCAAATACTCTTAATTTTTGAAATAGATTTTGAAATTTTTTACATTTTTGAAATATTTCATCATATAAATGTCCAAAGCATCTTGGACCTATGATTGCATGCATGATTGCAATCTTTCGCTTTTTAATATATTTATCATTTTTAAAATGTTCATCAATAATATTAATAACATATTTTAAGAGCTTTCTTTCCTTCTCATTAACACTTTCCATGATTAAACTGGCTGTTTCTATTATCATATCCTCCAAGTAGCTATCATAGAGTATATAGTCGGCATCTATGGCAAGGTTTGAATTTTTTATAGTTTCTAAAGCATGTTTAATATCCACTTTTGCATCTTCATCTGCTATAAAAAGAATCCCATCTATTATCTCATCTTTTTCTCTTTTTATCTTATTAACAAGTGGTCTTAATCCTTCTGCAAGTAATCTGAAATTTTCTTTTCCACCTACGCTTAGCAACAGTATCTTTTCTTTATTTAGCTTAAGAATATTTACTCTTGCCATTTCTGGATTACTCTGTATTAATCTTCTAAAATTTTCTACCAACAATTTTTCTTCTGAGGTCTTATCATCAGCCCCCATTATTCTTATAAGAAAACTTTTGAAAAACTGCAAATCGTTGTATCCTTCAAGAATTATGAGTTTCATCTCAGATCAACTCCAATTCTATTAAGAGCTATATATGCTTCATCAAGATCGTAAGATTCATATTCAAGATCACCGTCTTTTAAGCTTGCTATTGAAAATACCCTTAAATTTTTGTTTAATTCTTTAGCTTTTTTGAGAATCTTTTGTAAAAATTCCAGATTGTGTGTTGTTATAAATATCTGATTGTGATCAGAAGATTTTAACATTAAATCTATACAGCGATTCATCAATTTTGGATGAAGATGGTTCTCTGGCTCTTCGAATAGTATGTGAGAATCTTTAACCGATAAGGTATAAAAATATGCAAGTGACATCTTCGTTCCATCGCCCAAAAGGCTGAAAGGTATAACTTTGTCATCTTTGGTTACAACATAGATATCGAAAAGTCCCAACTGCACAGTAGATATCTCAAGTTCAAGCTGTTCTGATAGAAAACTAACCAGATCTTCTTTATCTATTCTTGCAATCCTTTCAAGACGTCTTAAAGCTATTGTAATTTGAGGTTCTTCAAATATACTGTAATAAAATAGCCAGTGAGTATCAACTATAATAACATTCTTTCTCTTTTGCTTTTTTAGCGTTGGTATTATAAATTCCACGCCATACTTAATGTATCTCTTTGGAAAAATCTCTTTAAACACAATTATCTGGGGTTTTTGAGCATTATCAATAACAACAAATAATGGTTCTATAACATCAATTTTTTCACGAAAGGTTGTTTTTTTCAAATAATCTTTTATAAAGTTCAGCAATTTTTCTGGAATTTCATATTCTTTAAATACGCTTAAGCTATAATCGGCTAAGTTTGATTTTAAATTAACTTTCTTATCTATATCACCTTGATAAAAAATGTAGCTAAAATAGTGAAAAATATCTTCAATCTCAAAAATTCTTCGAGAGATTATTGGCGAAGGTAATCTTGCACCTCTTCTTTGGAAAATTAAAAGAATTGGATGGTTGCCAATTAAATCTAAATTCTGTGCTGTAATGTTAAGATAAATAGCTTCGAGTATCGTGCTCTTGCCAGTATTGTTTCTCCCAACAAAAACATTAATGTCTCCGAAGTTTTCGAGTCGTGCTTTTTTTATTCCTCTGTAGTTTTCTATCTCAAGCCAGCATAATTTTTCCATAGAACTATCTTATAAATAAATGCTTAAATAATTTACCAACATAGCTAAAAAATTTTCAATGGTATATTCATAATTAAAAAAGATGAGAGTAGAAGAACTATTTAACTATGGAATTCCAGAAAAAGTTATTGAAATTCTTAAAAGAGAAAACATAGAAAATTTGTATCCTCCTCAAGAAGAAGCTTTAAAAAAAGGTTTACTCGATCTTAAAAGGAATTTTCTTATCAGCATCCCTACAGCGGGTGGAAAAACTTTGTTAGCTGAGCTTTTATCCTTAAAGTCCATTATAATAAGAGGTGGAAAGGTATTATATGTCGTTCCCTTAAGAGCACTCGCAAGCGAAAAGTTTAAAGAATTCAAAAAATATGAAGAAATTGGAGTTAAAGTGGCTGTAAGCACAGGAGATTACGATTCAAGCGATCCTTGGCTTAAGGACTACCACATTATCATAACCACAAGTGAAAAGGCAGACAGTCTCCTTAGACACAGAGCATCTTGGCTTAGCGATGTAAACCTTCTGGTAGTTGATGAAATACATCTTCTAAACGATCCCCATAGAGGAGCAACGCTGGAAATACTTATAGCAAAACTAAAAAAACTCGTAAATCCATTAATACTCGGTCTAAGTGCGACTGTAAAGAATGCCGAAGAGATAGCATCTTGGTTGAATGCGGTTCTAATAAAAAGCAATTTTAGACCGGTTAAGCTTAAGGAAGGTGTATTTATTCGAGGAAAAATATACTATAAAGACGGATCCGTAGAAGATTCTGGTATAGAAGACTATATGAACTTCGTCTTAAGCTATATTAAAAATGGTGCACAAGCTTTAATCTTCGTTAATAGAAGAAAAGATTCGCAATCTCTTGCCCTAAAATTTTCAAAAAAAATTAAATTAGACAAAAAAACAAGTATAGAACTCAAAAAAATTGCTGATGAAGTATTAAATGTTCTTCCAGAGCCTACTGAAGTTTGCAGAGAGCTTTCCAAGTGCGTATCCAGAGGAGTGGCTTTCCATAACGCTGGTTTGGCTAACGCACAGCGAGAAATTGTAGAGGAGGCTTTTAGAGAAAACCTTATAAAAATAATAGTTGCCACACCAACTTTAGCCGCTGGCGTAAACTTGCCGGCAAGACTCGTTTTAATAAGAGATTACAAAAGATACGAAACAAACCTTGGCTATGTTTACATGCCGGTCATGGAGATAAAGCAGATGCTTGGAAGAGCTGGGAGACCAAAGTATGATAATATTGGCATTGCCCTAATACTTGCAAAAAGTGAAGAAGAAGCTGATTTTTTATTGGAAAGCTATATAAGAGCCGACGTTGAGCCTATATATTCAAAACTTGCTGTAGAAAGCACATTAAGAGGGCAGATTCTATCTCTTATAGCTACAAACATAGCAAACAGCGATGAAGAATTAATGGCTGTTGTAAAGAATACATTTTTCTCCTATCAGAGTGAGCTTCAGCATATAAGATATATTATTGACAAGATATTGAGCTTTTTGGAGGAAAACATGTTTATAGAGAACTATAAAGCAACAAAACTCGGTAAAAGAGTTAGTGAGCTTTATCTCGATCCAATGAGTGCCGTTTATTTGATAGAAGCACTTAAAAATGCAGAAAAGAAAGAATTTAATGAATTTTCTTTTTTGCATGCAATAACAAAGACGAGCGAGCTTGGATTAATATATCTCAGAAAGAAAGACTACGAAATGTGCATAGAAGAGTTCTATGAGAATAAAGATTATTTACTTTTTGATGAAGAACTTGATGAATTTGTTCTTGCTGAGATAAAAACCGCACTGTTTCTAAGGGACTGGATAAACGAATGTAGCGAAGAAAAGCTTCTTGAAAAGTATGGACTTGCTCCCGGTGATATCTACAACAAAATCGAAATTGCAGAGTGGCTTATATACTCGATGAGGGAGATTGGAAAAATAATAGAAGCAGATAAAAGGATACTTAAATTTCTCGAAAATCTTAGAATTAGGGTAAAATACGGTGTTAAAGAAGAGCTTGCTGAGCTTGTAAAAATAGAGGGAATTGGAAGGGCAAGGGCAAGATTACTATACAATGCTGGATTTAAGAGCTTAGAAGATATAAAAAACGCCGATATAAAAGAGCTTGAGAGAATTAAGGGAATAGGAAGAAAACTTGCTGAAAAAATAAAGAATAAAGCTATGGGAATAGAATATAAAGAAAAGAAAGAATACCAGACCACACTGCATGAGTTTGGTGGATAATATTTTCTATCTAATCCTATATCCAAGTGCTCTAATAAATTTATCTATTTTTTTAAAATCAAATTCAAAAGCTTTTATTCTAAAAGTAACGCTTTTATAACCTTCAGGTATCTGTTCTCCTCTATATATATCAACAACCCTACATTCAACAATTCTTTTGTCAATATTTTTTATTAAATTTGCAATGTAATTTTCATCCGCACCTTCTGGGATTAAAATACTGTAATCCCTTACTTCTTTAGGTAAAATTCTGCTTTTTATTTTAAACAGCTCATCTTCATCAAGAAGCTCTACGTTTGATATTTTAAGGTTAATTTTTCCTTTTTTTGATTTTAAAACAACGAATTCTGGATTTACACTTTCAACAATCCCTATATGGACTTTATTCGAGTATATGTGCTTTAATGCTACTTCTTTTCCTATGCTGTTACTCAGTTTTTTTAGCTCTTGATTTAGTGCAAGAATAGCCTTATCGCTTCTTCCCATGCTTGTGCTTATATCTCCCATGTGCTTTGCAGCGCTACCCATAATCTTCACAAACCTCTCTACTTCACCCTTTGAAACTATTTCCCTAAGCTCCTTAACTTTTTTTAAGAAGACCTCATGAACCTCTTTCGTATATGGATTGAGCATCTGGATATATGCATAGAGCCAAGGATTCTGCCCAACAATTCTCGCT
Organism: archaeon; assembly: GCA_027051165.1. Lineage (GTDB taxonomy): Archaea > Hydrothermarchaeota > Hydrothermarchaeia > JALTZZ01 > JALTZZ01 > JALTZZ01. The sequence continues at coordinate 24,970 of JALTZZ010000060.1, read as the reverse complement.
ATAAGGTCTATCATGAGCTCATATATTGGTGAAGCGTATTTTCTCGATTCTTTTACGTTAAAGTTTAATTCTTTAAGTGTTGAAGCTACAGAAATATAGACAAAATGCGTTAATGCTTGAACAACGCTCATTATTCTGTCGTGCTCTTCTGGTGTTGTTATAATATACCTCGCCCTGTTTTTTTCAAGAAATGGTTTAAGAAAGCTCCTCCACCAATTACTTTCCTCTATATTTTTTGGTCTTACAGGAGTAACAACAAAAACTTGCCCTTCTAAGCTTGTTATCCTCGGTCCAAACATTGGATGCAATCCTATAATTTCCACGCCCTTGCTTGCGTATTTTTCCATTGCTCTGCAAGGCTCAAGCTTTACTGAGGTAAAATCCATAAGAAGGGAGCCTTCCCTAACGAGAGGTGCAACTTCTTTTATCGCATCTACAGTTTTATTTATGCTCACAGAAATTATAACAATATCGCTCTCCTTTGTAGCTTCAGCATTGCTCTTAACATCAACTCCAAGCTCTTTTGCAGCTCTTTTAGCCTTTTCAAAATCAACATCGGTAATTGTTACATAAAAACCTTGTTCCTTAAATATTTTTGCAAAAACTCTTCCAAATTCTCCGCTACCACCTATTATTGCTATCTTTTTCATATTCAAGCACCATTACCGTCTTGAGAACCTCGAAGTATGGTGTTATCAAAACTATCAGCAGAAACGTTGTGAAGATATTTACAATGTTCGCAGCCATCTTAGAGGCAAAAACTATTGGGTAGGAAATAATTGCTGGAATAATTGAAATCAATATCATGCCAAAAAGAACAAGGAGGCCGTAAATAATAATTTTTAATATGTTTCTTCTAACGTATCTTATGCTGTTCTCCATAGCCTCAACAAATCCAAATCCGAGGACGATATATTGCGGAGTTAATAGTGTAAACGCATAAAATATCCCATAAATTAGCAAAACTATAATTATCATGAAAATAATGCGAAAAAGCATTCCTTCTATGCTTTCTATGCCTCTCTCTATACCCGTCATCAACACCGTTAGCACGAGAAACACGAGCATGAAAACTATTAGAACTACTATTCTAAAAATTTGGAATAAGAATATTTTAAAGGAAAATTTTTTAACTCCATGAATTCCGTGTGAAAAATCCGCCTTTTCACCTCTATTTGCGGCTATGCTCATGTTTATTATTGCTGAATTTGCTGCTGAATTTACATATAAGTATAGAATTGGAAATATAACTGCGAGCAGTATTAAACTTCTCTCATTTTTTACAAGAGCTTCTTCTTCGAGAACGAAATCTTCTGGATACGGCTGCATAAACATGTTAAATCCAACTGATGATGCAAAAACAAACATAAAAAAAAGTAAAAGAAACATTACCTCAAAAAATCTTGGAAAAATTATCTTTAAATTTTCCTTATAAAGATTAAATGCTTTATTTATTTCGTCCATTTCTTAAATTCTCCTTTTTCTGTTTTTACTGCTCTATCCACGCCCCAACTTCCGTTATTATATAACCCTCCTCATCCATTCTTGGTGCATTTTTCCTTAATTCTTCTTTAAAATTCTTCTTTTTTGGCTTATCATCACTTCTATAGATGTTTTTTTCTTCTATAACGTAGTATTTCTCTTTAAGTTCTATATCAGCCAACAACGATGAAAGTTCTTCTAAGATTCTTTCTGCACTTCTTTTTACATCGTCAAGCTCTTTCATAGCATAGTTTTGTTTTTTAACGACATTTTCAAATTTTAAATACATGCCGATTCCTTTCGCTAAAAAGTTTTTTGTTTGCACACTATTATAATATTTTTTTATCTCAGCATTTTAATAAATATCCTCTTTATTCTTCGATAAAACCTCTTTTAGTAGAAATTCTTCTCTGTTGATTGTTATACATTATAAATTATTTAATCGTTTTTTTACTTTTCTATATACATAGGTTTTATACTCTACAATGAAAAAATTTATCAATGAATTGCTTTCATTTATACTTTGATGAGGGGGATTGCCGTATTCCTTGCTATAGGCGTGCTACTGCTCTTCGCAGCTTGTGGGCAAGCAGGCAAGCTTCCAGAGGAAAAAGCACCCGCTGCTGAGGAAAAAGCTCCTGCCCAAGCTCCTGTAGAACAGAAAGCTGCACCCGCTGAGGAAAAACCAGCTGAACAGGCTCCTCAAGCTCAGCCAGCTTTACATGCCCCAGATAAGTGTGGCTCGTGCCATAATGCACCAACAGTTGATGACTTCAGAATGAAGCACAAAACCGCTTTTGAGAAGTTTGCAATGCACAAAGACATGTGCAAAGAGTGTCATAACAAGGATACGTGCAGCAAGTGCCACGCAGCTCCAGATTTCATACAGTAACTTCTTAACTCTTTAATTTTTTTATTTTATTTGTTTGCAGTAGCGATAAATTTATATAGTATAAGCGATTAAATATTATTTCATGAGGGCATTGTTAGCCGTTCTGTTCTGTGTTTTTGTCCTTGGAGCGTTTTCGATGTGCACACAGTCCCAGAAGCAAGGTGTTTCTCCAAGCAAGGATGAAAGTAAGCCCCATGCAGAAAAAGAATGTAGCACATGCCACGAGTCATTTGCTCTTGATGTTATTAAGGAAAAGCATCCAACAATTTTAAAAGAAGAATACAGAGGCGGGCATAAATTTCTGTGCAGAGACTGCCATACAAAAGCTGATTGTAGTAAGTGCCACGCTGCTCCAGAGGGAATCCCGTTAAAAGAGTGATCAGTCAAATATATAAATCTCTCTGCCACACTTTGGACATTTTTTATCCTTAATTTTATATGAAAGTATTCTATACCCATGCCGTTTTATTAAAAGTTCTCCGCAACTTGGGCAATATGTGCTCTCGTATTTGCTTATATTAACGTTTCCTATATAGACATAGCTTATACCTTCTCTTTTAGCTGTTCTATATGCTTTTTCAAGTATGCTCAGCGGGGTTGGTTCTCTTCTATACTTGTAGGCAGGATAGTATCTGTTAAAATGTATAGGAATTTCCTCACCAAGTCTTCTTAGATGCATGTCCACAACCCATTCTATAAAGTCTTCGCTATCGTTTATTCCCGTTACAATTAAGCATACTATTTCCACATGCATGCCAAGCTTCTTTGCTTTTTCCGCATTTCTCCAAACAACGTTGACATCTGCATTTAATATCCTTCTATAAACTTCTTCATCCCCCTTTACATCAATATTTATTCCCGACATTCCAGAGTTTTTCAGCATTTCAAGGGCTTCTATGCTCATGTATCCGTTTGAGACGTAGCATGAATAAAGTCCCTCTTTCTTGCCAAGCTTGAACGTGTCTATGCAGAACTCAAAGAGAAGTGTTGGCTCTTGAAAGCTCGCACACAAGCCCCTATCTCCGGCTCTCAAAGCTGCTGAAACTACTTCCTCTGGTGATATATAGCTTCCCTTCGGCTCTGCTTTTGATATATGCCAGTTTTGACACCAAGGGCATGGGAAGTTGCAGCTCCACGTTGAAAACGTCATGGATGATGTTCCGGGATAATAATGATAAAAAGGTTTTATTTCTATAGGTCTCGACTCAATTGCACTTAAATCTCCATAAACAAGAGTATAAAGCCTTCCATTAATGTTCTTTCTTGTCTTGCAGTATCCAGTTCTATTATTTTCTATTACACATCTTCTCTCGCAGAGCTTGCATCTTACCTTTTCATTTTTTAGTTTTTCGTAAAGAAGAGCTTCTTTAAGCATTTTATTAATCACCTATTAAATTATTTGCACTTGGCACGCTTTGCTTTTTCATTAGTTCCCTAGGGCCCGTGGTCTAGGTGGTTATGACGTCTCCCTGACACGGAGAAGGTCCCCGGTTCGAATCCGGGCGGGCCCATGACAAGCTTATTTTTCCCAAAAGCCACTCCGCTATGTTTTCTGCAAATTTTGTGTTGTCCGCAGAGCTTATGTATCTGTCCAAGAACATTGCATCATCCGTTATAACAAGGACTTCCCCTCTTCCGATTTTTTTGTATCCTACAATCCCATAGTATCTTTTTTCTTCCTCAGATAGAATTCCGTCCTTATTTATATCAGCATAACCATCTGCACATGCTATTGCATTGTTTATGTAAAACCCTCCATAAACTGTTATTTTTTCAACTTCTTTAAACAAATTCTGCTTAAATTCTCCATTAAACACTTTTACAACTATATCTTGAGAAAATTTTCCATCCTTTATTTGATAAACAACCGCACTTCCATAGGAGAAACCGAGCTCGGAAAGAAGGGTTCCAAGATTTATTGAAGGAGGTATATGAACCAAGATCAAAACTCTTCCCCCATTTTCTACAAAATCCTTAATCTTTTCTATATCTTCTCTCGTAAACATTCTTTTTGGTCCACAAATTATAAGTGCTTTTCCTTTCACATTCTCAATCCCTTCGGTCAGATAAATTATTTTTCCTCCCTTATTTTCTATAATTTTTCCGAATTTGCTGAATTCCCATGGAGGAAACACTCCACTATGGTAGTCATCCCACAGAACTACATTATCCTCTTTTTCGGTGCAGAGTGCAAGAAGAATTTGAGTAAAGAAGAACAAAAATAGCAGCCAAGGCTTTCTCTTTAATCCACCCTTTTTCATGCAAAGAAATCTATGCATAACATTTTAAAAGTTGTTAATATAATAAATAAGGTTTATGAACGTTTTTCTATACGAGCACGCAACATGTTCAAACGATCCATTGCCAAGGGACATTCTTTTAGAGGGTATTGGCATGTTTAAATCTCTCTATGAAGGATTTAAAAAATTTTCTACCGTAAAAACCTTTACATTAAGAAAAGATATCCCTTTTTCCCTTAACTTTTTTAAGAACAAAGATGTTATAGATGTTTTCATCAAATTTGCCGAAAGTTCGGACTTTTCTTTGATAGTTGCTCCAGAAGACGACGGCCTACTTTACAAATTAACAAAGATAATTGAAAAAACCGGATCAAAAAATTTGGGCTCTCCTTCAAGAGGAGTTTTTGAAACTTCAGATAAATATTTAACATACAAGAAAATTAAAAATTTTTCTCCAAGAACAGAAATTTTTAATGGTAAAACTTCTCTAAATCTGCCTTTTGTTGCAAAGCCGAGAGTTTCTTGCTCTTGTGAAGGAATTTTTATTGTAAGGTCCGAGAAGGACATGGAAAGAATACCGGAAGGATATATAGTTCAGGAATTCGTTGATGGCATTGATATGAGTGCAAGCTTGATTGTTGGAGATGAAATAAAATTAATTAGTATAAATAGGCAGATTCTATCAAAAAAATCAAATTTTAAGCTAAAAGAAATTGTAGTTCCCGGAGAAGTATCCAGCGGTGTTGATTTAGAACCAATTTTTAAATCCGTTGAAAGATTTGACCTCTTTGGATACGTTGGTGTAGATTTTATAGTTAGTAACGACACCGTTTTTGTTATTGAAATAAATCCGAGAATAACTACTTCTGTTGTAGCTTTTGAGAAGGTTTATGGATACAACATCTCAGAGATAATTTTCAAGAACTATTATAAGGAAAGGTTCGAGATAAAATTTCCAAGAAAGTCTGTAAGAATTTTAAAGACTAATAACTATGAGAATCGTTGTTTTGTCAAAATAGATAAACTTTGCTTGGCTCTGGAAGAAATCAATGATAGGCATAGTATATAACCACAAGCATGCTAAAGAAGATCTCTATGAGCCATATCGTTATAACAAGATTTTTTTCGTGCATGGGCTTTATTTTTAAAATAAACCTTGGCAGGGAGAGGTAACCTCCAGCATATATCAGCTTTCCATCCTTTATCTCCGTTGGAGCATATTTTTCTTTTACCAAGATGCCAGCACTTATAAACTTTAAAAATGCATCTAAAAAGTGTGGTGCAAATAGAAGGAGAGCGAAATATTTCTTTGTTAAGGCTATTGCAGAGAATATTGCCGCACCGAATATTAAGGTTCCAACATCACCGGGAAAAGCCTTGGCTGGATAGAAGTTGTATCTTAAAAATGCAAGTGCCGATAGAGCGAGGGGTAGAGATACCGCTAAAATAAACAGATCGTTTTCAAAGAATCCTATAAGTGCAAGAGAAATAGCCGATATAAAGCCCAACCCTATTTCTAAGCCGTTAAAACCAGCAAGCATGTTTGTGAAGTTTGTTGCCGCCATGAAAAGTATAGGAAGAGCAAGTGCTTCACTTCCCTCTCCAAAGAATGCTAAGGGAGCTCCCACAAGAGTAAAGTATATCATTTTTTCTTTTGGGCTGAATCTTCTATATCTGTCCAAAATTCCAAGAAGTCCTATGATAAAAACGAGTAAAAGAACAAGGATAATTCTTTTTTCGTTCAACAGTAAGAAAAGAATTAATAATGAGAGAAGATAGCTCAAAAATATAGAAATCCCGCAGTTCTCAGGGACTTCATGCTTCTTTTCTTTATGAATATCAATTCCAACCAAACCCTTCTTTTTAAAATATTTTATAAAATACGGGGTTGTTGTATATGTAAGGACAAATGAAAGAAGAGAAACAAAAAAAACCTCTATCATAGTGCTAAAAGTTGAAATCCATTATTCTTGTATTAAGAGTCTGCAGATCTATTACTGGAACTTTTGCTGGTGTTGGATTTATGTTGTGCTTCTTCTGGAAGGATGTCTGTTCTTGGAACGTGCCAGAGTTTACTACGAGAACGTTTCTATACGTAGTAACACCTATGCTGTGCACATGCCCTGCATGTAGTATATCTGGAACCTCGTCTATGACAAGGTAGTCCTTATCCTCAGGTGCTATTGGAACTTTTTCCCCATAAATTGGGCAGAGATGTCTCTTTTTTAATAAAAATTTCATTGCCTCCTCAGGCTTTCTGTAGCTCAGATTGGGTATTGCTGTTATTATATCATCTAAACTCCTTCCATGAAACGTTAGCAGATCTATGCCGTGAATGTTTATAAAAGCGGGATTGGAAAGCATGTATATCCTTTCATCCTCGTAAAACTGCTCTGCATACTCTCTGCTTATTGCTGGCTGTGGCTCCGCCTGCCTAACGGCATCGTGATTTCCGGGAATAACTATTATTTTAATATGCTCTGGAATTTTTTCTAAGAATTTATACAGAGTTCTATACTGCTCCTTAATATCCTTTATAATAAGTTCCTCAAGCTGCTCTGGATATATTCCTATTCCATCCACAAGATCACCGCCTATAACAACATATTTAACCTTGCTTGCAAGTTCCCTCTGCTCCTTACTTCCTATTTCTAAGTTGAGCCATTTTACGAAGTTGTTAAATTCCCTTTCAAGGAACTTTATGCTTCCAAGATGTACATCAGAGATTAGAGCAAGCGCTACTGGTTCTTCGCTTCTGTTTATCTTTTTATATGGTATCTCCGGAAAAACTACTTCGTCGGCAATCATAAAATCCCCATTAATGCTCCCCTTAATCCCTATTACTTCATCAAAAACAATTTCATGGTTTTCGTTTAAAAGAACCCTAACGCTGCCGGTTGGATCCTCAACTTCAAGAATAAGCTTGCCGTTCTTGCTCCTCTTTATATCGCTCACCATCCCTATTATCTTCACATCTTTTCCTATCTTCTTAGCATTAACTATATCTACAGCATCTTTCATATCATTTCTTTCTCTTAAAATACTGGCTATTTTTTCGTATCTCTCTAAAAAATACTTTAAAAAGTTTTCAACGCTTGCTTGAGACTTTGAATTTTTAAATACCTTTTTTATAAGAATTTTTTCATCGTATTCCTTAGCTATATACTCCTTCTTTTTCTTAAAAACTAAGATTTGTCCTCCAGAAGTGCTGAAATTATCTTTATTTATAGCCTTTTCTCTTTTTTCCACTTTTTTATCTTCCTTTATTTTAACAAAAAAACTATCAAGAGATTTTACGAGTTTCCTCTGTTTTTTTGATTTTTTCTTCGTCTCTCTCTTCTGTCTTATATTTTTCACAAGAACTGCTGCTTTTAAGTTTGCTTCGCTGTTTTTTCCTCTGAAATTTTCTTTTCTGTTTTCAGCACCTTCTTTGCATATCCTCTCTATACATTCTAAGGTTAAAACAACTGGCTTTTCTTCAATTATTTTTTTCAATATACTATCATCTAACCTCTCTACTTCCTCTAAGACTTCCGGTGATACATTTATTCCGCATTCAAGGAGCTTTTTAAGGATATCATTCAAAACAATCTCCTCTGTCTTGGTATTTTGTATTCTATTCCACTAAGTTTATAATCCTCTCTGAGCAGATCTCTTAGTTGTTGTATATCAACGCTGAGCTTTATTTCCTTTGTTCTTCCATATCTGCCTTTGCTAACAACACGAGAATTTACTATACCCAACGTGTCGAGCTCGCTAATTAGGTCACTTACTCTACGTTGCGTTAGTATGTCCACACCAGCTATTCTGCAGAGGTTCTTATACACTTCATAAACCTCTCCTGTTGTTGCGACTTTATCTTTACTTTCCTCTAATACTATAATTGCATATAAAACTATTTTGCTCTGAGTTGGTAGAGTTCTCACAGCCTCTGCAATGTTATCACTCTCTATTTTATCCTTCGCTTTTCTCACATGAGCTTCTGTAACCTTGCTTGCTCCCTCTCTTTCTGCAATTTCACCGCTTATTCTTAAAAGATCGAGAGCTTTTCTTGCATCTCCATGCTCCCTTGCAGCCAAGGCTGCACAGAGGGGTATTACACCCTCTTCAAGAACGCCTTCTTTAAATGCAAGCTCTGCCCTCTGCTTAAGAATGTCCTCAAGTTGTTTTGCATTGTATGGAGCGAAAACTATCTCTTCTTCTCCTAAAGAGCTTTTTATTCTTGAATCTAAATACTGGGTAAACTTTAGATCGTTACTTATGCCAATCAAACTTACCTTTGCATTTTTTAGCTCGGAATTTATCCTTGTTAATGTGTAGATAACGTCTGTGCTGTTTTTTGCCACAAGCTTATCAATTTCATCAAGGAGTATTATTACAACTTGTTTTTTTGAATCTATTGCTCTTTTAAATGCATTATATACTTTATCTGTTGGCCAACCTGTAAATGGAACACTCTTACCAAATTCCCTTGAAAGATTTGCAAGTATTCTATATTTTGTGTCAACTATCTCACAGTTTATATATATGCATCTTAAATTAGCATTGAACTTCTTTGCAGCTTTTTCAAGCTCTCTGCAAACAAATTTTGATACTATAGTCTTTCCAGTTCCGGTTTTACCGTATATGAGTATGTTTGATGGTGTCTCCCCTTTAAGTGCAGGTGCAAGTATTCCAGCAATCTGCTTTATCTCATTCTCCCTATGTGGCAGTTCGCTTGGTGTGTATGTGTGCCTCAACACTTCCTTATTAATAAATATCGGTTCTTTTTTAAGGAAAGGCTCGAATATGTTCTCTAAAGCGTTGACATTCATCCTTTTATCTCCCCTCAAAATTTTTTGAAAAAATTTAAGCAACTGTGCTCAAGCGTAAGTTTTATATCCCACCTACATGGTTTACTATTTAAGCCTTTTCCATGCTACTCCTTATCCAAAAATTATCTACGAGACCATTTTTAATTACTATAAAGAATATATTCATAAAAAATTGATGTTGGATTAATCGGAGAGACCCCTTTATTTCTTGTGGAGAAATATTTTTATATACCAACCAACATAACTTTTATACATGGGAATATATGGAACCAGAGCAAGCTTATATTCCGACATTTCACTTACTCTCGAAGTTCTCGTGACTGTAATGTTTTTTACTGGCTACTATTTTGCAAGAAAAAGAAATTTCAACCTTCATCCAAAGTTTATGATAAGCGCGTTTCTACTGGACGTTGCCTTCCTTGTAAGCTACATGATAAAATCTTTAATTGAGGGAAGGACAGAGTTTAAGGGTCCCGTTACCGTTTATAAATTTATATACATTCCAACAGTAGTATTCCATTCATTAATTTCTATTGTTGTCTTAGCTTTGGCATGTTTTATGATTTATAATGGACTAAAAAACTTCGATAGAAGAGAAAAGAAAATGAAAGATGAAAACATTAAAAAACATAGAAAAATAGGAAAAATAACATTGTTTACATGGGTTCTCTCATTTTTATCTGGTATAGCTGTCTATTTATTGCTTTATGTTATTTATTAAAATTAACCCCCTTGCAAAATGCGAGAGTCAATCACATATATTCTTCCTTTTTAACTTAATATTTATGCATTCTGATAAAAGGACATTAAATTTTTTCATAGATTATTATATAGCTTCTGTTTTTAAATTATATTGTCGAAAAATGTGCAAAAATTCTACAGCTTTACTGAGAAATTGAAAAGAATAATTTAATCTTAAAATTTTAAAGTTAATTTCAGCAACTGTTTAAGAAAGATTTGCCCTTTCGTCGGCAATTTATAAAAATATCTTAACCGTTTTTTGATAATTAATAATTAAATGTCCTTTTATTGGAAAATATTATGTATAGCTTAGCTCGCAATTATATGAGCATGTCTCTTCGCTTGTATGAGGTCTTTTGCAAAGGGGTTAAGATCCAACCTATGAAGGGAGTTGAGTTCCAGTGGAAATAAAGGGGGTCTCTCTCTTGAATGTTATGTGGTTAGCTACAGGAGCATGATCTTTGATTTAAGTGAGTTCTTTTTCTTTGATTTTTCTTAGATTTTATTTTTATCAAATTACTCTTTTGTAAGTTTAGATAACAAGGATAAAAAAAGTAACAAATAAGTAAAAAAGATAGATGTTGTAGCAAGCGGTGATTAGCAGAACTTACATAAGCGGGATTTAACTCTATCGCCTATAAGTTTTGCAGAGCAATCTTTTTTCACATTGACGAGGAAGAGTTTAAGATATTTTTAGACTTGAACTTTAATAGGTTTTAAAATTGCGAAGCTCCAGTTGCCAAGCAATCGAAGCCAGAATCTGTGACTATGTGTTTTTCGTTTTTCACATCAGCTAAGAAATCTGAGCTTGTGCATATAACAATTCTCTGAGAGAGCACTGAAATGTTGCTTGCATCAGCGATATGAACATGCCAGTGCTTTTCTTTTTTCCCGGATCCCGCTTCGTAGTAAGAGCTTCTGTTATCATCCCTAATGCCAGTAGAATCGCATGCTAAAACGTTACCTTCCTCTTTAAAAAGTTCTTTACTCTCTTCAAAAATTTTCTTCGCTTCTTCTTCCGTTAACTTTCCTACAACCCTGTATATCGTTGTATAACACGGAACTCTCTTTAAGTTTATAATCTTCCTGAGCCTCCTGCTTAATATAAACTCCTCTTCAATATTTCTGTAACCTAAGCTGAATACTATCCCATGGAATTTATACCACTTGTGCCCCCTCTTATTCTTATGCAGTGCATATATAATACTTGCAACAGAGTAAAATCATTTAACTTCTTTTTACATTATAAGCAATTCCATTTAAACCAAGTTCTTCAAGCACGCTCAAAACTTCCTCTGGCTTTTGTGTTAGTGTAAATATATAGTTACCCACCATCGTCTGAGAAAATATATATCCTCTATCTTCAAGCTTTTTTATAATTTTCAGAACATTTATATCCCCAATTCTTAAGTTTTCTGCGAAATATTTTGATATCCTTAAGAAGTTTTCTGGAGTTTTATTTTTTAAAAACTCATTCAAGCAAAAATCCCCAAGCTCGTTTATCCTCTTTATAATTTTTTCCTTCGAGATTATATTTTTTGTTGGTATGGGCTCTCCAACTTTTGCACATACGAAAAATCCGTCGTAATCTATAGAATCAACCTTAGCTACACTGGGAGCACCCTCCTTAAGCCTTATAAATATACCTTTGCTGAGCTCACCTACAACGCTTCCCAAACCCGTTTTTTCCAATACTTCTGCAACGTGCGCAACATTCCCTATCTCCTTCAAAGATAGCCCGATATTGAAGAATTCATTCAGGCATTTTACAGCACCCAAAGCCATTCCAGCGGATGTTCCAAAACCCTGTGCTATCGGAACTTTTATTTCATGAAAAATTTCGATTCTATACCTTTCTTCTATATCAAACTTATCAAAAAATATTTTTACAGCCCTCTTAGTAGTTTTGCACTCGCATTTTTTGCCATTTATGTATGTATAAACATGAAAGCTTGTGCTGCTGGAAATTCTCAGCCCTGTTTCCACACCCTCCTCGATAACGACTCCAGCACCAAGCGAGCCCTTTCTCAAAGGATCTTTATGCTTCTTTATCGAGAAAAAACCAGTTATGCTCGACGGAAATTTTACTCTAATTGACATATCTATCATCTCAGCAGAAAATTCTCAACCACGTCCATTATTTTCTCTGCAACATCCTCTTTTCTTCCAGAAAACCTTATAACATCATCTTTCGTTACTATAAATGCCTCGGTTTTATCTGAGCCAAAGTAGTTTTTTGCAAGATCGTTTGCAACTACAACATCTAAATTTCTCTTTTCAAGAAGATCTTTAGCCGATTTTATTAGTTCTTTTTCAGAAACATTATATAATGCTTTAAATCCAACCTTCACAACATCTTTATCCTTTACCTCTTCCAAGATTTTTTTTGTTGAAATTAGCTCTAAAATAATTTTTTCCTTTGTTCTTATCTTTTTTTTATATGTTGTTTTTGGCTTGAAATCTGATACTGCGGCTACGGATATAAATACATCGCATTCATCTATAATCTCTTTAACAGCTCTAAGCATTTCAGATGAGCTTTCTACATATATTTTTTTTAGGTATCTTGGAAATTCCACACTAGCAGATCCGAGAACCGTAAAAACCTCCGCACCTCTAAAAAAAGCTTCCTTTGCTAAGGCTAAACCCATTTTTCCAGAGCTTCTGTTTGTAATCACCCTTACAGGATCAATTCTCTCTTGCGTTGCTCCAGCGGTTATTAAAATTTTCCTTTTGGATAAACTTTTTTTATAGATACTTCTAATGCAGAAATCAACTATTTCGTCTATATCAGCCATCTTTGCAGAACCTTCCTTAATATACGGTTCAACTATGGTAAAACCCATCTTTTTGAGTTTTTCCAAATTTTCGGCAATAACTTTACTTCTAAACATCTCCTCATGCATTGCTGGTGCCAAAACGACGTTCTCGCTGCAGAGAGCAAGCGTTGTTACAGCGTTATCTGCGATTCCACATGCTATCTTGGATATTGTATTTGCGGTTGCTGGGGCTATTAAAACTATATCAAACTTTTCAAGATGTTCCATTTTACCCGTTAAATTTAAAACAACCTCCTCTCCGCATGCCCACTCAAGTGCATAGGGATGGATAATTTTTGTTGCGTTTTTTGTCATATAGGGCTTTACATAAGCTCCATGCCTTCTAAGCTCTCTTGCAAGCTTCGGTGCAAGTATTGCTGCAACGCTTCCAGTTACGCACAGAGCTACTCTTTTGCCTTCAAGCTTCCTGCTTTTTATTTCTAACGCCATTTTTATACCTCTCGGCTAATTTTGGCAAGCTTTTTTAGACTATATCTCTTTAGTTTATCATCAACTCTGCATTCTTCTATAAAAGAACGCAGTATATTAATAATCGTGTCCATTCTCTTAACGTTTACTGGATATGGTATTCCATCCTTTCCACCAAATGCAAAAGAATATTTTGCTGGATCCTGCCAATCTATCTCCGTTCCATATATAATTTCAGATACAAGTGCAAGTGCCCTTATTGTGGCTTTGCCTATCCCTCTGATCATTAAAAGCTCCTCAAAATTCTTCGGCTGGATTTCGTAAACTTTCCTTGCTACGCTCCAGTCAAACTTCCAAGGAAGCCTTATAACCTTTTCCCCGGTTAATGTAAGTTGTCCATGCCTTTTTTCGTATTTTTTTAGAATTTTTCCAGAAAAGATACTTTTTAGAGTGTTTGGATTTTCCTTGAGAAGATCTAAGCATGCTTTTCTTGTTTCCTCGCTCTTCTTGCTTGCAAGATTTAAAACCTTTTTTTCAATTCTCTGAGAGGCTATTCCAGCATGTGGATCGTTCAAAAAGTTTTTTGTTTTAAACCAGTGATATCTTCTTGCATACCTATCTTTTATGTTCATCCCCTGCTGAACAACGCTCCAAGAGTTCTCAGATATGAAGACTACGTGATGATACAGATCGTATCCATCTTGAACAAGGCTGTTGTCAACCTTAGCTGTTAATTTACTTGCTTTTTTAATTTCCTCAATTCTACTCTCGCTTAAACCAAGTTTTTCCCCTATAACTTCTATATCATTCTGAGCCTCAAGAGCTTTTTTACCTTTGCCGCCAGCCACACCTATTCCATGCTCCTCTAAGCTCAACGTGCTCTTCAGAACCCCAGTAACGACCGTTGTAGTGCCGCTGCTGTGCCAGTCGAAGCCAAGAACGCATGCAAGGGCTTGAAACCAAAGAGGATCGCTGAGCCTCTTAACAGCTCCATCTGCTTCAAATTCTTCAACAATAAGCTTGAATATCTCTCTTGAGAGCTTTTCCATTCTTATAAGCAGCCATTTAGGAGCTTTTCCATAGTGCAGCGGAAGCTCCACTACACCAGTTTTTTCCATAAAAGAAAATATTAGATTAACGATTAAAAATCTCTAAAAATAAACCTTCCCCGCTTTTCAACGATATCCCCATCGTAGTAAACAATTTTCCCTCTTAAAAAAACGATTTCTACGTCGCCATGATACTTGAATCCTTCAAAAGGGGAATATTTTGCCTTGGAAAAGAACTCATCTGGATCTATTTTTCCTTTGGCATCAAAATCTACTACAACCATATCCGCATAGTATCCTTCTCTTAAATAACCTTTTTCTTTTATTCCGAATATTTCCGCTGGATTTCTTGAATAGAGTCTCCATAGATCATAAAGAGATATAACATTTCTTTTTACAAGCGTAAGAAAAATTTTTGCCATCACGTCGAGGTTTGGAATTCCAGAAGGTGAATCCTCGCTTTCCTTCTCAGATATAGAATGGGGTGCATGATCGCTTGCTATAATATCAATTTTGCCTTTTTTTAAAGCTTCTAATAAATATATGTTGTCTTTTTTCGATTTTAGTGGTGGATTTACCTTAGCTATACCGCCGTATTCCTCGTAATGCTCCTTGTTTAAAAGCAGATGATGAGGTGTAACCTCGCATGTTGTATATTCATTTAAATATTTGAGAGAATCGCTGCAGGATATGTGACATATATGAACTTTTTTTCTTTTTATTAATGCATTTTTTGCAACTTTTTGTATAGCTATGACTTCTGCTTTGCAGTTCCTTATCTTATGATGTTCTCTAAACTTTTTTTTATTTTCTTCTATTATTTTATAATCTTCTGCATGATAACAAACTATTTTTCCAAGTTCAAACGATTTTATGAATGTTTCATCGCTAAACGGCTTATCCATATAGAATTTATATCCAAAAACATCCTCAACATCTTTTTCAATCTTATCTGTAAATTTAAAAAATATCCCCACATCCACATAGCTTTTTTTGTTTATTATGCTGATCCTTTTTTTTAAATTTTCCATATTATCTATGCTCGGCTCCGTATTTGGCATCTCTATCAGAGTTGTTATTCCACTTGAAATTGCTGCCTTCGTTCCCGTTTCTATTGTTTCTTTGTGTCTTTCTTTAAAATCTCTCAGATGAACATGAACATCTATAAATGCTGGAATAACGATCTTCTTTCTTATATTTATTGATTCATCGCCCCTAATTATTTTACCAACTTTTTTTATTCTTTCTCCTTCGATTAAAATGTCTACCTCCTCGATCTTTCCATTTATCAAGGCTTTGCAGTTCCTTAAAATCATGAAATAGAATCTTTTGTTAACCTTTATAAATGTTCTGCAACTTTTAAAACTGCGGTTTTACCATAAAATTTTTCTAATGTTTAATCCCGATAACCCTTGACTGCATGTGCTCCTTTGGAAAATAATTGTAAACATTATATCCTCTTCTTCTTAGCAGTTCCCTTAGCTCCGCTTCATAATCGGCTTTTTTAACTTTGTCGCTTTCATCAATCTCAACGATAAAAAATCTTTCAACAAACCTCTTTATAGTTCTGTGCCCGAAACCCCAAAGAGGAGCAATATATTCCACGTTGTATCTATCTTCTATGCTTCTAATTTCGCTAAGCTTCAGCATAGGAACTCTGTCATCTCTTCTTGTTCCATCTGCTACTGCCTCGCTCTCTGCCTCTTTAGCCACCTCTTCTACGGAAACTCTGTGCAGATAGTTTATTGCATCGTTTGGATATCCCTTCTTAATAAGAATCTCCAACGCTTTTTCAAGGATTTCGCTATCAAGCTTCTTAACTCTAAAGTCAAATCCAAGTATTTCTGCAGTTTCTTCTGCAAATTTGTATGTATCGAGCAATCCAAAGTTTACTGTTACAAGCTCTACTTTGTAGCCAAGTCTGTCTAATATTAGTGCAGATAACGAGCTGTCTTTTCCAGAGCTAAATAACACGCTAACCTTCATTCCCCCTCACTTATATTTTACCGTTACAGTTATAAATACTGGACCTCTAACATCTATTTTCTTTTTCTTTGTTGTAATATATCTCAATACAGCCTCATCAAGCCTTAGGTTTATATCTCCAAGATTTCTAACAATTTTAACTTTATATTCAAAATCATTTCCAACAAGGGCATTTTTTTCAACAAGAGATGCTACTTTGTATGCTATTGCATCTATATATCTCAATCCTATAAACAATCCCTTATCACTCTGTGCTAATCCGTATATATTGCCATCTATTATATAAATCTTGTTAAAAGCTGCTGGACCAAGGAGTTTCTGGTTTTCTTCCCTTTCAACAACTTTCACCTCTACAGTTCTGTCAAAGATCTTTCCACGATAAGCTAAAAATTCGCAGGGAGATTCAGCATCTGCATGCTCTTCACACGCCTTTATGATAGATTCTGCAATCTCAAAACCCTCTTTACTTCTTGGCGTTTCCTCAAGTTTAAGCATGCTCGCTATTTCTCTGTCGCTTAAGGTTATCTCCTTATAAAACTGTGGATAGATAAGCTCTCTTACATCTTCTGCATTTTCCAAAACCATGGCTAAGCGCTCAACCCCTAAGCCGAGGTTTAAAACTGGATATTCTATTTTGTATCTTGAAAGAGCAACAGGGCTGTATATCCCAAACGTTGCTATTTCTACCCAGCCTGTTTTGCTGCTGTAAGCATATACCTCGGTTTGCGTATCCGGAGCATAGTATTTTGATCTCTTTTCATCGAGCTTAAACTTAAACTTTGTGAATCCAAAGTTTTCAAGAAGGGCTTCTGCTATGAGCTTTCCATCTTCAACAGTTACATCTTCACTAACAACAACACAGCTCGCTGAAAAGTAACTTCTAAGGTGTGTTTCATCTTCCCTCTGCTCCCTTCTAAAGCATCTGTCTATTGAGAAAAGCTTTATTGGAAGTGGTTTTTTACCAATTAGGCTTGCAAGCGTTAAAAACCATCCGCTTGTCATGTGACTTCTTAAGGTGATTCTTGTAGCTATAGGTTTCAGCTCCTTAAACTCTGGAAAAACTTCATTTAAAACTCTTGTTGCGACAACATCATCTGTTTCTATGACTTCGGCTATTTTGTATATTAAATCATCACCACCAAAAGCTCCTTTTTTATATGCATGTAAAACTTCTCTAAGTTTTTCTATTTTTTTATCATCAATCTCTACTATTTTTTTTAATTTCTCTATCTTTTCTTCACTCATTCCAACATCAGGTCTTGGCAAGCCTGCTAAGTAATAACATCTATCCAAAATAGCTTGTGCTTCATTACCAAACTGTTTATATACCTCTTTTTCCTCGATAAATATTGGATTTACAACTTCTTCGAAACCAAGCTTTATATAAGCCTCTCTAAGTTTCTGAATAGTTTCAAACAGTATATGCGGCTTCCCTTGCTTAACTTTTGTTAATGGATATATTTTGTCCAAATTCTTTTTTGGAAGCAGATTCTTTGTTTCCATCCATGCTTTCTCAAAGTTCTCTTCTGCAAGCTCTTCTATCTCTTTTGCGTTCCACATTTAACCACCGCCTTTTATAGGAAATTAACACATGTATAAAATCTCATAAATAATAAACTTTGTCCAATTTCTAAAACCTTTTACGACAATAACCTTTATATTTTATATCGGTCAAGCGACCGTAGTCTAGCCTGGTAGGACACGGGTCTGCCAAACCCGTAGCCCGGGTTCAAATCCCGGCGGTCGCACTTCATTTTTTGAAAACAACTTAAACAGAGCTTCTCATGTTACTAATACTCTTCGTCCCGGAGTTACTAATACCTTCAACAATTTTTGTAATCCCATACACGAGTATGGGAATGACTTTTAAAACTTGAAGTATTTGCTGATGGAGGCTAAGCCGATAGACTACCATGCAATAAGAGAGCGGTTTATAGCATGGCTCTACCAGAGGGTTAGCAAGGAGCATGCAAAGAAGATGATAAGCTATCTCGACAGATACGTTAACGGAAAAGTTGACATAAACGCTATTTTAAGCCTGCTCAATGTGGAAAGGGGCAAAAGACACTTGAGAACGGCTTTAAGAAATCTTTTCAACTTCTGCGAGGAAACGGGAATTCTGGACTTCAACTCGCTGATGATATACAGAAAGCTTGTGAAGATTCCCAAAGGTGGTATAGATACATACAGACCTCCCACGGAGAAAGTTCTAAGGGACTACATGAGAATAGACATGGAGAAATACAGGATTCTCTACGAGTTCCTCTGTTACAGCGGTATAAGAATAAGGGAAGCGGTTCACATGCTTAAAAACTATGATGAAAATAACTTGATAAGATACAAGAACTTTGCGAAGTATCCTCTGAACTATTTAAGGAGAACTAAAAACGTTTACTTCGTTTACATACCATTAAAGTTCACTAAGAAGCTCAAAAGGCTTGATATAACCGTTGCTGGGGTCAAAAACTACTTTAAGAGAAGGAAGATAAGGCTGAAGTATTTGAGGAAGTGGCACTACAACTTTCTGTTTAGAAAAGGTGTTCCAGCCGACGTTGTTGACTTCATTCAGGGAAGAAATCCGATAAACGTGGGAGCGATGCACTATTTGGCGAGGGAAACGAGTGCAGATGAGTGGTATTCCAAGGTTGCTGATGAACTATACGAGATGTTTTCCTACCTCAGAGAAAAACGTCTCCTTGGCTCTGTGAAGGTATATGAATCCTCACAGCTGTGAAAACATGAAAAGAGAAATGGAAGTTTGCTACTGTATGTATCTTGTTCTTTCAAGATACTTTTTCATGCCTCTTATATAACCTCTCTTTATAGTCTCGTAGAACTCCTCAGGATAGAGCTTTTCGGCACACTTCATGTAAACCTTCTTTGCATCTTCGGGTATCTCTTTATAGTATAAAACAACCTCTCCACACTCATCGCACTTTGTTTCCTTCCAGTCAAACTCTAACAAATCGTAGAGACCGCCAAATATTATTAACCCCATAACTCTATCTTTCTCTGGGAGTATTCTCACGATCATGATTTTTGCTCTATGTTTTATGCTTAAAAAATTGACGATTTCTCACAGCTGTGAAGATATTCAAAGGTTAACCCTCTTGCCTATAGAGATGAACAGAACCTATGTTTGTTTCATGGACACATTTACAGAGCTAAACCTATCTTTTGAAGAGCTTGCAGAGATTTTTGAAAAAGATAAAATAAAGCCTTTTGAGATTGTTAAAAATTCCATCAAAGAAGATTTGGGAGAAATTAAGGGTGTTGACCTGTATTCAAGCTATTTCAATCCAAAAACTCTCACAGCTGTGATAGAATATCTGGTTGAATCTAAGGTTGGGAAAGTGTCAGTTAAGATTATTCATGCCGAAAGCATTGAAAAGGGGTTAAAAGAATATTACGAGGCTGAAGAGAAAGGCGAGATAAGATATTATTGAGCCTTGCTCATTATAAGTTCGTAGTCCTCCTTTGGAATTTGTCTCATAGCCTTGCCCATTAAGTGCCCTGTCCACTTCTGCTTGTTCTTAATGAACTTGAGCTCTGGGATTAAGGATTTAAAGTCAACAGGCTTTTTAAAGATTTTCACGGGCTTTATCTTTATCCTCAGAGGAAAGGTTTCATTCCTCATGTTAGGCGGAGATTTAAAAATCTTTTTAGAATCCCTGTAAACCTCAGAAGCAACCTCATAGGCTGCAACTATCCTCGGCTCAACGATCTTATCCTTCTTTCTCTCCTGCTTTAGATATATCAAAAGCTTATCCTTTGGTTTTACCTTAGCTATGGTGTTCTTATGCCTTTCCGGAACTCCCCAAACATTCTTCTCCTTAATAACCTTCCAGTTATCCTCTGTTGTTATGCATAGCCAGTAGTTCATGATATTATTTTATCCTCAAGATTTAAAAAACTTGGTTTATTAGAAGTTTACAAGTTTTTGTTTGAAGCCAAAGAAAACTATATGGATTCTCACAAAAGCCTACAGCTTAGGAAATATTTCCAAGGATGATCTTAGAGTTATCCTTCTGGAACTCGTTAGAAAGGGATATAGAATTAGGGAGGAAATTTTAGTTAGTCTGATTGAGGAGCTGAGTAAGTAAACTTTTATTTATTTTATTTCCCTTAGTTTTCTCCAAACATTGTTTCTCTCCAAATATATCCAATATTTACTCAGTTCTTTTCTCGCATTTTTGTAATCTGTGCAGTATTTCTCAACAATTTTCCAAAACCTCTTCGTATGCTTTGGCTCTATTAAATGGGCAATTTCATGTATTATTACATAATCTCTTATCTCTTCAGGAAGAGCAAGCAATGCTAAGTTGAAGCTTAGATTTCCAGAAGAAGAACAGCTTGCCCATTTCGTTTTTTGCATTCTGATATATATCTTCTTATACTTTGTTCCGAGTATAAAGGAAAATAGCTTGACTTTCTCCTCAATTTCCCTTCTAAATTTATTTTTTAACCATTTCTTGAGCTTTTTATAATCTCCATCGAAGTGAATTGTGCTATCTTCAATTTTTATTTTTCTACTTCCATTCTCAAGCTTATAAAATTTTCCGTTTAAAAGAAGCATGTTTTCCTTACCTTCTATTTCTTTGTTTATCTTTTCCAATTCTTTTAGCTTTTTCTCTATCCATTTCTTATTTTTCTCCAAAATTTTGTTTATATCAGTATTTGGAGGTGCCACTACTACAATTTTTCCATCAGGCTTTATTTCTATTCTTGCATGCTTTATTTTCCTATATATCAGCTCCATATTATCCCCACTTCATTAAACTTTCAACAATGTCATCTCTCGTCTTTTGTATGTTGTCCAATCTTTCTCTATATTTAATGAGGAAAAACAATATGTTTTTTGAAATATTCTTTATAACATCACTTTTTTCTTTCCACCCTTCAAATCTATCCTTTTCTGTATTTTTTATAATTTCTTTAGCAATTTCTATAAGCTCCTCTGTGCTTGCTCTCATGTGGTTCCTAAGAGCTAAAATTAAAGAGTATTCAAGAGGAGTAAGCTTAAGTCTTTCCATTTCCTTTCTTCTCTCATTAATTGTTTTTGCAACAGATAAAAGCTCATCATATAATTCCTCTACATTTTTTTCTCTTTCCCTCCAGTTTTTAATGATTTTTTCAACCCTTTCAACTATATCTTCTGTTATTAGTGCTTCACCCCTCTTTATATATCGGTTTACAGCAAAAAGAAGGTCGTAGAACGATCTCGCTTTCTCCTTCTTCATAACCTTTTTCAAGAACTCCTCATCAAGCTCAACTATTGGAAAATCCTTCCTAATTTTCTCTACATCTATAGTTTCATGTATAAATCTCAGAGCCTCCTTAAAGAACTGATCTCTTTTCTGCTCTATCTCAACTGAATCTATACCCTCAACCTTCCTATAATATGCATAATAAACCTCAGTAAGCCAATCAAAATCCTGCTTAAATTCTATCCTTTCTTCAATTAGCAATCTATATAGGTTTCTTATTTCTCTGTAAAGCTTTTTAAATAAATTCCCCTTATCAAGTTCCTCAATTCTGTTTATAGCTTTATCTATTGTCTCCCTATCTAAGTTTCTTGGTATTCCATCAAAGATCTTCATTATCTCATTTATTTTTTTCTTCAGTTCCTCCTTAATTTCCTCAATGTTGTATGCAACACCTCTTATATCTGCCTCATCGTATATTGACAACGCCTTTTTAAGCTCCTTGAATATTCCGATATAATCTATTACAAGCCCAGCACCTTTTACGTTTTCCCCATCTTTAATGTAAGGTCTGTTTGTCCTCGCTATAGCCTGCAAAAGTCTATGCTCCTTAAGAGGCTTATCCAAATACATTGTCTGAAGTATCGGAGCATCAAACCCTGTTAAAAGCATGTCGGTAACAATTAATATCTTTGGTTTTTCGTTTTCTTTTTTAAATCTCCTTATAATCTCTTCTCTTATATCTTTCTGTTCCTTTGTTTTATATTTTTCTCTGAGAATTTCGAAATATTTTCTTATTTTCTCCGTATCGTTCTGGTTAAACGTCATCACAATCTCGCTGTAATCCTCTGGAAGAAATTTATCAAGGGCTTCCTTATACAGAACGCAGGCTTCCCTATCAACAGCAACAACCATAGCCTTAAAGGGTTCAACATGCTTTTTGTAGTGCATAGCTATATCTCTTGCTACTCTCTCTATTCTCTTTGGATTCTTCAGCACAACCTTTATAGCATTAAGCTTTTTCTTTAAATCTTCCTCAACTTTCTCTCTATACTCTTCTGGAATCTCCTCAAGTTTCGATGACAGAAATACCTCTAATGAATCTCTGTCAAGGTGCTCCAAATCAAGCCTTGCCTGATATGCTATTTTAACAGTATATCCGTCTTTTATCGAGTCAATTATAAAGTATCTATCGAGGTAAGGCTCGTCTTCATATCCAAACGTAGCGTATGTATCTCTGCCAACCTTCGCTATAGGTGTTCCTGTAAATGCAAAGAAAGAGGCTTTTTTAAGCACAGTTCGCATAACAGCCGCCAAGTCTCCATATTGCGTTCTATGACCTTCATCTATAAGCACCACTACATCTTTTCTATCCATTATGCTCAGCTTCTTTTTCCCTATTTCTTTAATCATGCTTATAAGCTCTCTAAACTCCTCCTCCCTAAACTTCTGAATCAATGCTATGAAAATTCCCCTTTCTCCATCAGCATGGGTTAAAATTCTTTTCAAATGTGGTATAGACCTTACAACCTTAAAACCTATCTTCAAAGCCCTAAGCTCTTCTTTTAGCTGAGTTTGGAGCTCTCTTCTATCAACTATAAAGAATATTGTCGGATTCCCAAGCAAATCCTGAATTTTATATGCAGAGAAAATCATTGTAAGGGTTTTTCCAGAACCTTGCCAATGCCATATTAATCCCTTATTTCTCTCGCTTTCTCCTCTTGCATACCTTACAGCTCTGTTAACAATGCTGTTTACTGCTCTATACTGCATATACCTTGGTAAAACCTTTGTAATTTTTCCATCTTTTTCCCTATAAAAGGTAAAGTATTTTAAAATGTTAAGAATTTTCTCTTTTTCCAAGAATTCTATTGGGTTTGGTTTCCACTCATAAACTGAAACTTCTTCGCTCCAAGGAACGTTTGGAAAGTATACTATCTTATCAGCCACAGCCAAACTAAGCTGAACATACTTGAAAAGTTCAGGAAATTCTTTTTCATATCTTTTTACCTGCTTATAAGCCTCTTTCCATCCAACGTTTATAGCCTTGCACTCTATTAGCATAATCGGCAAGCCGTTTATGTAAAGAACAATGTCTGGAACAATTCCATATCTAACCTGCCTCGAATATAAAAAGGAGTTTTTATCAGGATTATCATAATCTATCAGCTTTATCTCCTTTGGAAGCTTTGTTTTTGGGTCTTCTATTGGCAAACCATACTTTATATACCTCAGAATCTTTTTAGCACCCTCATAGGATACAGGCGTATATTCAAGCGTTTTTATAACCTCTTCTACTTCTTTATCGCTTATTTCAGGATTTATCCTTTTTAAAGAGGTTTTCAGATGTTCTACTGCAATGGGTTGAGAAGGATCAACAATAAGCCTACTTTGCTCTACATACTTCCAGCCAAGATTTTTCAGCTCCTTAGCAATGTATTCTTCTGACTGTATCATCTCTCTCTTCATTCTTTATCTACCTTATATTAGTTTATTTTTAATTAAAATTTCAAAAACTTCCTCAAAGAAATTCTTTACTGGAACTTCATCACAAAAGACATGCTCATCGGGATTCTCAAAAGGGTGCAGGTGCCATCTTCCACCAATACAATCTCTACCAAAAAGTCTTCTGTTCCATCCAATCAGAACATAGTTCTTTGTTCCAGATAAGCTATTATAATAGAACTGGAGATATATGTTTTCAGTTATTTGAACTTTTATTTTAACAGCATTCTTAGTTTTCGCAACAACTTCTATCTTTAGCGAGAAGTTTTTTGCAGATTCTTCAACCTCCTTAATAAACTCATCAATCATAGAAGCTCCTCAAGCTTCTTTATCTTTTCCTTTATCGTTTTAATGCCGTCAACAGCAAGCTCCCAGTCGCAGTAATCACTTTCAACCTCAAAAGAATAGCCCTTCTTTTCAACGATATTTTTTTCTTTAAACTCCTCAAAGCTCATTCCATACTTCTCCCTCATCATTTTATCTATAAGAATATACTCAGAAAGCTTTCTCTTTAGCTCATTTATTAAAGCCTTGATAATGCTTTTATCCAAGGGTTCGCCAAAAATCTCCTCTAAATCTTTTTCAAGCTCTAAAGGAATTTGTCTCATAGATTATATGTCAAAAGATAACATTAATGATGTATATTTATAAAGTGAACATATCTTTAACCATGAAGTTTTCAGCCAACATTAATTTTCTTTTAGTAACATTTAACATTTTCTAACATTATACCAAAGATATTTGTTTGAATTTTTTGTATAAGACACTTTAATTCATCAAATCTCGAATCATTTTTTAATTTATTATAG